>JBBRMH010000030.1:0-28521 GCA_038230935.1 Burkholderiales bacterium | reverse complement strand
TCGCCAGCTTCATTTCATCCTGACCCACAATTGCTGAAAAAGAAAATGACACAGACATATATGGCTCAGTATGTCACACGGGCAGCACTAACTGGCACTACCCAAGCGCGCTTCGATATTTTTCCAGTCATCAGTTTGCGATCAACTCGCCCGAGTGTTTACCGTGTAGAAAAAGCACCCAGATGCCGGGAAATGAAGAATAGGAATCTAGCCATCGCTGAAAGCAAAAAACCCACATGAAGTGGGTTTTTTGCTTTCAAGCTGCTTGGGCTTGACTGTTGGTTGCGCGGGCAAGATTTGAACTTACGACCTTTGGGTTATGAGCCCAACGAGCTACCAGGCTGCTCCACCGCGCGGTATGTAATTATTATAACCTATTAAACCTTGGCTGTGTCAACTGTTGCGACATTTGCAACATCCGGACGGTCAACTAATTCGACCAAAGCCATCGGTGCATTATCGCCAACGCGGAAACCCATTTTCAGAATGCGTGTGTAGCCACCTGGACGCGTCTTGTAACGCGGTCCCAATTCTGCAAACAATTTAACCACCATGTCACGATCACGCAGGCGGTCAAACGCCAGACGCTTGTTGGCCAGTGTTGGCGTTTTTGCAAGTGTGATCATGGGTTCCACCACGCGGCGCAGTTCTTTCGCCTTGGGCAGAGTGGTTTTGATGGCTTCGTGCTGGAGCAGCGAATTCATCATGTTGCGCAGCATGGCGAGGCGGTGCTCGCTGGTGCGGTTAAGTTTACGTAGGCCGTGTCCGTGTCGCATGATGGTTTCCTTTTTAATATCCGGGCAGCCGTATCAGGTACTGCCCGTGCGCCATTTCATTGAAGAAATGGTGTGTTTCAGTTAATGTTTATCGAGACCTGCAGGAGGCCAGCTCTCAAGTCGCATGCCGAGCGTCAAACCGCGCGATGCAAGGACTTCCTTGATTTCATTGAGCGACTTGCGACCCAGATTTGGCGTTTTAAGCAGCTCGTTTTCGGTGCGCTGAATCAGGTCGCCAATGTAGTAAATGTTCTCTGCTTTCAGACAGTTCGCAGAACGAACCGTGAGTTCCAGCTCATCCACAGGACGCAACAATATCGGGTCAAATTGCTGCGAACTGCGCTGAACCGGCGTATCAAAGGCGGCAAGTTCGCTACCTTCGAGTTGCGCAAACACCGCCAGCTGCTCCACCAAAATTTTGGCCGACGAACGAACGGCATCTTCTGCAGTCACAGCACCGTTGGTTTCAATCTCAAGTACCAGCTTGTCCAGATCAGTACGTTGCTCGACGCGAGCGCTTTCAACCGTGTAACTGACGCGCTTGACGGGCGAGAACGACGCATCCAGCACAATGCGACCAATCGACTTTGTGGACTCGTCACCATAACGGCGCATATTTCCCGGCACATAGCCACGGCCATTTTCAACCTTGATCTGCATGTCGATTTTGCCGCCGTGCGACAAGTTGACGATCACGTGCTCAGGATTGATGATTTCAACATCATGTGGCGTCTGAATATCAGCGGCTGTGACGGGACCTTCCCCATCCTTGCGCAAACTCAAAGTAACTTCATCCCGGTTGTGCAGTTTAAAAACCACGCCTTTGAGGTTCAGCAAAATGTTGACAACATCTTCCTGAACACCATCAATCGATGAGTATTCATGCAGGACACCTGCAATGGTCACTTCAGTAGCAGCATGCCCCACCATGGAGGACAACAGTACGCGCCGCAATGCGTTACCCAGTGTATGACCGTAGCCACGCTCGAACGGTTCAAGGGTTACTTTGGCGCGGTTCGTACCCAGTTGCACCACATTGATGGTTTTGGGTTTCAGTAAATTTGTCTGCATGCAATCTTCCTCTCAATACCCTCGGCTCGTTACACCGATAAGGCCGGCGAAGCGGAGCCTGCAAATACGGGCACCGTATTTGCAGGAACGAAATTAACGTGAATACAACTCGACAATCAACGACTCGTTGACATCTGCGGCGAATTCATCACGATCAGGAACCTTCTTGAAGGTGCCTTCGCCTTTGTCAATACTCACATCAACCCACGCGGGCATGCCTACTTGCTGAGCCAATTGCAGTGCTTCGGCAACACGGGTCTGCTTTTTAGACTTGTCGCGGACTGCAACAATGTCACCAGCCTTGACCATATAGGAAGGAATATTGACGGAGCCGCCATTGACGGTAATGGCCTTGTGGGACACCAACTGACGCGCTTCTGCGCGGGTTGAGCCAAAACCCATACGGTAAACGACGTTGTCCAGGCGGCACTCAAGCAGGAACAACAGGTTGGCACCGGTGTTGCCCTTGCGGCGATCTGCCTCTTCAAAGTAACGACGGAACTGCTTTTCCAGCACACCATACATGCGTTTGACCTTCTGCTTCTCACGCAATTGCAGACCAAAGTCCGAAGTGCGGGTTCCAGAGGTACGCCCGTGCTGGCCGGGCTTGGAGTCAAACTTGGCCTTGTCGGCAATCGCACGACGGGCACTTTTCAGAAAGAGGTCCGTGCCTTCGCGACGGGACAGTTTGGCCTTGGGGCCTAGGTAACGTGCCACTTGAATATCCTTTTGTCATCTGCTGCATTGCTGCAGGAGCCTTCGGTTTTAACTGTTACGTTTGACCTGACGGCGGTGGGCTTGATTAAAAGTCTTGCACTGATCCGGCTGCTCCTGGCAGCTGACCCGGCAAGACAGCGTGATCAGATGCGGCGACGCTTTTGGGGACGGCAGCCGTTGTGTGGAACGGGTGTCACGTCAGCAATCGAATTGATTCGAATACCAAGTGCGCCGAGTGCGCGAACCGAAGATTCACGACCAGGACCTGGACCCTTGATTTCTACATCCAGATTCTTGATACCTTGCTCAATGGCAGCGCGTCCTGCAACTTCCGATGCGACCTGCGCAGCGAACGGTGTGGATTTGCGTGAACCTTTGAAGCCTTGACCACCTGACGAAGCCCAGGACAAGGCGTTGCCCTGGCGATCGGTGATCGTGATGATGGTATTGTTAAAAGACGCATGTACGTGGGCAATCCCGTCCGCCACATTTTTGCGTACTTTTTTACGAACGCGTTGAGCTGCGTTATTGCTTGGTGACTTAGCCATGAAAACCTCTTAATTATTTCTTCAAGGAAGCGGCGGCCTTGCGCGGACCTTTGCGGGTCCGTGCGTTGGTCCGCGTACGCTGACCCCGCATTGGCAAACCGCGACGATGGCGGAAACCACGGTAGCAGCCGATATCCATCAGGCGCTTGATGTTCATCGTGGTTTCACGGCGCAAGTCACCCTCAATCGTGAACAATGCGATCTGATCCCGAATTTTTTCCAGATCACCGTCCGTCAAATCCTTGACTTTTTTGGAGTAGGCAATTTCGCACGCCTCGCATATTTTGCGAGCACGTGTGCGACCAATGCCAAAAATTGCAGTCAAGCCGATTTCGGCATGTTGCTGCGGCGGAATATTAATACCAGCGATACGAGCCATGTTCGTCCTCTAAAACTCTTGAAAATCAGCCTTGACGCTGTTTATGACGTGGGTCTGTGCAGATCACGCGCACAACGCCCTTGCGACGGATAACTTTGCAGTTGCGGCAAATTTTCTTGACCGAAGCTGAAACTCTCATTTTTAATTCTCCTAAATTACTCGTTATGCGAGGGCCAAAGCCTACGCGCCGGGTGATGTCTTGAAGTTTGCCTTTTTAAGCAAAGACTCATACTGCTGCGACATCATGTAGTTCTGAACCTGAGCCATGAAGTCCATGGTCACGACCACAATAATCATCAAAGAGGTACCACCAAAATAAAATGGCACGTTGTACTTCAATATCAAAAATTCGGGCAACAAACACACAAACGTGATGTACACCGCACCCGCCAGGGTCAAACGGACCAGGATTTTGTCGATGTAGCGAGCAGTCTGGTCGCCAGGCCGAATGCCCGGTATGAAGGCACCACTCTTTTTGAGGTTGTCTGCTGTCTCCCGACTGTTAAAGACCAGCGCGGTATAGAAAAAGCAGAAAAACACAATGGCACTGGCATACAACATGACGTAGATCGGCTGCCCTGGTGTGAGCGTGCTGGCAATATCTTTGAGCCAGCGCATGCTTTCACCTGTACTGAACCAGCCCACCACCGTAGCCGGAAGCAAGATGATTGAAGAAGCGAAAATTGGAGGTATCACACCCGCCATGTTCAACTTCAATGGCAAATGGGAAGATTGACCGCCATAAACCTTGTTGCCAACCTGCCGCCTGGCGTAATTGACCAGAATTTTACGTTGCCCTCTTTCGACAAAAACAACGAAATACGTGACCAGAACAACCACCGCAACAATAACAATGGCCACCAGAATACTCATGGCACCCGTGCGAACCAGCTCAAGCAAACCACCCATCGCATTGGGCAAGCCAGCTGCAATACCCGCGAAAATCAGGATCGAAATACCGTTCCCCAATCCTCGCTCTGTGATTTGCTCTCCAAGCCACATCAAAAACATGGTTCCTGCAGTCAAACTGACTACAGCAGTCATCCGAAACCCGAATCCGGGCACCAGAACCAAACCGGGTGAACTCTCAAGTGCGATAGCAATACCCATGGACTGAAACAAAGCCAGCCCAAGTGTGCCGTAGCGCGTGTATTGCGTGATCTTCCTGCGCCCGCCTTCACCTTCTTTTTTCAATTGCTCGAATGTCGGAAGGACATAAGTCAGCAGCTGCATGATGATGGAAGCCGAAATATACGGCATGATACCCAACGCAAACACTGTGAAGCGCGACAGCGCACCACCAGAGAACATATTGAACAAATTCAATATGCCACCTTGCTGGCCCTTGAACAACTCTTTCAGTTGACCAGCATCAATTCCTGGCACTGGAATATGTGCACCAATACGGTACACCACCAGCGCCAACAGCAAAAAAACAAGCCTGTTGCGCAAATCACCAAATTTGCCAGTTTTTGCAATTTGAGCCGAGTTGGTCGCCACTGATTAGTCCAGTTTAATGAGAGTCAACAATTACGCCAGCATGCCGCCAGCTGCTTCGATCACCAGTTTTGCAGCAGCAGTTGCACCAATGCCGTTGAGCTTGACCGCTTTGATCAATGAACCCGTATTGATGACCTTGACGTTTTTAACAAGCTGCCCTACCAGGCCAGCTTGCTTGAGCGCCAACACGTCCACTTCAGCCAAACCGAGTCGTTCCAGCGATGTGAGTGTGACCTCAGCATTGAACTTGAGCAGTTGCGACTTGAAGCCGCGCTTGGGCAAGCGGCGATGCATAGGCATTTGACCGCCTTCAAAGCCAACCTTGTGGTAGCCACCGGCGCGTGACTTCTGACCCTTGTGACCACGGCCAGCCGTTTTGCCAATACCAGAGCCAATGCCACGACCGACGCGACGCTTGTAATGTTTGGCGCCTTCTCCAGGCTTGATTCCGTTCAATTCCATTTTGAATTCCTGTCGAGACTAAACCCGAATAAGTAAGCCCGAATAATTAAGCCCGATAACCCACTCAGACAATCTTGACCAAGTACGAGATTTTGTTGATCATGCCGCGCACTGCAGGCGTGTCTTCCAGTTCGCTTGTGCTGTTGACACCGCGCAGACCCAGACCACGCACTGTGGCGCGATGTGACTCTTTGGTACCAATAGGGCTGCGAACCAGCTGGACTTTCACTTTGTTTTCTGTCGTCATTTCAATACTCCTGGGCAGCTTTTAGCCGAAACGCTTCAGCCGAAAATTTCTTCGACCGATTTGCCACGCTTGGCAGCAATGTCAGAGGCCGTGGTGGAGTTGTTCAACGCGTCCAGCGTTGCACGCACCATGTTGTACGGGTTGCTTGAGCCGTGGCTTTTGGCCACGATGTCGGTGATACCCATCACCTCAAAGACGGCGCGCATCGGGCCACCGGCGATGATGCCGGTACCTTTGGCGGCAGGCATCATCATGACGTTCGCTGCGCCCCAATGACCAAACACATTGTGATGAATCGTGCCATTTTTGAGCGACACCTTTTTCAGATTGCGCCTGGCTTCTTCCATGGCTTTTTGCACGGCTGCTGGCACTTCTTTTGACTTGCCCTTGCCCATGCCAACGCGACCGTCGCCGTCACCCACCACTGTCAGTGCAGCGAAACCGAGAATACGGCCACCCTTCACCACTTTGGTCACGCGGTTCACCGCGATCATTTTTTCTTTCAGACCATCGTCTGGAGCGTCGTTTGCTGATTTTGCTTGAAACTTGGCCATACTTATTTCCAGTCTGCTTACGTGTATTTAACTTGCGGTTACTTTAGAACTGCAAGCCAGCTTCGCGGGCCGCATCAGCGAGCGCTTTGACGCGACCGTGGTATGCAAAACCAGCGCGGTCAAATGCTACTTTTTCCACACCAGCTGCTTTTGCTTTTTCAGCAATACGCTTGCCAATGGCTTGCGCAGCAGAGACGTTTCCGCCCTTGCCAGAGGCACCCATATCTTTGCGGACTTCTACTTCTGCCGTCGATGCAGAAGCCAGAATTTTGGTGCCGTCGCCAGAAATGACGCTGGCGTAAATGTGCAGGTTGGTACGGTTCACTGTCAGACGGGCAACACCCTGTGTGGCGATGCGGATACGCGTTTGACGTGAGCGACGAAGGCGCTGCTCTTTTTTGGTCAACATGGTGCAGCTCCTTATTTCTTCTTGGTTTCTTTGATCGTGATCTTCTCATCCGAATAACGGATGCCTTTGCCTTTGTAAGGCTCAGGAGGGCGAACAGCACGAATTTCAGCAGCAATCTGGCCGACGCGTTGGCGGTCAGAGCCTCTGATCACGACTTCGGTTGGTAGCGGCGTGGCAACCGTAATACCAGCAGGCATATCGATCACGACGGGGTGTGAATAACCAACGGTCAAATTGAGTTTTTCACCTTGCGCCTGAGCTTTGTAGCCCACACCCACCAGGTTGAGCTTTTTCTCAAAACCCTTGGTGACACCGGTGACCATGTTGTTCACCAGCTGACGCATGGTGCCGCTCATGGCATTGGCTTCACGCGAATCATTCGCAGGTACAAACGTCAGCTTGCCAGCGTCACTGGTAATGGTGACCAGCGCGTTTTGTGTCAATGCCAAGGCACCCAAGGCACCTTTGACGCTGATTTGGTCGTCTTTGATGGCCACATCCACACCAGACGGTATGGACACTGGCATTTTTGCTACACGAGACATTCAATTTCTCCTTAATCTCGCCGTTAGGCCACGTAGCAAAGAACTTCACCACCGATGCCGGTAGCGCGCGCCTTGCGATCAGTCATGACACCTTGCGGCGTTGTGACAATTGCCACACCCAAGCCATTCATGACCTGAGGAATGGCGCCATGGCCTTTGTACACGCGAAGACCGGGGCGGCTGACGCGCTCGATGCGCTCAATCACGGGCTTGCCTGCGTAATACTTCAGGGCGATTTCCAGTTGGGATTTGCCATCATCGGTTTTCACCGAGAAGCCATCAATGTAGCCCTCGTCTTTCAAAACTTGCGCAATGGCAACCTTGACTTTGGACGATGGCACCAGCACAACGGCTTTTTCAACCATTTGTGCATTCCGAATGCGTGTCAGCATGTCGGCGATAGGATCACTCATACTCATTTTGCGTTTCTCCTATGCTTACCAGCTTGCTTTGGTGATACCAGGGATATCACCCGCAAAAGCCAACTCACGAATCTTGGCGCGAGCCAAGCCAAATTGACGGAACGTTCCACGTGGGCGCCCCGTGATTGCGCAGCGATTGCGCTGGCGGGTGGGGTTGGCATTGCGCGGGAGCTTTTGCAGCTCAAGACGGGCCAGTGCGCGCTCGTCGTCAGTGCGTTTGAAGTCGTTAGACGTCTTTTTGAGTTCAGCGTGCTTTTTAGCAAACTTGGCGACCAGTTTGTCGCGCTTGATTTCACGTTGCAGCAGTGCTTGTTTAGCCATCTTACGCCTTCAGTTTTTGAACGGAAAACGGAAGGCGGTGAGGAGTGCCTTGCACTCATCATCGGACTTGGCCGTCGTTGTGATACTAATATTGAGACCACGCAAGGCATCGACCTTGTCATACTCAATTTCAGGGAAAATAATCTGCTCTTTCACGCCGATGTTGTAGTTGCCACGGCCATCGAAAGCCCGACCGGAAATACCGCGGAAGTCACGAACCCGGGGCAAAGCCACGGTGACGAAACGGTCCAGAAACTCATACATCTTCACGCCGCGCAACGTGACCATGCAGCCAATCGGCAAATCTTCGCGGATTTTGAAACCAGCGATGGCTTTTTTGGCCTTGGTTACCACAGGCTTTTGGCCCGCGATCTTAGCCATGTCGCCCACGGCGTTGTCCATGACTTTTTTGTCGGCAACCGCCTCGCTCACGCCCATATTGAGTGTGATCTTGGTGATGCGGGGAACCTGCATTGGCGACTTGTAACCAAATTTTTCAATCAGGGCAGGTGCGATTTTTTCGCGAAACTGTGACTGCAGGCGGGCCTGCGTTGCAGCTTGTTGTGATGGTGCTGTTTTTGCCATGCTGTGTACCTATTCAGGCCGCCTTAATTTCGTCGCCGCTGGACTTGAAGACGCGCACTTTTTTGCCGTCAGCCAACAACTTGATACCTACACGATCTGCCTTGCCCGACACCGCATTGAAAATGGCGATATTGGACTGGTGAATCGGCATGCTTTTTTGAACGATGCCACCCGTGGTGCCTTTGAGCGGGTTTGGCTTGGTGTGTTTTTTCACCAGGTTAATGCCCTCAACCAGCACATAGCTGTCGTCGGTGCGCAGCGTGATCGTGCCGCGCTTGCCCTTGTCCCGACCGGCGATGACGATGATTTCGTCACCCTTGCGAATTTTGTTCATGACGTGTCCTTACAGAACTTCAGGAGCCAGGGACACGATCTTCATGAACTTTTCAGTGCGCAGTTCGCGCGTGACGGGTCCGAAGATGCGGGTGCCGATAGGCTCCAGCTTGGCGTTAAGCAACACTGCTGCATTGCCGTCGAATTTAACCAGCGAACCATCGCCACGGCGAATGCCTTTGGCGGTGCGAACGACCACAGCACTGTAGACCTCGCCTTTTTTGACGCGGCCACGGGGCGCAGCTTCTTTGATGCTGACCTTGATGACGTCACCAACGCTGGCGTACCGGCGCTTGGAGCCGCCCAGCACTTTGATGCACATCACGGATTTGGCACCCGTGTTGTCAGCAACATCGAGTTTGGATTGCGTTTGAATCATTTAATTTTGTTCCCAACTTGCACCAACTGGCGTGCTTTTAAATTCAAAGCAAGCCTGTCAATCAGTCTTGGGCCCGTCGTCCGCACTGCAAACCACTTGCAATGCCTCCAATTGGGCTATTAAGTCATATTAAGTCAATGTCTTCTGGCAACGCTCACTCAGCGCACATATCCAGAAGTCCCCGCTTTTTATAGCGAAGCCCTCGATTATTACCCCGTTCACAGAGCCTGTCAACACTGCTTTGTAAAAAAATGCTGTAAATTTTAAATAAGCGTAGCAACGCTCAATCTGGCAAATGCAAGTACTGATCACAAAGCGCCAAAAACGCCTCCAGTGCCGGGTCCGCCCCGGTTTCTTGTTGCAGCAAGCCAGCGACCTCTACAGCCAGTGTTTTTGCAAGTGCCGCATCCAGAAACAGCAGTCTGGAGCGCCGCGCCAGCACGTCTTCCACGGTTCGGGCGTATTCATGGCGGGCTGCAAAGCGCACCATCGCCTCTGTCAGCCCGCCGCCCAGTACCCGGTCTGCACCGGGCAAAGCCAGCACGGCAGACGCTTCACTGCCATACAGGTGGATGCCAGGTGCATCGCTGATTTTTTGCGTCATGGCTTGCGCGCCCACCAGCGGCAGGGCCGTGGTTACGCCACCGGGCTGTGCGGGCAACAGGCCAGCAGAAAAACACGCGTCGAGTACATCCTCTGCCATGGCACGGTAGGTGGTCCATTTGCCCCCGGTCACCGTGACCAGCCCGCTTTGACTCACCAGCACCGTGTGTTCACGCGACAAGCCCTGCGTGGCCCCTGGCGCGTCACCGTCGTCATCCGGCGGCTTCACCAGCGGACGCAGCCCGACCCAGATGCTTTTAATATCTGCCCGCCCTGGCGCTCTGGTCAGGTAGCGGGCAGATTCACCCAGAATAAAGTCAACCTCTTCCTTGAAAGCCAGCGGTTCGCAGGCCAGGTTGTCTCGCGGTGTATCGGTGGTTCCCAAAATCGTCTTGCCCAGCCATGGCACAGCAAAAAGTACCCGCCCATCGGCTGTTTTGGGGATCAGCATGGCATGGCTGCCCGGCAAGAACGCGCGGTCCACCACAATGTGTACGCCCTGGCTGGGCGCCACCATGGCCTTGACATCGCGGCCCAGTGCCAGACCGTCTTCCATGCGAAACTGGTCCACCCACACACCTGTGGCGTTCACAACACACTTGGCTTTGATGTCGTAACTCAAGCCGGTTTCATGGTCTTTCACCTGCAGTCCGGCCAGTTTGCCGTTCTCGTGTGCCAAGCGCGTTGCAGCGCAGTAGTTGATCAGCAATGCGCCCCGGCTGGCGGCTGTACGGGCCAGCGCCAGCGCCAGACGCGCATCGTCAAACTGGCCATCCCAATACTTCACACCGCCTTTAAGCGTGCCGCCCGGTCCGCTCGGCCGGGTATTGGGCAGCAGGCCCAAGGTTTCGTTACGGTTTAAAAATTCGGTGGCTCCCAGACCAGCCTTGCCAGCCAGCGCGTCATACATCTTGAGCCCGATGCCGTAAAAAGGAGCCTCCCAAAACTTGTAAGACGGCATTACAAATGCCAAGGGCTGGGCCAGATGCGGCGCGTTGGCCAAGAGCGTGGTGCGTTCATGCAAGGCCTCACGCACCAGTGCGATATTGCCCTGCGCCAGATAGCGCACGCCGCCGTGTACCAGCTTGGTCGCGCGTGACGAGGTGCCTTTGGCAAAGTCATGCGACTCCACCAGCACCACTGAAAAGCCCCGCGCAGCGGCGTCCAGCGCCACGCCCAGGCCAGTGGCGCCCCCGCCAATCACAGCTACGTCATAAAGGTGTGACACCGCAAGACGATCCAGCAATTCCTTGCGCCAGGTAGCAACCGGCAAACCTTTAATCATCATCATTCCAATTTAAAACGGTACAAATTCAGGCAGACGTACTTACCCCAAGTGCTCTTGGGGTGATGGCATCGGATTGACCAATTGGCACTACCTAAGGGCATGACACACAGGAAAATCCGGACCTACTTCTCACGCGCCCGCCCAGTTTTTTGAAATAACTCATCTGCTTGGCAAACGACTTTGGATTAGCCATTGTCTTTCCCCAAAAAATGCTCAGTGAGTTCAAATTTCCGCCGAAACATCGAGGCGCGCGACCTGTGACAATTCAAGTACGATGATGCATGGAATTTTCTGCAACTTCGATCGAGGAAATCATCGCTTTGGCGATACGCCAAGCGAACGCAGGACAACGTGAACGCGCAAAATTTTTGTGCGAGCAAGCCCATGCGACGCTTCCCCCACATGCCGCTGTGTTGCAACTGCTTGCCGTTTTTAATTTGCAGGAGGGTGCCACAGCGCAAGCTGCACTTTATGCCAAAACAAGTTTGGCACTGCGACCAGACCATGTACCTACAATTTTGATTGCTGGCGACGCAGCCCGCGTGAGTGGGTCTGCGAATGAGGCTCTGAGTCACTATGCGCGCGCTCATGCCTTGCAACCAACTGATCACGGTATTTGCTTGAGATTGGGCATCGCGCAACATCAATTCGGCCAATTGCGACAGGCCTTGCAGACGCTTGGGCTCGCGCAAACTCTCGCTCCAGATCATGTGGACACTTTGTTTAATCTGGCACTGGTGCAGCAAGACATGCGGGATTTGAGCAGCGCTGTCCAAACGCTTCGACGAGTGCTCCGATTGTCGCCAGCTCGAGCCGATGCAGAAATGAACCTTGGGATTTTGCTGCAGGACAGCGGCTGTCTTGAAGAGGCGATGCGCGCTTACAGCCGCGCATACAAGCTGCACGAGGCCAGCTTTGGCAGGATAGCCCACGCACTCGCTGCGCCGCATGTTGGCAAGATTTGGCTGAACCTCGGCGAACTGCGAGCCGAACTTCGAAACTTGCACGGTTAATTCAAGATGTTCCACGTTTGCTGCGGTGCTGGCGGCGATACACGCCAGGTCCGCCCATAATTTTTTGAGATAGTTCTTCGTACTGCCGCTGGCGTATTTCAGACATTACGTCAAACACCAATGTTGGGGTCTGACGAGGCACTGGGTAACATTGCGCAATCGGTGTACCTCGGGCAAGTACGCCGTTAAAGTTGCTGTCGATCCAGACAGCCGGGAAGTTAATACCCATGTCATTGAATCGATCCGCATCGATCATCCCAGTGACCAGGCGGAACGGCAGGTCATCACGATTGACAGGGTGGACGACCATCAGCGACCAGCCCGGATCGAGTTCAATGGTCCAGAAGCTATTGAACTTCAGCACAGAGGTTTCCCCGCGTTCTAGTGGCGACCCCATAACTTGTTCCGGCACATGGAAACTTAAGGGCGCGCGCGGGTGGCTTGATACGCTCAATTCAGGCAAGGGCCAATCCCAGCTAAATCGACCATCGCACACCACCACATCGCAAGGCAGCAAGATTACAAATCCATGTGTCATGGCATCAACAAATGGTGGGCATTGCTTGACTGTCCGGATGCTACGCTGATGCACCAAAGACGGCATGCGCGCTTCCATCTGTCGCAACCAAGAGGGGAGCGCAGCTTTTGCGGCAATCGGTCGAGGAAGCAAATCCGCCAATGCCGGGTCACAACGAAAGACAATATTCATGCTGGATATGTGTTGTGCCAATATGAAGCACGTACGATGCGGCGGGAAATTTTTTTGGTTGCGCATGCTCCGGCCACGAAGCAGGGCGCACCGGACCGTGCTGAACTGCTTAGCGACGTTTGTTCGCTAAGCAGCCCGCACAATCACTTATCGACGTTCTTTAACGAACGCGGCCTTCCTTCCAGGCAGTCAGCAACTTATCGTAATCAATAGTTTGACCTGGCGGCTTTTCATTGGCCAGCTTCTTCCATGGCGCGCCTTTATCGCTAAGATATTTATTAGGGTCACCTTTTGGATTGAGCTTGGGAGCGCAATGAGCCATTCCAGCACGTTGCAAGCGACCCATTACCTCGTCCATTTCATTGGCCAGATTGTCCATTGCAACTTGAGGGGTCTTCTCGCCCGTTACAGCGACCGCCACATTCTTCCACCACAGCTGTGCAAGCTTCGGATAGTCAGGCACATTGTTGCCCGTTGGTGTCCACGCCACACGAGCTGGACTGCGGTAAAACTCGATCAAACCACCATACTTAGCTGCGTTTTTCGTGAAATAGTCTGACTGAATATCGCTGTCACGAATAAACGTTAGTCCAACAATCGATTTTTTCAAAGAAGTGGTCTTGGCAGTGACAAACTGGGCATACAGCCACGCTGCTGCGGCACGATTTGGTTCATTTGACTTCAGAAAAGTCCACGAACCAACATCTTGATAGCCGTTTTGCATGCCCTGTTTCCAATAAGGTCCATTAGGTCCAGGGGCCATGCGCCACTTTGGCGTGCCATCAGCATTCACAACAGGTAGCCCAGTCTTGATCATGTCAGCAGTGAAAGCTGTATACCAAAAGATTTGTTGGGCGATCTGTCCTTGTGCCGGAACCGGGCCCGCCTCACCGAAAGTCATGCCTGTGGCCTCTTTCGGCGCGTATTTTTTCATCCAATCGATGTACTTTGTCAGCGCGTAGACAGCAGCCGGTGAGTTGGTCGCACCGCCTCGGGCCACCGAAGCTCCCACTGGCGTGCACTTATCCGCTGCTACCCGGATCCCCCATTCGTCGACGGGTAGCCCGTTAGGTATTCCTATGTCTGCGGCGCCAGCCATTGACAGCCACGCGTCCGTAAAACGCCATCCTAACGATGGGTCCTTCTTGCCGTAGTCCATGTGACCATAAATCGGCTTGCCGTCAATGGTTTTGACATCTTCGCTAAAAAATGCAGCAATGTCCTCGTAAGCGCTCCAATTAAGCGGCACGCCAAGGTCGTAGCCGTACTTAGCCTTGAATTTCTCTTGTAAATCCTTGCGCGCAAACAGGTCAGCCCTGAACCAATATAAATTGGCAAACTGCTGGTCGGGCAATTGATACATTTTTCCGTCTGGTGCCGTAGTAAAGCTCGTACCAATAAAGTCTTTCAGATCCAAACCTGGATTAGTAAACTCTTTCCAGGGTCCGGCCATCTGGTCCGTCAGCGCAAGGGCAGTGCCGTATCGGTAATGGGTACCGATGTGGTCAGAATCGTTGATCCAGCCGTCATAGATTGACTTGCCCGATTGCATCGAGGTCTGCAACTTTTCAACAACATCGCCTTCCTGAATAACATCATGCTTGACCTTGATTCCGGTAATTTCTTCAAACGCTTTTGCGAGCGTTTTTGACTCATACTCATGTGTGGTTAGCGTTTCAGACACTACCGAAATTTCTTTGACGCCTTTAGCCTGTAGCTTCTTGGCGGCATCGATAAACCACTTCATCTCAGCCATCTGTTTGTCTTTAGACAACGTAGATGGTTGAAACTCGTTGTCGATCCATTTTTTAGCAGCAGCTTCGTCCGCCCAGCTGGGCGCTCCAAAAGCAAAAGTGACCGCCAATGCAATGGTGGTCGGCCGCATTTTGAAAACTTTCATCGCTTGTCTCCTCATCAGTGAATCCCCTATATTCAAAACCCATACGACTCAGGGGAAACGAGTCAAATCTTTCTTCCATGAATCCGCCCGGACCAGCTTTACTAGCCCTTGCGCATGACCAGAAGCAGCAGTGCCATCGATAGACCAAACCCAAACCAGATGGATGGGTCAGCTTCCATGCCAAGCCAAAGCGCAAATTTGCCGCTCAGACCGACAAAAATTAAATTCACATAAGCAGCGCCAAGCAGGCCGATGAATAGCCTGTCACCGCGAGTAGTTTCAATCGGCAAAAATCCTCGCGTCATTGCAGTAGGTGACTTTATTTCCCACAGGGTCATGCCGGCTAGCGTCAGCCCAATACAAATAAAAAAGACAGCTACTGGCATGGTCCACGCCATCCACTCAAACATGGTGTCTCCTTGTCAAAATTTTCGCCATTTTCAGACCCTTCCCATCGCAAATCCTTTGGCAATGTAATTGCGAACAAACCAAATCACGATAGCGCCAGGGATGATAGTCAGCACGCCTGCAGCCGCCAGTGTTGCCCAGTCCATGCCTGAAGCAGAAACAGTGCGCGTCATGATGGCCACGATAGGCTTGGCATTGACGCTGGTTAAAGTACGCGCCAGCAGTAACTCAACCCAACTGAACATGAAGCAAAAGAACGCGGCCACCCCGACACCAGCCTTGATAAGCGGAAGGAAGATACGAATAAAAAATCGCCCGAATGAATAACCGTCAATATAGGCTGTCTCATCAATTTCTCGAGGTATGCCACTCATAAAACCTTCCAGAATCCACACTGCCAAAGGCACATTAAACAGCAAGTGGGCTAACGCTACAGCCAGGTGAGTGTCCATCAAACCCACCGTGGTGTAGAGCTGAAAAAATGGCAGTAAAAACACCGCAGGCGGTGTCATACGGTTAGTCAATAGCCAGAAAAACAGATGTTTATCGCCCAGGAACCTATAACGCGAAAATGCGTAGGCTGCAGGTAACGCAACCGCCACAGAAATGACCGTGTTGAGAGCCACGTAAATCATGCTGTTGATATAGCCCGAATACCAGGACGGATCGGTAAAAATCTTCCTGTAGTTATCCCAGTTGAATTGCTGGGGAAAAAACGAAAAGCTAGACAAAATTTCGCTATTTGTTTTAAAGCTCATGTTGACCATCCAATAGATGGGCAATAGTGCAAACACGATATAAGCGATTAAAAATAAACTGCGCACCTGAAAGCTGGTCCTGGCCTTGGGTTTCAACGTGACTTTACTCATGTGTTCCCTCTTTTTCTTGTGTGCCAACCCGCTGCATCCAGCTGTACAAAATAAAGCACAACAGCAAAATAATCAGAAAGTAAATTAACGAAAAAGCTGCTGCTGGGCCCAGATCAAACTGGCCTACCGCCTTTTGAGTCAGAAACTGAGACAAAAACGTGGTCGAATTACCCGGCCCGCCGCCCGTTAAAACAAATGGTTCGGTATAAATCATGAAACTGTCCATAAACCGCAACAGCACGGCAATCATCAATACCCCCCGCATTTTGGGCAGCTGGATGTAACGAAATACCGCAAATTTGCTGGCACCATCAATTCGCGCAGCTTGATAGTAGGCATCCGGTATGGAGCGCAAGCCGGCGTAGCCCAGCAGAGCTACAAGCGGAGTCCAGTGCCACACATCCATCAGCAATACTGTGGCCCAAGCGTGTGCGGCATTGCCCGTATAGTTGTAATCGAAGCCCATTTTTTGTAAAGTTGAACCAAGCAAACCGATATCAGCCCGTGCGAAAATTTGCCAGATCGTTCCGACGACATTCCATGGAATCAGCAGCGACAGCGCCACCAGCACGAGCGTCAAGGAGGCCTTCCAGCCCTGTGCGGGCATCGACAATGCAAGCGCCACACCCAGTGGAATTTCAACAGCCAGTACCGCCAAAGAGAATGTAATTTGACGCCAGAGCGCCGCGTGCAGCTCTTCGTCGCGCATGACTGAGGCAAACCACTCTGTTCCGACAAACACCCTTCGCTCCGGCGAAATGATGTCTTGCACTGAATAGTTAACTACCGTCATCAATGGCAAGATCGCGGAAAACGCAACGCAAATAATGACTGGCAGCACCATTAACCAGGCCTTCTGGTTGGTGGGTTTAATCGTTGTACTCATACGCTCACCAGTTCTTCGTTGCAGTAAATACAGGTATGCGGGCCCATGACAGTCAGCCACACTTCCTGACCTGCTGGCGGTATGCCGCGTACAGACGTCATTCGCGCCTTCAAAACATGCGCACCCAAGGTGGCTGTCAATATGAAATGGGTGCCGACATCTTGTAGTTTCTGGACGGTAAACGGCAATGCGCCGCAATGACCAGGTTCGGCTTGCGAGACATATTCCGGCCGGATACCCAGTTTCAAATTTCCTGCTGGCACGCTGCGATCGACTGGTACAACCAGCGTATGTCCGGCAAGGTGCAAATAGCCTGGTTCCGACACAGCTGGCAAAAAATTCATTCCTGGAGAGCCAATAAAGTGTCCGACAAATGTATGCCGGGGTCGTTCAAAAAGCGCTTCGGGCGACCCCGTTTGTACGGCGCGTCCGCGTGACATCACCACCACTTCCTCAGCAAAGGTCAACGCCTCAATCTGATCATGAGTGACATATATCAGCGTGAGCTTGAGCTCATGATGAATCTGCTTGAGCTTGCGCCGCAGTTGCCATTTAAGATGCGGGTCAATCACCGTTAAGGGTTCGTCAAAAAGTACTGCTGACACATCAGAGCGCACCAGTCCACGGCCCAAAGAAATTTTTTGTTTGGCGTCCGCTGTCAACCCTGATGCACGCTGGTTGAGCTGCCCGCTCATGTCCAGCATTTCAGCAATTGCACCCACACGCACTTTAATTTGCGCTGCAGATACCTTTCGATTTCGCAAGGGAAAGGCCAGGTTGTCGAACACTGTCATGGTGTCATAAATAACGGGGAACTGAAACACCTGAGCAATGTTGCGCGCTTGAGGTGTGGTGCCAGTCATGTCAACGCCATCAAACATTACCTGGCCCTGGGAGGGTGTTACCAGTCCGGAAATAATATTCAGCAGAGTTGTTTTGCCGCAGCCCGAAGGGCCGAGTAAAGCGTAAGCGCCTCCCTCACGAAAAGTCATTTTCAAAGGCAGCAACGCATAGTCGCTGTCTTGCTGGGGATTAACGCTGTAGGCGTGGGCAAGATCCAGATCAATACGGGCCATGGCTAGCTCCCTTCCTTGTGCAAAGTCTGGCGAGCGGGGGAAACCAGCAAATTGCCCGACGCGTCAAATAAGTACACCCGCGCTGGATCAGCGTAAAGGTGGATAGCTGCGCCTGGGTCAAAAATGTGTACACCAGTCAGCTGCATAACAAGCTCGCCGACTGCGGTGGTCACATGCACAAAAGTGTCTGAGCCTGAAATTTCTGCCAATTCAACCCGTCCTGCCAGAGCCACATCACCATCGCGTCCCACAACCCGTAACTCGCTGCCCCGCACACCAACGGTTAAAGTGGCGGTTTGTGCAGAAGACGCGGCAAATCTGTCCAGTTTGAATGCTGGGCCGCCAACCAGCTGCACGCCTTGCTCACAGGGGTTAGCTGCCATGAGATTCATGGGAGGATCACTGAACGCGCGCGCGACGCGGAGTGACTGGGGGGAATGGAACACCTCGGCCGTTGGGCCATATTGCAGCAGCTCGCCTGCATCCAACACGGCGGTATAACCGCCCAATAAAAGTGCCTCACCCGGCTCGGTGGTAGCGTAAATCACTGTTGAGTTACCAGCGGCGAACAGCTGAGTCAACTCTTCGCGCAGCTCTTCACGTAATTTGTAGTCAAGGTTTACCAACGGCTCATCCAGCAGCATCAGTGGCGCGCCTTTGGCAAGGGCACGAGCCAGAGCTACCCGCTGCTGCTGCCCGCCAGAAAGCTCTGCTGGGTAGCGTTTTAAAAACATCTCAATGTGCAGGCGCTCTGCCAACGCTTGTACTGTGGCGGCAATATTTTTTTCGCCGCGCAACTCCAGCGGTGATGCGATGTTGTCCGCCACCGTGAGTGATGGGTAATTGATGAATTGCTGGTACACCATCGCTACATTGCGGTCCCGCACAGGCGTGCCGGTTACATCAACGCCATCAACTCGCACCCGGCCTTGAGTTGGCACATCCAGCCCCGCCATGATTCGCATCAAACTGGTTTTACCTGCCTGGGTTGCACCTAACAGAACAGTCACTTCGCCCGTACGGGGAGCCAGGTCCATGGGGTAAAGCCAAGTGTCGCGACCGACTTGTTTGGAGATTTTTTCAAGTGTTAACTGCATGACAAAAATCTGCGTCTATGGTCAGCAGTTGCAAGGTTCAGTCGCCGGGTAGTCATAGTGGGCTGCAACAAGGGACGAAGATAACTGGCAAAGATGTACTCCCAAGAATTTTTAAGTTCGATTAAGTTTCGGAATTGCACTATTTTTGTTCCTTTTTGATTTATTTGACTGATCGTTTTCCCTTATTCGATTCGATTTTTTGCGATGTACAGTCTTTTGGTTGTTTAAAAATTTCAGGCGCTCGTGAACTCCAACCCAAGACAACTCAAGCTTTTAGATGTGGTGCGCTCATGCGGCTCAGCTTCAGTTGAGCAGCTGGCTGAAACATTAGGCGTAACGCTACAAACTGTTCGGCGCGACATCACCCGCATGGCTGAATCTGGCCTGCTAACGCGGTTTCACGGTGGTGTGCGGGTTCCAAGCTCAACCACTGAAAATATCGCGCACCGCAAACGCGAGACTTTGAATGCTGCCGCGAAAGCGCGCATCGCCGTGTCCGTTGCAAAGCGCGTACCCAACGACTGCTCGCTGATTTTGAACATTGGCACCACTACAGAGGCCGTTGCAAAAATGCTTTTGCACCACAAAGGCCTAAGGGTAATTACGAATAACCTCAATGTCGCTGCCATTTTGTGCGGCAACACAGACTGCGAGGTGATTGTTGCGGGCGGTGTAGTACGCGCCCGCGACCGCGGTATTGTGGGCGAGGCGACGGTGGACTTCATAAGCCAGTTTAAAGTCGACATTGCCATCATCGGCATTTCAGGTATTGAAGCCGACGGTACCCTGCGTGACTTTGACTACAGAGAAGTCAAAGTGGCGCAAACCATCATTGCGCAATCAAGACAAGTATGGGTAGCCGCCGATGCCAGCAAATTTAATCGTCCAGCCATGGTGGAATTGGCGCGACTGTCGCAAATTGACAGCCTTTTTACCGACCGCACGCCACCCGAGCCTTTTCCGGCTTTGTTACTGGAAGCTGGCGTTAGCTGCGACATTGCGCCACCCTGAACGCCCACCCCTTTTTTGATGCAGACCCCATGACCATTGCCACACCCAAATACCTACTTGCGCTCGACCAGGGCACCTCCAGCACGCGCAGCATCGTGTTTGACTCACAAGGCAACATCTCCGCGCTTGCCCAGCAAGAGTTACCGCAAATTTACCCCAGGCCCGGCTGGGTAGAGCATGATGCGATGCAGATTTGGCACAGCCAGCTGGCAACTGCCCATCAAGCACTTGAACAAGCCGCCGCCAAGGGCATCAAGTTGCACAGTATTTGCGGCGTAGGCATTACCAACCAGCGTGAGACCACGGTGGTGTGGAACCGCAAAACCGGCCGGCCGATTGCGCACGCCATCGTCTGGCAAGACCGCCGCGCAGAAGCAACCTGTGCTGCGCTGCGGGCGCAAGGCAAAGCGGCGTTCATTCAGGCCAAAACGGGCTTGCTGATTGACGCCTACTTTTCCGGCACCAAGCTGAAGTGGCTGCTGGACAACGTGCCTGATGCGCGCTCGCAGGCCAACAACGGCGAGCTGGCTTTTGGCACGATTGACAGCTGGCTGATTTGGCAGCTGACGGGCGGCAGTGCGCCAGCCACGCGTCAGCACGCGGTGCATGCGACGGATATGAGCAATGCATCACGCACCATGCTTTTCAACATACAAACCAATCAGTGGGACAGTGAGTTGCTGAGCCTGCTGGACATACCTGCATCCCTGATGCCGACCGTACTGCCGTCCAGCGCGCGCTACGGCGACGTGCGGCCCGAACTGTTGGGGCGCGAGAATACTCACGCTCTGCCCATTGGTGGTGTAGCGGGCGACCAGCAAAGTGCCCTGTTTGGCCAGGCGTGCTTTAAAGCCGGTATGGCCAAAAATACTTACGGCACGGGCTGCTTCACTTTGATGCATACCGGAAAGCAATTTCAAACCTCGCACAACGGCCTGTTAACGACCAGTGCGGCACAAATCACAAGTCAACCCGAATTCGCCGTTGAAGGCAGTGTTTTTGTGGGGGGTGCCGTAGTGCAGTGGCTGCGTGATGGCCTCAACGCCATCAAAGGCAGCGCTGAAGTGGAAGCACTGGCGCAAAGCGTGCCTGACTCGGGCGGCGTGATGATGGTGCCGGCCTTCACTGGCCTGGGCGCACCCTACTGGAAGCCTGAGGCCAGAGGCACGATCACCGGGCTTACACGCGGCACAACCGTGGCCCACATTGCCAGGGCAGCGCTGGAGAGTATTGCCTACCAAAGTGCAGCCTTGTTGCAAGCCATGAGCCGAGACGCAGTTGCCAACGGTGCCGCACCGATTGCCGAGTTACGGGTCGATGGCGGCGCTTGCATCAATGATCTTCTGATGCAATTTCAATCCGACCTGCTGGGCATTCCAGTCATACGCCCGGTTGTGACAGAAACCACTGCCCTGGGCGCAGCCTTCCTGGCCGGCCTGTCCAGCGGCGTGTACGAGAGCACCGCCGAGTTGTCCGGCCTGTGGCGTGCCGAACGCACCTTTTTACCCACGTTGAGCCCCGACCGCGCAGCCAGCCTGATGCAGGAATGGGAGCATGCGGTGCGGCAAACCGTGCGTGAGTGATCCCTCCCCTGCCAGCTTACAGTCGCATCGCAGTCGCATGCATTGTGGCGGTGTTGCCAGCCAACAGCGTTGGCTGGTTTCATGCTGGTTGGTGATGCCAATAGCCAGATACTCCGGGCTGGCGCTTGCTATTTAATCAGGAGCTACTGGCGCATATATCAACTGGCCCAGAGGCTGATTTGATGCCTTTTTCAGGCATTTTTGAGCCGTTTTTAGCTGCCTTTGCCAAATTTGAAGGCCTCATGCTCCGCCCGGCCCGGTCGATTGAAAGAATGTGGCGCATCACTGCTAGCCTGACGCACTGCACGGTGTTTTGATCCCTCGTCTTCCTCAATTCAGGTCGACAGGAGATCAGGCGCGAAGCTGCAGACAGTGCTTTGGAGCGGCAAAGCGAAGCAACAACATATCGTGTTGATATGGAAATGGAAATGGAATTACATTACCGAACGGCAATCAAGGCTTGTTGTTTGTCAGCAACGACCACTTCAACCCTTGGCAAATCACGCAGTTTTTGGCTTTTGAATTTTTGGAATCCACACCATGAGCAATCACAACGACAGCATCGCCTTCATAGGCGGTGGCAACATGGCCAGCGCCATCATTGGCGGGCTGCTCAAGCGCGGCATGGCGGCCAGCAACATCCAGGTGGTCGAGCCTCTGGAAGCGCAGCGCCTTCATTTAAGGCAACAGTTCAATGTCAATCCCCGGGAAACGTCCGGTCCCAGCCTGACCAGTGCCAACATGGTGGTCTGGGCCATCAAGCCCCAGACCTTCAAAGATGCCGCACTGCGGGCACGCTTTCACACCAAAACCGCCCTTCACCTGAGCGTGGCGGCAGGCATTCGGTCTGACAGCATTGCGCACTGGCTGGGCACCGAGCGCGTGGTGCGCGCCATGCCCAACACGCCCGCGCTGGTCGGCAAGGGCATGACCGCCCTGTTTGCACGCCCGGCTGTGGTGCCAGCAGACCGGGCCCTGGTCGATAGAGTCATCGAAACCACGGGCGAGCATGTCTGGCTCGACGATGAAGCCCAGCTGGACGCCGTGACAGCCCTGTCCGGCTCGGGCCCGGCCTATGTTTTTTACTTCATCGAGGCGATGATCGAGGCGGGCGTGGGCATGGGCCTGAGCCAGGCACAAGCCCACCAGTTGGCTGTGGGCACCTTTACCGGCGCTTCAGCACTGGCCCAAGCCTCCAGCGAGCCACCCGATGTGCTGCGCGCCCGCGTCACCTCCAAAGGCGGCACCACCCACGCCGCACTCAGGTCGATGGAGCAGGACAACGTCAAGACGCTGTTTGTCCGCGCCATGCACGCCGCAAAGCAGCGGGCACGGGAACTCGGTGACGAATTTGGCACCGCGTAAACACACGCATTTTCCAGCCGGCCAACTAAAACGGCCCGCAAAGCGAATTTGAGTCAACCAGGGTTTGTCAGCGCGCGTTGTAGAGTGGTCCTGCTGCCGCCGTTAGCGATAAGGCAAGTCTCAAAGTTAGCGGCACAGGCAATACGCAGTTTCCGATTCAACACAACATTTTCAATCATTGGAGCCATCATGAAAAAATTTCTGTCCATCCTCGCAAGCGCAGCTGTCCTGGCCATGCCACTGGCTGTGTCCACCACGGCCCAGGCCGCATCGCACACCGGTGCACCGATGGCTGCCCCAGCAGCAGCGCCTGCCGCAGCACCCGCTGCTGACAAGCCGGTTGCCAAAGCCGTCGCAAAAACCAAGCGTGTCGCCAAAAAGGGCAAGCGCAAGGCAAAAGCTGCCAAGAAAGCAGCTGTCGTCACCCAATAATCAGGCTTGAGGTGATCCGGAAAAAGCCCGCAGCATGCGGGCTTTTTCTTTGGGTTCCGAGAAAACGCAGCTCCCTTGCGGCTCAGCCTACAGCATAAGACGCCGCAATACCCGCAAACACCGTGAACCCCAGCCAGTGGTTCAGCCGAAACGCCTTGAAACAACCCTCGCGCTCGCGCTTGCGGATCAGCCAGCCGTGCCACAGCGCCTGCAGCAGCGCCAGCCCCAGTGCTATCAAATAAATAGCTGTCGGCGCACGGTTTGTATGGGCCAGAGCCCAAATTGACAGATAAACCAGGTAGCACAGCATGACCGCCGCCACATCAAAACGCCCCAGCGTGATGGCCGAGGTTTTCATGCCGATGCGCAGGTCGTCGTCCCGGTCAACCATCGCGTACTCGGTGTCATACGCAATCACCCAAAACAGGTTGCCCAGCAGCAACACCCAGGCCAGCAGCGGCACATGCGACTGCACGGCGGCAAACGCCATCGGAATGCCAAAACTGAAAGCCACTCCGAGCACCGCCTGCGGCATGGACACATAGCGCTTGGCAAACGGGTAGATCAGCGTGATGGCCAGCGCCGCAAACGACCAGGCAATCGTCACCGTGTTGGTCGTCAGCACCAGCGCAAAAGCCAGCAGCGCCAGCACGGCCCCCAAAGCCAGCGCCTCGCGGCTGCCCAGCTTGCCGCTGGTTACAGGCCGCTCGGCCGTGCGCTTGACATGCCGGTCAAAGTCCCGGTCGGCCACATCATTGAGGCAGCAACCCGCACTGCGCATCAAAAAAGTGCCCAGCGTGAACACCACGATCAGGTGCCAGCCCGGAAAACCATGCGCGGCGATCCACAAAGCAGACAGCGTAGGCCAAAGCAACAGCAGCCAGCCCGCCGGGCGGTCCCAGCGGATGAGTTGCAAATAAAGATCAAGTTTGTTTTTCAAGCTACGGCTCAAATAGTCAGGCCATGGGCAGCAAGCACATCGTCCAGGGCCTTGGCTTTGACAAATTTTGCAGGGTGGTCACCCAGCGCTATCGCCTCAAAGTGCTTGGTGCCACAGTCAATTTTGTCCCTTTCCCCGGTGCGCAAATCCAAAGCCATCAAACTGCCTTTGGTCTCCACCACAAAGTACAGCTTGTCGCGTCCCTCGTGGTCAACCACCACCGCCCAGTCCGGGTTGTAGCTGCCCAGCGGCGTCGGGATTTTGAACCAGCCCGGCAGCTTCACGTACAGCTTGACCGACTCGTTTTTCTCCAGCGCATCGGCAAAGCTGCGCTCAATGTCTGAGTCGTACAGCACGCTTTCATACACCGACTTTTGCGTGGGCAGCGTGTTCAGGTAGCCCAGCAGCTCGGTGCTTTCAAACAGCTCTTGCGCCCATACGTGCGCCGCGCCTTGGGTGTCCAGCAAGCGGGTATAACGAATGCCGTCCACGATGGCATGTTGCTTGTAGCGGTTGATGTACTGCGCGGCCAGGTCAATGAACTGCTGCGGGTTGACTTTAAAGTCGTCCAGCCTCCCGCTGCGCTGCAGCACATCGACCAGGCTGCGGCGCGTCAGCTGCGTGCGGTCTTGCAGCTCGGTCAGCAAATCGGGCAGGGCAATGGCTTCGCGCAGGGTTTCATGCGCGGAGTCGCTGGTGCTCTCGTAGGCCACACCGCCACGCCCGATGGTCAAGTCTGCCTTGCGAAAGCGCGCTCGCGTCGGTGTCACCCGGGGCGCTTCTTGCAGCGCTTTGACGCAGGCGTCCAGCATCCGGGCGTTGTCAAACGCCACGCGGTAGGTAGTGCGCTGCTTGATGCGGTCCCACAACGCTTTGAAGTCAGGGCTTAAATAGACTTCGCGGCGCAGCGCAATGGTTGTTCTCTTGTCGGCATCTTTAATGTCCAGCTTGCCAGCCAGTTTGCGCAGCCGCTCAATAATTTGCGTGCTCCACGCAGCCAGCTCTGGCGGGATCGGCACGGTGCCGTCTTTCAGTGCGGTGCGCAAGCTGTCTTGCACTTTGCCGTTGGGCTGTATCAGGCCCAGATTTTTCAGGTGCGCGGTCATGGCCTCAGAGCGCTCGGCTCCCAGCACATGGGCGTCAGCCGCGTTTTCAAGGTTGCTGGCTACGGCCAGTTGTGCAAAGGCGTGGCTCTCGACCACGCCAAAGCGTATGCCGGTCTCTGTCTCTATTTCTTTTTGCAGGTTACCCGCAAAGTCTTCGTAGCTTTCGTTGGCGATCACCGTCAGGGTGTTGACGGCAAAGCCGCGCAGGCGCTGGCCGGTTTGGTCCACACACAGGCGCAGGCCACGGCCAATGGTTTGGCGACGCTCACGCTCGGTATTGATCTCGCGCAGGTTGCAAATCTGGAACACATTGGGGTTGTCCCAGCCCTCGCGCAGGGCTGAGTGCGAAAAAATAAATTTGAGCGGTGTGTCAAAGCTCAGCAGCCGCTCTTTGTCTTTCATGATCAGGTTGTAAGCTCGCTCGGCGCTGTCGCGGCCAGTCTGGTTGCTCTCGCCCGTATCTAGCCAGCCGCCTTTTTTATCGACCGAAAAGTAACCGTCGTGTACGCCGCTGGCCGGGGCACTTAAATCGACTTCATTGAACAGGCTTTTGTATTTGCTTGAGTTGGCATAGGCCGTGTATTCCTCTTCAAACATGCGGGCAAACTTGCCCTGCGTGGCTACGCCGTCTGCGCTGTACTGGCGGTAGTTGGCCACGGTGTCGATAAAAAACAGGCTCAGTACCTTGATGCCCCTGGGCCGCAGGCGCAGTTCTTTGTCTAAATGCTCGCGAATGGTGCGCTTGATCATCAGGCGCTTGATGGCATCGTCGTCCACATCGCCCACCGCCTGGCCGGGCGTGAGTTGCGTTTCACCGCCCGGAAAGCGCAAGTCCATCAACTTCGCGCCGTCTTTGGCGCTGACCTCGCCGATCAGAAAGTCGGCATACATCGCGTTGCCCGTGACTTGCTGCAAGTCGTCATCAGCCCGCACTTTTTTGGTTTGCCGCTTGATGCTGCCCATACTGCCTTTTTTGGCCTGCACGTCCAGCTCCACTTCAGCCACTAGCTTTTTCGCTTCAAACCCCACATTGAGCAGCTTGACATACGGGCGGTTGTGCCCGCCCTCAATGGCCAGCGCAGCCACTTCAATTTGCTTGACCAACTGCCGCTCGTATGCATCCACTGCGTCCAGCTTATAGACCATGTGGTGCTTGGTGGCATGGGTGGCTGAATAGCGCAGCGTACACAGCGGGTTCATTTCAGCCAGCGCCTGTTTGCCTTTGCCGTCTTTGCCGCCATCCACGCTTTGCGGTTCATCCACTACCACGATGGGGCGGGCCTGCCGAATCAGGTCAATCGGCTTTTCGCCGCCTGTTTTCTCACTGTCTTTGTACACCACCGCGTAATCGGCCCGTGCAATCGACTGGATCGTCATCACCATGATCTGCATGTGCGCGCTGGTCGCAAAATTGCGAACCTGGCCCAGCTTTTTAGAGTCGTAAATAAAATAGTCAAACGGCACACCCGCATACAGCGTTTTAAAGTGCGGCGCCATGATTTGCAGGCTTTTGTACACACCCTCTTTGATCGCCACCGACGGCACCACAATCACAAACTTGGTAAAGCCAAACTTCTGGTTCAGCTCAAACAATGTGCGCAAATACACATAGGTTTTGCCAGTACCGGTTTCCATCTCAACCGTAAAGTCGCCAGACTCCAGCGCGGGCGACAGCGCCAGGCCATTGCGCAACTGCACAGCATTCAAGTTTTTCAGCAAATCATCGTCAAGCAAACTCAGGCGGTTGCCAATGCCCAGCTCACTTTCTGCCAGCCCCAGCCCAATCTGTTGTTGAACAACTTGGCCCGCAAAGTCTATGTTTTGCCCCAAGGTCGTGCCATAGCCGGGCGCGCTGTGGCTCACGGTAAATTCGCTGCGGCACAGCTCTTGCCCTGTGAAAAGGCCACACACCGCGTCAATGGCGGCGCGCTGGTAGTCCAGGTTGTGTTCAAACTGAAGGTTCATGGGTGTGTGGGCTGTGCGTTTGAAGCGCTCTGCACTTTTTCAGCAGACAAGCCGGGCTGGCTGACCACGACCAAGGGGGTATGCGTTTGCTCAGCCAGCAGCTTTGCGTTGCTGGCGGCGCGTTGCAGTGCGGCCACGGTGTGCCGCGCATCTGCGTCACGCGCTTCGGAAAGAGGTTTTACGTTTTTTGTGTTCACTGCTCGCTCCAGTCTATGAGTTGGGCTTCAGGGCCTGAATTGTCAATCAGGCGCGCGGCTTTGATGGCTGCGGCTTCTGGCGCGAATGGCGATAGGCCAGCGGCAATCAGGTCAGCATTGATAAAAACCGGGCAATGCGCTTCGTTGGGCAAAAACTCGCGAGCAAATGTCGTTTTGCCAGCGCCGTTAGGCCCCGCAATGATGACGATTTTTTTGTCACGCTTCGTCGTTGTCATGCTCAAGCTCACAGGCTTCGCACATCGTCCAGCCCGCGCTGGGCCAGGATGGCGCAGACGTTGGTTTTGGCCACGTCATCAAGAAACAGGCTGTCGCGCAGCACCACGCGGGTGTGCAGTTCTGCCGGGGTTTGGCCCAGCGCGGCGGCCAGTTGGGTGTGCCAGTTGGCGATGCCCAGCGCCAAAGCCTCGGCGTTGGCAGCTAGGACGGTGCTTTGGCGCATGGCGTTGAGCGCGTCAGTGGCGGGGTTGCTGCTTGCGGTGCTGGCCGACGCATGCTGGGCCAGGCACACCAGCAGCGCGCCCGCGCCCACACTGAACACCGTGTGCCCGGCAATGACCTGGCTGGCAATCGGTATGGCCAGGTCCAGCCCTTGTTTGAGCAGCACTTCATACAGCACATCGGCCTCGGTGCGGCCAGCGGCCAAGTGCTCGGTATGCACCATCAGGGTATCGGCCAGCTCGTCGGGGTTGGGGTTCCAGGCGCGGATGTTGGACGTGTCGAGCTTGAACACCTTGAAGCCCAGGTCCAGCGGCTGCGGCGGTGCCTGAACCTCGTTTTCCAAGCTTAATTGGCCTCCAGCGCCCT
>JBBRMH010000029.1:0-29096 GCA_038230935.1 Burkholderiales bacterium | reverse complement strand
TTTGTTGCCATGCTGGCACCCGTCAACGCCGAGTTTGAAAAGCAGTTCGGCAAGGCCAATCTGGACGCCATCCGCGCTGTCAAGTAAAAACGCCTGATTGCTACTGTTTATGTAGCAGCCCGCACTCATATTGATTGAGCCAGCGGGCTTTTTTATTCACAATCCCAAAAAAGGCAACATGCGGTGAAACAAACCTTCCTCAACCTTGAACACCGCACCACGCAGTTCGCAATGGGGGTGGCTTGCCTGATGCTGGTCATCGCATCGAGTCTGGGCATGTTTCAAATCATCACCCGCTTTGTGCTGGAGCAACCGGCGGAGTGGAGCGAGATTTTGATCCGTCTGAGCCTGATCTGGATGGTCTTCATGGGCATTCCCATGGCCTTCCGGCAAGGCGCCATGGTCAGCGTCGATGTGGTGTACCGCTGGAGTCCGCCGAACATCAAGCGCGTGCTGGACGCGGTGGTTTGCCTGGCAGCGCTGGCGCTGATCAGCATCATCATGTGGTGGGGCTGGGACTACTCGGTGCGCGGGCGGGTGCAGTCCATGGCCGGGCTGGAGTCTATTTCCATGTTTTGGGGATATGTGGCCATGCCGGTAGGCGCGGCTTTCAGTGTTTTGGGCATTGTGGCGAACTTTCTGGACCCACAGCGCAACGAGCTGGAGACTGCGCAATGAGCATTGTGATGATCTGCACCATGGTGCTGTGTTTTGCGTTGACGGTATCGGTGGCCGTTTCTATCGGTTTGGCGTCAATTCTGGGAATTCAGGTATCGAACGCCAACATGCTGATTTCCGTGAAGGAAATGTTTTCTGCCATCAACAAGTTTCCGCTGGCAGCCATTCCGTTTTTTATTCTGGCGGGTAACCTGATGGAGACGGGCGGCATTTCACGCCGTCTGGTGGAGTTTGCCAAGTCCATCGTGGGTGGCGTGCAAGGCGGTCTGCCCATGACCTGCGTGCTGACCTGCATGATTTTTGCAGCGGTTTCGGGCTCATCGGTAGCCACCACGTTTGCCATCGGCGCGATCCTGATTCCGGCACTTGTCAAGCACGGCTACCCCAGGGCTTACGCAGCTGCGTTACAGGCCACCAGCGCAGAGCTGGGCGTGATCATTCCGCCCTCCATCCCCATGATTTTGTATGGCGTGAGCGCTGAAGTGTCGATTGGCGAGCTGTTCATTGCAGGCTTTGGCCCGGGCCTGTTCATAGGCCTGGCGCTGATGCTGTTCGTGCACCTGTATTGCCGCTGGAAGGGTTGGGGCAAAACCGATGGTGAAGGACGTTTGAAGTTTGGCGTGGCGACGCTGCAAGCGAGCTGGGCACTGTTGATGCCCGTGATTATTCTGGGCGGCATTTACGGCGGTATTTTCACGCCGACAGAAGCTGCGGCTGTAGCTGTGTTTTACGCGCTGATTGTCGGCGTGGTGATCTACCGTGAAATCAGGTTTTCTGACCTGTATGTCATTTTGCGCAAGTCGGTGCTCTCCAGTGCGGTGATCATGTTCATCATCGCCAATGCCGGGTTGTTTGCCTTTTTGATCACCCGTGCAGGCGTGCCGGATGCCATTGGCCGCTACCTTGAAGCGGTGTTGCAGTCACCCATGCTGTTTTTGCTGGGCGTGAATGCCGCGCTGTTTGTCATTGGCATGTTCATTGAAACCAGCGCCGCCATCATTGTGCTGGCACCGATTCTGGCCCCGGTTGCTGTCCATTTTGGGATTGATCCGGTACATTTTGGTTTGATCATGGTGGTCAACCTGGCGCTGGGCATGATCACACCGCCATTTGGTGTCAACCTGTTTGCGGCGTGTACGGTGGCGAAAATCTCACTCGACAAAATCATCACGCATCTGGTGCCGTTTGTGCTGGTTATTCTGGCCTGCCTGATGGTGGTGACCTACGTGCCGCAGTTGTCGCTGTTTTTACGCGATCTGGTGTACGCAAAATAGTGGGCACAGCGCTGGCTCCGCTACACTTGAGCCGTCAGGAGAGAGCTCTCCCGGAGAGAGCCGCCGAAGGCGCATGCGCCCCCACTTTGGGACGCTGAACGCTCAGGCAAAAGGACTGGCAACCGCCTGCAGTCGTACACCCGCTGCAGGCGTTCCCTACTGGAGAGAGGTCATTGTCAAAATGGCCCACCGAAGGAGCAACCCTGCATCGCCAGGCGAATCTCTCAGGTAAAGCGGACAGCAGGGGCAGCACACGACCAAAACAGTTTTGATCGTGCCAGATGTTTGCCCTTGCGGAGAATGCCTTGTCCTCTCACCCTGCTCCCACACAAGCGCTGCTTGAAACACCCCTGCATGCCCTGCACCTTGAACTCGGTGCCCGCATGGTGCCGTTTGCAGGGTATTCCATGCCGGTGCAATACCCGTCCGGGCTGATGGCCGAGCACCTGCACACGCGCGCTGCCGCCGGGCTGTTTGATGTGTCGCACATGGGCCAGTTGCGCCTGCAAGGCTCAGGTGCTGCCGCCGCATTTGAAACAATTGTTCCGGTGGATGTGCTGGACCTGCCGGTGGGCAAACAGCGCTACGGCCTGCTGCTCAATGACGATGGCGGCATTCTCGATGACCTGATGTTTTTCAACCGGGGCGACGATTTGTTTGTCATTGTCAACGGGGCTTGCAAGGTCGCTGACCTGGCGCATATCCAGCAAAAAATCGGCGCACTGTGCGACGTTATTCCCATGCCCGGGATGGCTTTGCTGGCGCTGCAAGGCCCGCAGGCCGTCACGGCGCTTTCCCGCCTTGCACCCGGCGTTGAAAGCCTGGTTTTCATGACCGGCGGGCGCTTCGAGGTTGCCGGTTGCGACTGCTTTTTAACCCGCAGCGGCTACACCGGTGAAGACGGTTTCGAGATTTCAGTCCCTGCAGAACAGGCCGACCAGCTGGCACGCGCCTTGCTAGCGCAGCCTGAAGTCAAACCCGTTGGCCTGGGAGCGCGCAATTCACTGCGGCTGGAAGCCGGGCTGTGCCTTTATGGCAATGATATTGACACCAGCACCACGCCTGTCGAGGGCAACCTCAACTGGGCGATTCAAAAAGTCAGGCGTACAGGCGGTGCCCGCGCAGGCGGCTTTCCGGGCGCAGAAAAAATTCTCGCGCAACTGGCCAACCCGTCGCTCTTGAGCAGAAAACGCATCGGCTTGACAGCCCTGGAGCGCGTTCCCGTGCGCGACCACACGGCCCTGCACAACCTGGACGGCGCTTTGATCGGCGAAGTCACCAGTGGCCTGCTCGGGCCCAGCATCAACCAGCCGGTAGCCATGGGCTATGTCAGCCCGGAATTCGCCACGCTGGGCACACGCGTCAACGCCATGGTGCGCGGCAAGCCCGTGCCGATGGAGGTGACCAGCATGCCGTTTTTACCGACGCATTATTACCGCGGATAAATCCTTTTTTTTGCCCCCACCTTTGAACCCTAACCCTCTGGAGAAACACATGACTGTCAAATACACCGAAGACCACGAATGGCTGAAAATTGAAGGCACGACTGACATGGTTGCCACCGTTGGCATCACCGTCCATGCGCAAGACGCGTTGGGCGATGTGGTGTTTGTCGATCTGCCATCGGTGGGCACCCGTTTTGCCCAAAAAGAAACTGCCGGTGTGGTCGAGTCGGTCAAGGCCGCAGCGGACGTGTACATGCCGGTCAGCGGAGAAGTCATTGAAGTCAATGAAGCGCTCAGGGATGACCCGTCTCTGGCCAACACCGACCCGCTGGGCGCAGGCTGGTTCTTCAAAGTCAAGCTGTCCGATGCATCGCAACTTGATGCACTGATGGACGAAACGAGTTATTCGGCCTTTTCTGCAAACGCATAAATTATTTCCCCCACACTTTTCACACAGCCAACCGGAAAAATCCCATGTTGATGCAATCCGCCAAGCCCCTCGCAGAACTTGAGAACCCATCCGAGTTCATTGCCCGCCATATCGGCATTGATGACGTTGCCGAGGCACACATGCTCAGCGTGCTGGGCGCGGCATCGCGCCGTGCGCTGATGGAGGCCATCGTGCCGCGCTCGATTGCCAGGTCAAGCACCATGGCGATACCTGCGCCCGTGACCGAAGCTGAAGCGCTCAGGCAGCTCAAGGCGATTGCGTCAAAAAACAGGGTTCTTAAAAGCTTCATCGGCCAGGGCTATTACGGCACGTACACGCCCGGCGTCATCTTGCGCAACATTCTTGAAAACCCGGCCTGGTACACCGCCTACACCCCCTACCAGGCTGAAATTTCACAGGGCCGGATGGAAGCCCTCATCAACTTCCAGACCATGGTGTGCGATTTGACGGGCATGCCAATGGCCAACGCGTCGATGCTGGACGAAGCCACGGCAGCAGCCGAGGCCATGACGCTGGCCAAGCGCAGTGTCAAAAGCAAGTCACACACCTTCGTAGTGGCTGGCGACTGCCATCCCCAAACCATTGAGGTGATTCAAACCCGTGCCAAACCGCTGGGCATCACCGTTTTGCTGGCCAATTCCGCCGCTGAATGGCAAACTGCCTTGCAGGGTGACTACTTCGCCGTGCTGGCGCAATACCCATCGACCAGCGGACGCATTGACGACCTGCGCGCCGACGTGGCTTTGGTGCATACCAAACAGGCCGCTTTTATTGCTGCGGCTGACCCGCTGGCACTCACGCTGCTGACACCGCCCGGTGAATGGGGCGCCGACATTGTGATCGGCACCACCCAGCGCTTTGGCATGCCGATGGGTGCGGGTGGCCCGCACGCGGCGTATCTGGCGTGCCGCGATGAGTTCAAACGCTCCATGCCGGGCCGCCTGGTGGGTGTGTCGGTCGATGTACACGGCAACCCGACCTATCGCCTGGCACTGCAAACACGTGAGCAGCACATTCGCCGTGAAAAAGCCACGTCGAATATTTGTACTGCCCAAGTGTTGCCAGCGGTCGTGGCCAGTATGTATGCGGTGTACCACGGACCGCAGGGCTTGAAGCGTATTGCTCAGCGCGTGGCCAGCTACACGGCCATTGCCGCGCAGGGCCTGGCGCAGTTGGGCTTTACGGTACGCGGCGGCGGCGCGTTTGACACGCTGAGCCTAAAGACGGATAGTGCTACTGAATCGATAGCTGCTCGCGCACGTGACATGGGGGCTAACCTGCGAATTGACTGGGAAAACTACCTGTACGTCGCATTTGACGAAACCACGACGCGGGCAGACATTGAGCTGATCTGGTCCGTCTTCGCCAAGCCTGGCCAAGCGATTCCCAAGGTCGCTGATTTTGAAAAAGGCATCGAATCGCTGATCCCCGCAGAGCTGCGCCGCACCAGCGATTTTCTGACGCATCCGGTCTTCAACACCCACCACTCTGAGACCGCCATGCTGCGCTACATCCGCGCCTTAAGCGACAAGGACCTGGCACTTGACCGCAGCATGATCCCGCTGGGCAGCTGCACCATGAAGCTCAATGCCACCAGCGAGATGATTCCCATCACTTGGCCCGAATTTGCCAACATTCACCCGTTTGCCCCCGCTGACCAGCAGCAAGGCTACGCCGAGCTGGACCTGCAATTACGCGACTGGCTGTGCCAGGCCACCGGCTACGCAGGCATCAGCCTGCAACCCAACGCCGGCTCGCAGGGCGAATACGCAGGCATGCTGGTGATCAAGGCGTTTCATGACGCCAGGGGCGAAGGCCACCGCAACATTTGTCTGATACCCGCATCGGCCCACGGCACCAACCCGGCCAGTGCCCAAATGGCGGGCCTGACGGTCGTCGTCACCGCATGTGACGCCAAAGGCAACGTCGATATGGCCGACCTGAAAGCCAAGTGCGAGCAGCACAGCGCCAATCTGGCTGCCGTGATGATCACTTACCCTTCTACGCACGGCGTGTTTGAAGCCAACGTCAAAGAGCTGTGCGCCCTGGTCCACAGCCACGGCGGGCGCGTGTATGTCGATGGTGCCAACATGAACGCGCTGGTCGGCACCGCAGCACCGGGCGAGTTTGGCGGCGATGTCAGCCACCTTAATTTACACAAAACCTTTTGTATTCCGCATGGCGGCGGCGGGCCAGGCGTCGGCCCGGTGTGCGTCGTAGCAGATCTGGTGCCATATTTACCAGGGCATGTTGCAGGCGGCATTGCAGCTGGTGACGGTAAGGGTGTCGGCGCGATCTCTGCAGCACCGCTTGGTAACGCGGCGGTTCTACCGATCAGCTGGATGTATTGCCGCATGATGGGCCCGGAAGGCTTGAAGCAGGCCACTGAAATTTCAATCCTGTCCGCCAATTACATCAGCCAACGGCTCAAAGACCACTTCCCCACCCTGTATGCCAGCGAAGCGGGCTACGTCGCCCATGAATGCATTCTGGACCTGCGCCCCCTGAAAGAAACCAGCGGCGTGACCGCAGAAGACGTGGCCAAACGCCTGATGGACTACGGCTTTCACGCGCCCACGCTGAGCTTTCCCGTTGCAGGCACGCTGATGGTCGAGCCCACCGAGAGCGAAGATTTAAAGGAAATCGACCGCTTCATCAACGCCATGATTGCGATACGGGCGGAGATTGCACAGATTGAAAGCGGTGCCTGGCCGCAAGACAACAACCCGCTCAAACACGCACCGCACACGGCAGCCAGCGTGCTGGCCGTAGAGTGGAATCGCCCGTATTCGCGTGAAATGGCGGTCTTTCCGGTGGCTGCGTTGAAAACCTCCAAATACTGGCCCACCACTGGCCGCGTGGACAACGTCTATGGTGACCGGAATTTGATGTGCAGTTGTGTACCGGTGAGTGACTATGCTTGAAGCCGGTGCGTGGTGAATTTGACCAAACCAGGGCAGTCACTGTGAAATACTGTTAAGGGTCAAGCCCCCAATTTCCGATTGCTGTCGCAGGCGATATGCTATAAATTCAATAGCTGCCCCCGCAAGCTTTTAAAGGTCTAGAGTCCTAAAAGGCTTAAAAACCAGCCGTTCAATCACTTGCCTATCTGCGCATCCCGCCGCTGCTGCTCCATCGCCTTGCGTTCAAGACAAATCGGATGGTTCGCAAAAGCGGGTTTGGCGCATTGGTCCCGCATGCAGATTTGAAAGCCTATCAGTATGCGGTCTTCACAAGCCTGACGGGGGCTGTTGGCGACGGCGGCTTGTGCTGCTGCGGGGGTAACGGATCTTTCAGCGCCTGGCGGTGGCGCGGGAGCACCGGCATTGTCAGCCGGTCTGGGCTGGGCAGTGGTTTTCTCAAGCGCCAGCCTGGCCAGTCGGTCTTTTTCGATGGTTGCCTTTTTGGCTGCTGCCTGCGCCAATGCGGCTTTGGAGGCTGCCGCTGCAGAGGCGGATGCCGCAGGTGCCGGGGCGGCTGATGCAGCCGCCACAGCTGCGCTGGCTGCATTGGCGGCGACCGCATTGGTCGGTGGTGCCACACCTGACGGGACCGATGCAACCGGATCGGGGGCTGAAGCGGTGGTTATGGGAGCCGTTGCAGGGGCGCTTGCTGCCCCTGCAACGGCCAATGACGCATCAGAGGCCGGGCTGCCAGACAAAAACTTGACCCCCAGCCCGGCACAGGCCAGCGCGACAACTCCAGCAACGGCCCAGACCAGGCGGCGCGATGGGCTGGTGACCGGGACGGGATCGGCTGGCGCTTGTTTTTCAGACGGTTGCCCGGTTTTCAAGGGGGGTAGCGTTTCGACTTTCGGCGCGTTCGGCGGAGATGCCTCTGTATCTGTCTCTGTGGCGGTCGGCCTTGGTGGTGCCACAGGTGTTTTTGTGGGCTGGACAGACCTGTTGGCATTGCTTGCAATCGCTTGGGCTTCAGGGGGCGCATCGGCAGGGGTTGTGGGCACCGTCCCGGCTTCTGGTGGACGGGGCTGAACAACTGCTTTTTTAATCGTTTGCGCGGCGACCTTCAGATTTTCATGGGTCGTGCTGTCAGCCAGAAGCGTGGCGCTGGCAGGGACATGCGTGGTGTCAACAGGTGCAGCCATTTCAGCACCCGGACGCGGCACCATGACTGTTTTGTCAAGGTCATCCTGCCCCTGCAAGGGACTCATCACCCGTGTGCTGGAAGCCAGGCCGATATCAGAGACTTCGCCTGAGGACTGGGCGATTTTTTTCAGGCGGCGACGTGCCAGGTCAGCGTAAACGCCCGCAGGAAACTTGGCTAAAAAAACTTCGATGTCCTCAATATCTGCCGAATCCTTGATGTCTTTCCAGTAAACGAGTTCGAGTTCCTGGGTCACGATGGAGCCGCTGCTGTTCGTGCCTGTGTTGAGATAGGTGGCTGAGTTTGTGCCCAGGCCAGTACCTGGCTGGGTGCTGAGCAGTGATTCGCCAGCGCGCAGGGTGGCGGTCCAGGTCGATGCAGTGCGCTGGTCTGCAGCGTTTGACAGGGGAACGACGGTGGGGTCTGCTGACCGGCTGGCCTCTTGAAGGGCTGCAGAGAACTCTTGCGCTGTTGCGTAGCGCTGGTTGCGCGACTTGGCCAGCGCACGCGCCATGACGGCGTCCAGGGCTTGTGGCAGTTGTGGGTTGACATGGCTTGGCGCGGCTGGCTCGTGCGAGACGATCTGCTGGATCAAGGCAAAGTCTGTCTCGGCATCAAAGGGCCGCTTGCCCGTCAGCAGCTGGTACAACACGATACCTGCAGCAAACAAATCAGCGCGCGCATCGACCGGGCGGCCTTCAATCTGCTCTGGCGACATGTATTTGAGGGTACCCACCATGGTGCCCTGGGTGCGGGTGGCGTCACCAGAGTCCTGGATACGGGCCACACCAAAATCGGCCAGTTTGACGCGCCCGCTGGCTTCAATCAGCAAATTGGCCGGCTTGATGTCGCGGTGAACGATGCTTTGCTGGTGCGCGTACTCAAGCGCCGAGAGCAGGCCCTGCATGATGCCGAGCGTCTGCGCCAGTGTGTAAACATCGCCCCTGTCAAGGTGGTATTTGAGGTCTTCACCCTGAATGAACTCCATCACCAGGTAAGCGATGTCCAGGTCACGGTCCGAGTCATACACACTGACGATATTGGGGTGTTGCAGGCGCGCCGCAGAACGCGCCTCGGTGCGAAAACGCACCTCGTATTCGGTAGCTGCCTCGTCTGACAGGTTTTCAACCCGGATGGTCTTGATGGCTACGCGACGGTCAAGATTCGGGTCGCGCCCCTCATAGACCAGCCCCATCGCGCCCTTGCCCAGCACACGGATCAGATCGTATCGGCCAAGCTTGTTCAGACGCATTGAAAGTCCAGCCAGTGCTGCAGTAGGGGCCGCACAGGTTTGGCAGCGGCCGTGTTGAGAGGGATCACTGGCTTGATTCTAGCTGCCAGCACCCATTTGCAACTGATTGTGCAAGCCGTTTTATGGGCGGCTTTGCGCCAGGCACGCAGTGGCTGACCCCACATCATGCCCCATGACGGCGGCCAGAATCAGTGAGGCTTCCAGTGTGAAAGCGCCGCCTTGCACGGCCTCAAGCAGCTGCGACGCGCCCAGCAGCGCGAACTGGGCCACTTCGCCGTCCTGGTTGACAGGCACCACGCCGCCGGGCACGGTGCAGGTGTACCAGTCAATGTGCTCCACCACATAGCCTGCGCCGTTGCCATCTGGCGATGGTTTGCGCAGGCTCAGCACGCCGCCGTGCGTCAGATTGTGCAGCTGGTCTGGTGTCAAGCCCGCTTCTTCCCAGGTCTCTCGTACCAGTGCCGTCTCAAGCGTGTCGCGGCTTGACACCATGCCGCCCATCAGCGTGTCCCATTTTCCGGGGTCGTTGGGTTTGTCGAACGAGCGTTGCTGCACCCAAAAGCGGCCGCCAGGGGCCTGTCCGACCAAATGTACGGCCTGCGTGGCGATGCCTAATGGTCTGACAGCAGCGCGCTCAATGGTGCCCAAACGTTGGCCTGTCTGGCCTGGATGGCCTTGCAGATCACACACAGCCAGTTGCTCATCACGCCATGCGCCCGCCAGTCCCAGCGCGTGCAGCCTGCCTGCCAGCAGGTTCAGGCCGACGGTCACGTCGCCCGCCAGATGCCAGCCGGTGGTTGTACCCGGCTGTTCTGGATGCTCCATTTTTGATAGCTGGCAGCGCCCGTCAAATTTGCCTGAAACCCCTATTTGGTCTAAAAACTCAGGCTCAACGGAACCAATCAGCGCCGCCCCGGCCCACAACGGCACGCGGGGCCGAAGGGGTGGCAGTGCGGCTTGTGCATGCAGGGCACCAAGCCAGTCAGGAAGAGATGCAGACAAAGTCACGGTTACAGCGTGAGGATGGTGCAGCCCGTGGTTTTGCGGGCCTCCAGTGAACGGTGCGCCTGGGCGATATCGGCCAGTTCAAACCGCTGGTCAATCGGGATGGTCACTTGGCCGCTGGTCACCATGGCAAACAAATCGTCAGCCATCTCCTGGGTCGATTCGCGTGTAGCCATGTGGCTGAACAGTGTGGGGCGCGAGACATACAGCGAGCCCTTGGCCGCCAGCACGCCAATGTCAAAAGGCTCCACCTTGCCCGATGCATTGCCAAAATTGGCCAGCAGGCCGAACGGGCGCAGGCAGTCCAGCGACCGGGTGAATGTGTCTTTGCCCACCGAGTCGTACACCACCTTGACGCCTTTGCCGCCCGTGATGTCCTTGACGCGGGCGACAAAATCTTCTTTTGCATAGTTGATGGTGTGCGCGGCACCGAGTGACTTGGCCAGCGCACATTTCTCGTCAGAGCCGGCGGTTCCAATCAATTGCAGGCCCATGGCTTTGGCCCACTGGCAGGCAATCAGGCCCACACCACCGGCAGCCGCATGAAACAGCACAAAATCGCCCTCGCTCAGCCCACCCTGTGGCTGCGTGCGGCGCAGCAGATACTGCACTGTCAGGCCCTTGAGCATCATGGCCGCGCCGGTTTCAAAGCTGATCGCATCGGGCAGCTTGCACACGGTTTTGGCGGGCATCACACGCAACTCGCAATAGCTGCCGGGCGGCTGGCTGGCGTAGGCGGCGCGGTCACCGGCCTTCAGGTGCGTCACGCCCTCACCAACTGCCTCGACCACCCCGGCGGCTTCCATGCCCAATCGCAGCGGCATGGGCAGCGCGTACAGGCCTGCGCGCTGGTAAACGTCAATGTAATTCAGACCCACGGCTTTGTGACGGATGCGGATTTCACCCGGGCCGGGCTCGCCGACCATCACGTCAATCATCTGGAGCTCTTCAGGGCCGCCATGCTGGTTGATTTGAACGGCTTTGGAAGTTTGGGGAATCATAGGGGGTGTCCTTTTTATACCTTGTTATCAATGAGTGCAGCAGAGCAGCTGGCCCGCAGTATGGTGCCACGAATCAAAACAACCTGCAGCTTTTCAAGCCCGAAACCCAAGGCGACTCAACGGCTCAGCCTGACTCAATACTGTTCACTTAAACCGAAAAACCGTTCGGGCTGAGCTTGGCCTGTCCTGAGCTTGTCGAAGGGTCGAAGCCTTGCCCCGTATCGGCAACCCTTCGACAAGCTCAGGGAGAACGGTCTTAAGAGAAGAGTATTGCAACCTGACTTGTTAAAGTGACGTTCATGAACCAACGCCTCACACTGAACACCGCCTGGTTGCTGGTGATCCCGCCGTTTCTCTGGGCTGGCAACGCTGTGGTGGGTCGCCTGGTGACCGGGTTGGTACCACCGCTGACACTGAACTTTTTGCGCTGGTCGCTGGCCTTTGTGATTTTGTTGCCGCTGGCCCACCGGCTGCTGCGACCGGACAGCAGCCTGTGGCCCCACTGGCGCCGCTTTACCTTGCTCAGTCTGCTGGGCGTGGGCTGCTACAACGCGCTGCAGTACCTGGCCCTTAAAACATCGACGCCGCTCAATGTCACGCTGGTGGCATCGAGTTCGCCCGTCATGATGCTGGCCATTGGCGCGGCCTGTTTTGGTCAGCGCGTCACGCGCAGGCAGATGGTGGGTGCACTTTTTTCGATCACCGGGGTGCTGGTGGTGCTGTCACGCGGCGACTGGGCGCAACTGGCGCAGGTGCGTCTGGTCGCCGGTGACGTGTATGTGCTGGTCGCCACGCTGTCGTGGGCGTTCTACAGCTGGCTGCTGTCGCTGCCGAAAGAGCCCAGTGAAATCCGCAATGACTGGGCCGCCTTTTTAATGGCACAAATCGTGTTTGGACTGGGCTGGTCAGGCCTGTTTGCAGCCGGCGAATGGGCGCTGACCGATGCCCAGATACGCTGGGGCTGGCCACTGGCCGCTGCCCTGCTGTTTGTAGCGGTGGGCCCGGCTGTGATTGCTTACCGCTGCTGGGGCATGGGTGTGCGACGCGTCGGCCCCGCTGTGGCCGGTTTTTTCTCGAACCTCACGCCACTGTTTGCGGCCCTGCTGTCAGCCGCGTTTCTGGGGGAGTTGCCGCATGTGTACCACGGGGTCGCGTTTTTGCTGATTGTGGGCGGGATTGTGGTGTCGAGTCGGCGCTGAGTGGCGCTGAGTGAAAGGGGTCGGCTGGCGTTGGCTGTGAACAGCTGGTGACGACATCAAAGTCAACCCGCGTCACGTCGGCTACGTCACATGGCACTCGCGGCGCAGCAACGCCAGCGCGTCATTGAACGCATGTACCGCGTCACTTTGCAGGGTGTGCTGCGCCTCTTCTACAAAATCCGACCAGAGCTGCCTGTAACCCTCCTGGTATTCAGCGGGTGCCTGCGCCAGAATGTAGTTATCAGCCACCTCTGGCTTCAGGCCTGACTTTTGGAGCTTGCGAATCAATGTGCCAGCTGATTTTTCGCTCAACAGCGTTTGCGGCTTGCTGCCTGAGGCCACACATAAAAACAGCGTCAGCAAGCTGCCGTCATCGCCGTTGCCGCCTGTGACTTTGTTCCAGGCACTGGAAGCCAGGCGGTCATGGTGATCGACTTCACTCAAGGCATCTTCCAGCCAGAAATACCGCCCCATGAAGGCTGGTGTCTGGTCAAACAAGCGCCGGGCAGGCAAGGCTGCATCCAGAATTTTGGGTAAATCAGCCAGTACCGATTGCTGCACTGAAGCCACCACGCTAGCGAAGTCTTCAGGCAAACCTTCAGGCATCCTGATTTTGAGTGCAGCCGGTTTGGCCGCCAGTTTCTTGCGCAGCGTAGCGACCATTTTTTCAAAGGCGGTCCAGTCCGGCATGTCGATACGGCCGCAGGCCAGCACCAGCAGTGCCGTGCGAATGACCGCTTCAGCGTCCTTGCCGGCTTCTTCCAGCTCACTCGCATCCATACCCAGCGCATCAGCCAGCCAGATGGCTGCATCGATCACCTGCCCGACCTGCTGGCGTCTGGCCAGCTCGGCCTGATAGTCTGGCAAAGGGCGCAGCGACCACTTGGCCAGCAGCGGAATGTGCTCGTCTGTAAAACCGCCGCGCTCGCTCATGCCGAAGTGGCTGTTCTGCGGCATGGCAATCAATGCCTTGAGCATGTCCGAGCCCCCCTTGGAGCGGGACAAAAAGGAATAGTCCCGCAGCGACTCGGCGGCCTGCTGCAGATCGCCGCCCGTCGTGCTCTCCAGATACAGGCTGACCAGATTGACGATGCGGTCTTTGGCTTTTTCAAGCTCCGGACGCAAAAACTCGGTGCCAAAGTAGCGCGCAATCTGCACCATGCCTTTGGGGGCATCTGCGCAGATCGCATCGAGCTTTTGGCGGTCAATGATGCCGGTCTGCACGCCATATTGCAGCGCTTTTTCAAAAAACGGGCGGGCGTCGTAGATGGATACAGACGACATTGGGGTAGCGGGTTCTAAAGGCATGGCGGTAGAGGAAACGCGTTTAAATCGCCGACTCTTCGTCAGAGTCACGCTTGGCGGGCGTGGCCTGGCCGCGGTCGGTGTCGCCTGTCTCCACTTTGCCGTCATCTTCATCTTCAAGTGCTTCGTCGCTCTCAAACGCAGCCTCAAACGCACTGGCCTTGGCGCGCAGCACCATCAGCATTTCAATGAACAGGTCGGGCAGCTTGTAGCGAAGAATCCAGGCCAATTCCATCCAGTCCTGGTCAGAAACTTCATCCTGTTGGAGCTGGGCCTTGGCATAAGCAGAAGCCAAAAGCGCCGTTTGCGACAGCATCTCACCGTGGTCTTCCATCGCGTCAAACGTGCCGGTGCGGGCAAAGGCTTCAATGCGGCTCCATTTGTCCGAAAAATAATCTGCCAGTGCCTCACTGCCACCATCGAGGTCGCCGATGGCTTCCAGAAATTCGACCGGCTCCGCATCGTCCCGAAAAATAATCGCGTTCACCATGCCGCGCAGGTGGGTGCGGGTCAGGTCCTTGTACTGCTTTTCAATCACCACCGCACGGGCAAACTGATCCGGTGTCACCAGCAAGTTAATCACTGATTCTTTGGAGTTGTCGTACTCGCGAATCACAGCCAGAATATCTTTGGCAGGCAACTGCGCCAGCACCACCATCAGGGCGGCGTCGCCTTCAGCGTCGGCCAGCTCGACCAGCGCGCTTTCAGCACCGACGATATCGCCCGCTGCAATGAGGCTCTGGGTTTTGGTGATCAGGGCGAGGTGGTTTGTCATGACTTAATCCTTTCTGTCAAAGCCTTGTCCGACCATCCAGTCATCGCCCGCTTCCTTGCGGGATTTGCCATCGCCCAGGTCGTCGCCGTTGTCGTCACGGTCAAACTCGTCCGGGCTGTCGTCGTCTTCACTGTCTTCACTGTCTTGACTGTCTTGATCATCTTCGTCACCATCCTGTGCAGCCTGCGCCAGACCCGGCTTGCCCGCCATGTACTCAAGACCCGCCGCCACGCTTAAAAACCACTCGCCGCCGGGCTCCTGCAGTACCACGTCGGCCAGGCTTTGTGCCCAAGGCGCGAATGCAATACCGTCTGCCAGAGTGCTCCACTCCGGAAATTCATCGGCTTCATGGCTGAGCAAATGGTCCATCACAGCTGGCAGGCGAAAGCTCAGGCCCTTGTGGAAAATCACCGCCACCATCTCGGGGCTGAGCTCCATCATCTTGACCAGAAAAGGCAGCTCCTGGCGCTTGTCCGCCAAACGCTGGCGCAGCACGTCGTTCCCTTCAGAGTCAAACGTCAAATCATCGAGTTCTGACTGGTAGGCCGGGCGCAGGTCGAGGAAAAAAGGGGAAATAGTCATGCAGCGTGGTTTTTCATGGTTGTCCGGCCTTGTCTGGAGCCAGGCAAGATAGATAGGGCTAAAAAGCCATTGTTAAAGTCTGAGCGCGAGCCTAAACGAGCGGCTTGAAGTAAGCCTGCCAGATTTCTTTGGCGGTCTCCAGCGGGCTGTCGAGCAGGCTGCGGCGGCGGTTATCGTCGTAAGCCTGGCGTTTATCTGCATCCGACAGCACGTCATAGGCTTCCTGCACGGCCCGAAATTGTGCTGCTGCATCAGGCGCCGCATTTCTGTCAGGGTGATAGAAAGACGCTTTTTGACGAAACGCTTTTTTAATGTCGGCGAGTGTTGCGGCACTGTTCAGGCCGAGGGTGGTGTAGTGGTCTGTCAAATGGAGCGGAGAGTTAGGGTTTAAATGCTATGAATTAAATAGCTGGTAGCGCACGTATTTACTGCCTTAGCGCCCAAAAAGACGCTATTTTAGACGGTCAGACCTCACCAGCCACCCTGCATCATCAACCCATCCACTCCGTCAACCGCCCCGCCACCAGATGCAAGCGCCTTGCGCAGCGCGCCGCCAGCGCCTCGTCGTGCGTGACCATGATAAAAGCGGTGCCCTGGTCGCGTGCGAGTTGCAGCATCAGCTCAAACACACCGTCTGCCGTGGTGCGGTCCAGGTTACCGGTGGGCTCGTCGGCCAGCACGCAGGCCGGTTTGGTGACAAGGGCACGGGCAATCGCCACCCGCTGGCGTTCGCCGCCCGACAGCTCGGCAGGACGGTGATGAATACGGTCTTTCAAGCCCACGCTTGCCAGCATTTCAGTCGCTACCTGGGCAGCATCCACGGGAGCCATGCGGCGAATCCACAGGGGCATGGCAACGTTATCCAACGCGCTGAACTCAGGCAGCAGGTGGTGAAACTGATAGACAAAACCCAAATACTGGTTACGCAACTGGCCCTGGCGTTCTGCAGACAGCGTGGCCAGGTCCTGGCCCTTGAGCATTACCTGCCCGCCAGTCGGTGCGTCCAGCCCACCCATCAGATGCAGCAGCGTACTTTTGCCAGAGCCGGATGTGCCGACGATAGCAATCGTGTCACCTGCATTGACCTGCAGGTCAACGCCTTGCAGCACCGTGACATCCAGCCGGCCTTCGACAAAGCGTTTGGTCAGCCCAGTTGCGCTTAGAACTGCGCTGCTGCTTGAAGAGTTCATGATTTCGCTCCCTTCAAGCAGGGGCCGCAGAACTGGCTTTGCCAGGCTGCAGGCGCAGCGGCCCCCTCGGGGGGCAGCGTCCACACGCAGTGGGAAAGCGTGGGGGCGATCTCACTCATAGCGAAGTGCCTCCGCAGGATTCACCCGGCTGGCGTGCCAGCTCGGGTACAGCGTGGCCAGAAAAGCCAGAATCAGTGAAATCACGGCAATCGGCATGATGTCGCTGTACTGCGGCTCGCTGGGCATGCGGCTGATCAGGTAGATGTCTTTGGGTAAAAAGCTGGCGTGCAAAAGCTGCTCCAGCGCGGGCACCAGCACGTCGATGTTCAGCGCAATGCCCAGGCCCAGCAGCAGCCCGGCCAGTGTGCCAATCACACCAACCATCGCGCCCTGAACCACAAAAATGCCCATGATGCTTTTTGGGCTGGCACCCAGCGTGCGCAAAATGGCGATGTCGGCGCGCTTGTCGGTCACCGTCATCACCAGTGTGCTCACCAGATTAAAGGCAGCGACTGCCACAATCAGCGTGAGAATGATGAACATCATGCGTTTTTCAAGCTGCACGGCGGCAAACCAGGTTTTGTTCTGCCGCGTCCAGTCGCGAATCAGCAAATCGCCGCTCAGGGTTCGCGACAGCTCCAGCGCGACTTCACGGGCCTGGTGCAAGTCCTTGAGCTTGATGCGTATGCCGGTTGGCCCCTCCAGCCGGAAGATTTTGGCAGCATCGTCCTGGTGCATCATCACCAGTGCTGAATCGTATTCAAAATGACCTGAATCAAAGGTGCCCACGACCTTCATCTGTTTCAGGCGCGGCACCACACCCGCCGGGGTCACCTGACCGCTGGGAGCAATCAGGGTGACCACATCGCCCTCCCGCACGCCCATACTGCGCGCCAGCTCAATGCCCAGCACCACGCCAAACTCACCCGGCACGAGCCTGGCAAGCGTGGGGCCGGAGGTTGCCGCCAGATCGGTCACCTGCCCTTCGAGCGCCGGGTCAATCCCCCGGACAATCGTGCCTTTCATGTCCTCACCCCTCGCCAACAGTGCCTGGGCTGCTATGAAAGTTGCAGCACCGACCACATTCGGGTTGGCCTTGATTTCAGCCAGGGTCTTTTGCGGGTCTGGCAAAGCGGCGTTGTTGGGCGCAAACACCTCGATGTGCGAGATCACGCCCAGCATGCGGTCACGCACCTCTTTCTGAAAGCCGTTCATCACGCTCAGCACAATGATCAGCGCCGCCACACCGAGCGCAATACCCAGCATGGAAACACCCGAAATGAACGAAATAAACCCGTTGCGGCGCGTGGCCCGGCCTGCACGCGTGTAGCGCCAGCCCAAAATCAACTCGTAAGGAATTTGCATCGGGCGATTGTGGCATCCCTGACAATCACGCCATGCCAGCCGATCTTTCCTCCCGTCCATTGCCCCACCTTGTAATTCCTTTTGCCAGTTGTACTGGCGATGAGTGGCTGCAGGCCATGAAAGCCTTGCCTGAGCGCCAGGAAGGGGGTCTGAAAAATTTGCCCCGGCTATTACAAGGCATGAAGCTGGTGGCCGCCGTCGCACTGGAGGCATCGTCACTTTCTGCGCCGCATGAAAGGGTACTGGCCAAAGCACTGGGCCTGCCCGGCTTTGAGGCGATGCCCGACGGGTTGATTCCGTGGGCAGCCCTTCAAACCCGTCAAACTCCGGGCCTGCGAGAGCAGCATGGCAAAGCCTGGGCGTTCATCACGCCCTGCCACTGGGCCATGGGCCGCGAGCACGCCAGCCTGACTGACCCGGCCACGCTGGCCCTGACAGATGTGGATACCCAAACCCTGCTGCAAGCCATGCAGCCCTACTTTGCGACCGAGGGCATCACGCTGCATGCCGCAGCCCCGGACCGCTGGCTGGCCGAAGGCGAGGTTTTTCGAGCTTTGCCCACCGCATCGCTGGACCGGGTGATGGGCCGCAATGTGGACCCGTGGTTACCTGCGTCCAGAGCCATCAAACTGCTGCAAAACGAGATGCAGATGCTGCTCTACACCCACCCGCTCAATGACGAACGCAGTGCCAAGCGGCTGCAAACCGTCAACTCGTTCTGGCTCAGCGGCACGGGTGCGCTGGCACAAGCTCCAACAACTTCCATGCCTGCGCCCATGCCAGACATCACCATCAACCGAAGTCTGGCGCAAGCCGCTTTCGCCGACGACTGGGCAGCCCACGCGCAGGCCTGGGCTGCACTGGACGCAGGCGATGTGGGCGCACTGCTCGCCCGCCAGAACGGAGGCGAGCCTGTACGGCTGTCGTTGTGCAGTGAGACCCAGGCGCTGACGTTTGAAACCTCTTCACCCAGTCTGCTTACCAGAGCCATGAACCTTTTAAAGCCTCAGGGCAATCTGAACGTGCTCTGGCAGCTATCAAAACCATAGTAAATCACTGGTCACACCATGAAAATTCAGGTAAGAAGCGCCCCGCCCCGCGCCGTTTGGGCCTTGCAGCAAGCCGGTGTACACCCGCTGCTGGCACAACTGTATGCCGCACGCGGCGTGCATTCAGCCGCCGAGCTTGATGATGGCCTGGCACTGCTCTTGAGCCCGGCGAGCATGCTGGGCACCGACGCTGCGGCCAGACTATTGGCAGACGCCATGGCAGCCGGGCAAAAAATCTGCGTGGTGGCCGACTACGACTGCGACGGTGCCACGGCCTGTGCGACAGCCCTGCGCGGCTTGCGCCTGCTGGGTGCCGCCTTGCCAGGCTGGAGCGTGACCTATCTGGTGCCTGACCGGGTCGTGGACGGCTACGGACTGACAGCCCCGATTGCCGAGCGCGTCAAAGCCATGGGAGCCGACGTGCTGGTCACGGTGGACAACGGCATTGCCAGCTTTGACGGCGTGGCGCGTGCCAAAGCACTGGGCATGCAGGTGCTGGTGACCGACCACCACCTGCCCGCACTGAGCGATGGAAGCATTCTGTTGCCCAACGCCGATGTCATCGTCAACCCCAACCAGCCCGGTTGCAGCTTTGAAAGCAAGGCGATGGCCGGCGTTGGCGTGATGTTTTACGTGCTCTTGGGCCTGCGGGCAGAGCTGCGCGCACGCGGCGTGTTCACCGCCTCCCTTCAGCCAAAGCTTGACGCTCTGCTGCCGCTGGTAGCGCTGGGCACCGTGGCCGATGTGGTCAAACTCGACGCCAACAACCGCCGCCTCGTCGCCCAAGGCCTAAAACGCATCCGGGCCGGCCATTTGCCTGCAGGTATAGCTAGCCTTTTTATAGCAGCAGGTCGCCAGTCCAATGCCGCCACTACGTTTGATTTTGGCTTTGCCTTAGGGCCGCGCATCAACGCCGCCGGACGTTTGAGCGACATGACGCTCGGCATCGAATGCCTGCTGACCGACGATGCAGGCCGGGCCGACGAGTTAGCCAGAACGCTAGACGGCATCAACCGCCAGCGGCGTGACATTGAAACCGACATGCGCGAGCAGGCCCAGATGGCCGCAGATGCCATGATCGACATCGACGACGAACCACCGCCTGCGATTGCGATTTACGAGCCCAGCTTTCACGAAGGCGTGGTGGGCATCGTGGCCTCACGCATCAAAGACCGGCTGCATCGCCCCACGTTCGTCTTTGCCGCCAGCCAGGCCGAGGGCAAGTCGCATGAAATCAAGGGCTCAGGCCGGTCGATTCCGGGCTTTCACCTGCGCGATGCGCTCGACTTGGTCGCCAAGCGCCAGCCTGGTGTGCTGCTCAAGTTCGGCGGCCACGCCATGGCAGCGGGCTGCACGGTTGAAGAGAAGAATTTTGAACTGTTCGAGCACACATTTCAGCAAGTCGCCCGTGAGTGGCTCGACGCCGCTACCCTGATGCGCCGGCTGGAAACTGACGGCCCGCTGGCTGCCGAATACCGGCGCAGCGATATGGTCGATACGCTGCACAAGGAGGTCTGGGGCCAGGGGTTTGCAGCGCCAACCTTCAGTGAAGAGCTGGAAGTGGTGTCGCAGCGCATTGTGGGTGAAAAACACCTGGCCCTCAAACTCAAGCACCAGGGCCAGCCGGTCGATGGCATCTGGTTCGGCCACACCGAACAGTTACCAGCCAGAGTCACGCTGGCGTTCAGGCTGGACGCGGATGAATGGCAAGGGGTGCGGCGGGTGCGGTTTCTGGTGGAGGCGGCTGAGGGTTAGGCTGGGGACTTTGATCAGTCGCCTTTTTAGCTATGCCGTGCCAACATCGTGCTTATACAACTGGAGATGTCCATGCGAGTAGCCATTCCCAAGCCTGTAATGCAAGCACTGGGGCTGATTGACATGCCAGACATGCAGGTCAAAAACGGCGTGATTGAGCTGCGGCCCGTGGTGGTCAACCCAGGAGCTGGCCGGGTGCAAGGTGCACAGAGAATTGCCCTTGAGTCTGACAATGTGCTCGTGTGGCCTGCGTTTGCCAACGAAGCCGACGCAGACCTCAAAGGGTGACGCTCCAGCCAACAAAAACCCCAAACCGAAGTTGTCAGGTCTATTGCTGCATGGCGCTGGATGATTGATGTGCTGTAGAAGTGGAAATAAGATGAGTTTTTTATTACCCACAGCCTGACGTAACTCCGTCACCCCTTCACCAGGTTCTCGTCAGACGTGCAGCTTCACACAGCGGATGCAATCAGCTCGCCTGGGCGTGGAAAGCCTTGTTGGCGATTTTCCAGCCTTGCCCGGTTTTGAGCAGCAGGAAGTAATCGATAAAAGTAACCGCACCATGCACCAGGGTGATTTTGGCGCTGGCGGCGGTGCCGCCGATGTCGATGGCGTCGATGGTCCGGCGGCGTGTGGCTTCGTCGGCTGCCGGTGTGCCTTTGAAGCGCGCGCAATACGCCTCCATCGTCCAGGAGGTCAGTGGGCCTTCACGCACGCTTTCAATGTGGGCCGAGGGCATGAAAGCTTCGCGCATGTGGGCGGCGTCGTCGGTGGCGTGGCCCTGCATGTAGTGTTCAAGCGGCACGCGTACGGCGGCTTCTTCCGGATGATTGGTCAGAGGGGTGGAAAGGGTTGTCGTGTTCATGGGTATCCTCAAATTTGAATGGCAGTAAAAATCACTGGCAAGCCAGCACGGTTTGAAAAAAGTTCATGTGAAAGCTTGTGGCTATAGACCCAAGATCGGTATCGGTATCGGCACCCAGCGCCAGCCGCAAGGCCACCAGCAGGCTGATGCCCCCGACAAAAACATTGATGACCCAGATTTCCCGCTCGCCAATCAGCTCCAGCATCCACAAGCCGTTGAGGATCAGCACCGCCCCAACGTAAAACAGCACCAGTCCCAGCAACATATATCGACCGCTCTCTGAACGAAAAAAACCCCTGCGCCGACTGGCAGCGCAGGGTGTCAAAAGCCCCGTTTTTAAACCTTGGGGGGCTTGAGAAACCGTTCAAAGGCCGCCAGCCCAGCGTAGGATGCGGCACCGCCCAGCTCGTCCTCAATCACGAGCAGGCGGTTGTACTTGGCAACGCGGTCAGACCGGCACAGTGAGCCGGTCTTGATTTGTGTGGCGGAGGTGCCTACAGCGATGTCGGCGATCGTCGTGTCCTCGGTCTCGCCAGAGCGGTGCGAGACCACGGCGGCATAGCCGCTTTGAGCAGCCAGCGCAATCGCCGCCAGTGTCTGGCTGAGCGTGCCGATCTGGTTGGGCTTGATCAGAATGGCGTTGGCCACACCGCCTGCAATACCTTTGGCCAGTGTGGCGGTGTCGGTGACGAACAGATCGTCGCCCACCAGCTGCACCTGCTGGCCGACCCGATCGGTCAGCAGCTTCCAGCCAGCCCAATCGTCTTCTGCCATACCGTCTTCTATGGACACAATCGGGTACTGGCGTACCAGCCCCGCCAGCCAGTCCACAAACTGGGCCGAGTCAAAGCGCTGACCTTCCGAGGCCAGAACATACCGGCCATCGTGAAAAAACTCGGTGCTGGCCGCATCCAGGCCGAGCCAGATGTCGCGCCCAGGCCGGAAGCCAGCGCGCTCGATGGCTTGCAAAATGACTTCCAGCGCCGCTGTGTTCGATGGCAGGTTGGGTGCAAACCCGCCTTCATCACCCACCGAGGTCGCCATGCCTGCCGCCTTGAGCTGGAGTTTGAGTGCGTGAAACACTTCGGTACCCCAGCGCAAGCCCTCGGAAAAACTCGGTGCTGCGGCGGGCAGAATCATGAACTCCTGAATATCGACGTTGTTGTCGGCGTGCGCGCCACCATTGATGATGTTCATCATCGGTACAGGCAACGTGAAGCTTTTTTGCAGCCCCAGGTGCTGGTAGAGCGACACACCATGGCTGGTGGCTGCAGCCCGGGCCACGGCCAGGGACGCGGCCAGCAGCGCGTTGGCACCCAGACGTGATTTGCCGGGTGTGCCATCCAGCTGAATCAGGCGCTCGTCAAGGGCAGCCTGGCCGTCAGCGTCCTGGCCAAGCAAGGACGCACGCAATTCGCCATTGACATGGCTGACTGCGCGCAACACCCCTTTGCCGCCGTAGCGTTTGGCATCGCCATCGCGCAGCTCAACTGCCTCGCGCGAACCCGTAGAAGCGCCAGAAGGCACGGCGGCATAGCCCCGTGCGCCGCAAGCCAAAGTAACTTCGGCGGCAACCGTAGGATTGCCGCGCGAATCAAGGATTTCCAGGCCACGCAGGCCGGTGATCAAACTCATGGGGAACAGACTCCGGAGACGGGGTTAAACAGTGGCGATGCGAATCAGGTTGGTCGTGCCTGGTGTGCCAAAAGGCATGCCGGCAATGGCGACGATGGTCTGGCCACTTTCGGCAAAGCGCTCACGGCGCGACACTTCACAAGCCTGCTCAACCATCTCGTTGACATCCTTGACGTCAGGCACATGCACCGAATGAACACCCCAGGCGAGTGCCAGACGGCGTGCAACCGCCATGCTGGGCGTCAGGCTCAGCACGGGGCATTCAGGCCGCTCGCGCGCAGCGCGCAGGCTGGTATGGCCCGAGCTGGTGTAGCAAACAATAGCGGACGCATGCAACAAAGTGACCACACGGCGCATGGCGCAGCACACGGCCTCGGCCACATCGCCACCCGGGCGGGCCGAGGTGTGCGACGCATCAATCAGCTGGCGGTATTGCGGGTCGGCTTCAACCTGCTCGATGATGCGGTTCATCATGGTGACCGCCTCGATCGGGAACTTGCCCGATGCCGATTCGGCAGACAGCATGACGGCGTCGGCCCCGTCGTAAATGGCCGTGGCTACATCGGACGCTTCAGCACGGGTGGGTACCGGGCTGTCAATCATGGACTCCAGCATCTGCGTGGCAACGATTACCGGCTTGCCAAAGCGGCGGGCGCTGCGAATGATGCGTTTCTGGATGCCGGGCACGCGTTCGGCGGGCAGCTCAACCCCCAGGTCGCCACGCGCCACCATCACGGCATCGGACAGCGCGACGATTTCGTCCAGCCGCTCAATGGCCGAAGGCTTTTCAAGCTTGGAGACGATCAAGGCACGGTCACCAATCAGCGCACGCGCCTCGGACACGTCCTCGGGACGCTGCACAAAAGACAGCGCAATCCAGTCAGCGCCCAGCTCCAGCGCAAGAGCCAGGTCGCGGCGGTCTTTGACGGTTAGCGCCGTGATCGGCAGCACCACACCAGGCACATTCACGCCTTTGCGCTCTGAAAGCTTGCCACCCACTACAACACGGGTTTCGGCAAAATCGGGGCCGCAATGCACGACTTCCAGACGCAGCTTGCCGTCGTCAAGCAGCAGCTCGGCGCCGGGCACGAGCGCTGCAAAAATCTCGGGGTGCGGCAAGCGCACGCGTTGGGCGTTGCCGGACAATTCGTCCAGATCAAGGCGAAAAGGCTGGCCTTCGACCAGCATGACGGGGCCGTCGGCAAACACGCCCACACGCAGCTTGGGGCCTTGCAGGTCGGCCAGGATGCCGATGGGGCGGCCGGTTTCCTGCTCCAGTTCGCGCAGCACCGCAAAGCGGGCGCGGTGGTCGTCGGCACTGCCATGGCTGAAGTTCAGGCGGAACACATCGACGCCGGCCATGAACAGCCCTCGAACAATGCCTTTGTCCGAACTGGCAGGGCCTAAAGTGGCGACGATTTTGGCATTTCTGGTTCTGCGCATGGCTCATTTCTCAGGGGTTGGCGCATCGATCAGGATGGCGCGGAAGTCATTCACATTGGTCAGCGTGGGGCCGGTGATCACCGAGTCACCCAGCGCTTCAAAAAAACCATGTCCGTCATTGTTGGCCAGGCTCTCCAGCGGCCGCAGACCCAGCGCCCAGGCGCGTTCCAGCGAATCGGGTGCCCAGTAAGCGCCCGCAATTTCTTCTTGTCCGTCAACGCCGTCGGTGTCACCGGCCAGCGCATGAATACGCGCATGGCCCTGCAGCGCAATACCGGCAGCCAGCAGCCACTCCACGTTGCGTCCGCCCCGGCCATTGCCGCGCACAGTCACCGTGGTTTCGCCGCCTGACAGCAGCACGCAGGGCGCAGGCACGGGCTGGCCGCGATGGGCCACCTGCAGCGCCATACCGGCCAGCACCTTGCCGACGTCGCGGGCTTCACCTTCCAGCGCATCGCCCAAAATATAAGGCGTGATGCCTGCTTCACGGGCCACGGCGGCAGCGGCTTCCAATGCCATTTGCGGCGTGGCGATCATGCGCACTTCGGTATCCGCCAGTCGCGGATCACCGGGTTTGATGGACTCGCCCCGGCCGCTTTTCAGCACGTCCAGCACCTCTGCAGGCACGTCAATGCCGTAGCGGCGGATGACCGCCAGCGCGTCTTCACAGGTGGTCGGGTCGGGCACCGTCGGGCCTGAAGCGATGTCCATGGGGTCATCGCCGGGCACGTCGGAGATCAGCAGTGTGAGCAGCCGTGCCGGATGGCATGCTGCTGCCAGCCGCCCGCCCTTGATGGCAGACAGGTGGCGACGAACACAGTTCATCTCGCTGATGGTGGCACCGGACTTGAGCAATGCGCGGCTGACGATTTGCTTGTGTTCCAGCGTCAAGCCGGGCGCAGGCAGCGGCAGCAGCGACGAGCCACCGCCAGAGATCAGGCAAAGCACCAGGTCTTCAGCCTTGAGCCCTTGCACGAACTGCATCAGCCTCGCAGCAGCAGCCTGCCCAGCCGCATCAGGCACCGGGTGGGCCGCCTCAATAATTTCGATGCGCTCGCAGGGCACGCCGTAACCGTAGCGCGTGACCACCAGGCCCGTGAGCGGCCCTGGCCAGTGGTCCTCGACAGCGCGCGCCATGGCGGCAGATGCCTTGCCGGCACCAATGACCACCAGGCGTCCGGTACCAAGCGTCTTTGGGTCTGGCAGATGCGGCGGAATACAAAGCGCCGGCTGGGCCGAGGCAATGGCAGCGTCGAACATGCGGCGCAGTAGCGGCTGCTGTGTGGAGGTGGGCATGTCAGGCGCTTTCATCATGGGCACAGATGCACTCACTGGTGCACTGGTGCACTGGTGCAGTAGTCAATCGGCTCACTCGACCTTCTGGCCGATCTCGAAGTTGGCCAGCTTTTCCAGTGCACGCACCATCGCTGAATGGTCCCAGGCCTTGCCGCCATGGGCCACGCAGGAATTGAACAATTCTTGCGCCATGGCAGTGTTGGGCAAGGCCACGCCAAGGGCTCGGGCGCTGGACAGGGCCAGATTCAAATCCTTCTGGTGCAGCTCGATGCGAAAACCCGGGTCAAACGTGCGCTTGACCATGCGGTCGCCGTGAACTTCCAGAATTTTTGACGAGGCGAACCCGCCCATCAGCGCCAGACGCACCCGCGCTGGGTCCGCACCGGCTTTGGCTGCAAACAGCAAGGCCTCGGCCACGGCCTCAATGTTCAGCGCGACGATGATCTGGTTGGCGACTTTGGCGGTCTGGCCGTCACCGTTGCCACCGACCAGCGTGATGTTTTTACCCATCAACTCGAACAGCGGCTTGATGCGCTCAAACGTCGCCTCAGACCCACCGACCATGATGGATAACGTGGCGTTCTTTGCGCCGACTTCGCCGCCGGATACGGGCGCGTCAAGATAATCACAGCCCAGCGCGTTGATTTTTTGTGCGAAGGTTTTGGTAGCAATCGGCGAGATGGAGCTCATATCGACAACGACCTTGCCCTTGCTCAGTCCGGCGGCAATGCCTTTTTCGGAGAAAAGCGCGGCCTCCACATCGGGGGTGTCGGGCACCATCACGATGATGATGTCGGCGTGCTCAGCAACACCACAGGCGTCGGTGCATTGGGTGGCGCTGCTGGCAGCAATGGCTTGCGGCATTTTGCCAAGCGTGAAGACAAAGAGTTCATGCCCGGCATGGATGAGGTGTTCAGCCATGGGCGTGCCCATGATGCCGAGGCCAACAAAGCCAATTTTCAGAGGTTGTGAAGTCATGCGGTGTTCTCCTTGAGTTTTATTCGTTGATGGATGGATTAATTGACCAGGCGCGTACGCCAGTCGAGGCCCGCTTCGGTGGTGATGGCGGGTTTGTATTCACAGCCAATCCAGCCGTCGTAGCCGATACGGTCCAGGTGGGCGAACAAAAACGGGTAGTTGATCTCCCCCGTGCCTGGCTCGTTGCGACCCGGGTTGTCTGCCAGCTGGATGTGGCCGATGCGTGGCAAATACTTCTGCATCGTCGAGGCCAGCTCGCCTTCCGTGCGCTGGGCATGGTAGATGTCGTATTGCACGAAGGCATTGTCAGCAGCAACTTCCACCAGAATTGATACCGCCTGGGTGGTGCGATTGAGGTAGAAACCCGGAATGTCAAAGGTGTTGATCGGCTCGATCAGCAAGCGCAAGCCAGCTTTTTTCAGCTCGGCTGCGGCAAAGCGCAGGTTCTCGACAAAAGTCTGACGCAACACATCGTTCGCAACGCCCGCTGGTGCCTTGCCCGCTAAGCAGTTGACTTGCCGGACACCCAGCGCAGTAGCGTAAGCGATGGCCTTGCCCACACCTTCGCGAAATTCGCTGATGCGGTCTGGATGGCAGGCAATACCGCGTTCACCCGCGTCCCAGTCACCTGCAGGCAGGTTGTGCAACACGAGCGTCAAACCGTTGGCGTCCAGACGCTGCCGAATTTCTGCGGCAGGCCAGGCATAGGGGAACAGGAACTCCACAGCTTCAAAGCCCGCTTTGGCGGCGTGCTCGAAGCGGTCGAGAAAAGGCACTTCGGTAAAAAGCATCGTGAGGTTGGCAGCAAAACGCGGCATGTCAATGTCCTGGAGTAATGGTGATAGTGGCCGTGATCGTAGTCGTAGCCGTTGCCTTGACGTTATTCGAGCAAGCCAGCCAGCTCCAGCCCCTTGAGGCCTTCAGGATGGCGGCAGTCGATGTCCTCAAACTCATTGACATTGTTGATTTCGGTGCCCATGGCGATGTTGGTGACTTTTTCCAGGATGATCTCAACGACCACTGGCACGCGGAACTCGGCTGCGATCACGCGAGCTTGGCGCAGTGCGGCCTCAATGTCAGCCGGGTCTTTGACGCGCAACGCCTTGCAGCCCAGACCTTCAACCACCGCCACATGGTCCACACCGTAGCTGCGCAGCTTGTCTTCCGAGTCCGGCACGTTGATGTTGTCAAAGGCCAGTTGCACGCAGAAGTCCATCTCAAAGCCGCGCTGGCTCTGACGGATCAGCCCCAGGTAAGAGTTGTTGACCAGCACATGCACATAAGGCAGATTGAACTGCGCACCAACGGCGAGCTCTTCAATCAAAAACTGGAAGTCGTAGTCACCGGTAATGGCAACCACCGTACGGGTCGGGTCAGCTGCCACCACGCCCAGTGCTGCTGGCATCGACCAGCCCAGCGGGCCAGCCTGGCCGCAGTTGACCCACTGGCGCGGGCCGTAAATGTTCAGGAACTGGCCGGCCGCAATCTGGCTCAGGCCAATGTTGCTGACATACACCGTGTCGCGTGGGAACACCTTGTTCATTTCCTCATACACGCGCTGTGGCTTGATCGGAATGTTGTCGTAATGGGTCTTGCGGTGCATCAGACGCTTGCGCTCGGCACAGCGGTCAGCCCAGTCGGCGCGGCTGGCGAGCTGGCCAGCTGCCTTGCGCTCACGGGCAACCTCGACAAACAGCTGCAGCGCCGCTTTGGCGTCTGACACGATACCCAGATCGGGCGTGAACACGCGGCCAATCTGTGTCGGTTCAATGTCCACATGCACGAAGGTGCGGCCCTTGCAATACACCTCGGTGGAGCCGGTGTGGCGGTTCGCCCAGCGGTTGCCAATGCCCAGTACAAAGTCGCTGGCCAGCATGGTGGCGTTGCCATAACGGTGGCTGGTTTGCAAGCCGACCATGCCAGCCATCAGCGGATGGTCATCAGGGATCGTGCCCCAGCCCATCAGCGTCGGAATCACGGGCACACCAGTCAACTCTGCAAACTCGACCAACAAGTCGGATGCATCGGCATTGATGATGCCGCCGCCCGCGACGATCAGCGGGCGCTCGGCCTTGGCCAGCATGTCCAGCGCCTTTTCAACCTGCTTGCGCGATGCGGCAGGCTTGTACACGGGCAAGGGCTCATAGGTGTCAATGTCAAACTCAATCTCGGCCATCTGCACATCGAACGGCAGATCGAGCAGAACGGGGCCGGGACGGCCTGAGCGCATCAGGTGAAAGGCCTGCTGAAAAGCACGTGGCAGCTGGCCTGGTTCACGCACGATGTAAGACCACTTGGTAAGTGGCTTGGAAATCGCCTCAATATCAACCGCCTGGAAGTCTTCTTTGTAAAGACGTGCGCGTGGGGCCTGGCCGGTGATGCATAAAATGGGAATGCTGTCTGCGCTGGCCGAATACAGGCCAGTGATCATGTCAGTACCGCCGGGGCC
>JBBRMH010000028.1:0-29097 GCA_038230935.1 Burkholderiales bacterium | reverse complement strand
TTTAATTTGTGATGGAGACCCGAATGGATTTAGCTTTCACCCCCGAAGAGCAGGCTTTTCGCGAAGACATTCGCGCCTGGGTTCACGATGCCCTGCCCGCCGACATCTCGCACAAGGTTCACCACGCGCTGCGCCTGAGCCGTGACGACCACCAGCGCTGGGCCAAAATTCTGGGCAAAAAAGGCTGGCTGGGCCACGGCTGGTCCAGAGAATTTGGCGGCCCGGGCTGGAACGCGATTCAAAAGCACCTGTTTGAAGAAGAATGTGCACTGGCCGGCGCGCCGCGCGTGATTCCTTTTGGCCCGGTGATGGTGGCACCCGTCATCATGGCGTTTGGCAATGCCGAGCAACAGCAGCGCTTTTTACCCGGTATTGCCAGTGGCGAGGTGTGGTGGAGCCAGGGCTACAGCGAGCCCGGCGCGGGCTCTGACCTGGCATCGCTCAAATGCAAGGCCGAACGCGCAGGTGACAAGTTCATTGTCAACGGCCAGAAAACCTGGACCACGCTGGGCCAGTACGGTGAATGGATTTTTTGCCTGGTACGCACCAGCAGTGACGGCAAGCCGCAAACCGGCATCTCGTTTTTGCTCATCGACATGAAATCCCCCGGCGTGACGGTGCGCCCGATCGTGCTGCTCGATGGTGAAGCCGAGGTCAATGAGGTCTGGTTTGACAATGTTGAAGTGCCGGCCAACAACCTGATTGGCGAAGAAAACAAGGGCTGGACTTACGCCAAATACCTGCTCGGTCACGAGCGCACCAACATTGCCGACGTGAACCGTGCCAAACGCGAACTGGAGCGCCTAAAACGCATTGCCAAAGCAGAAGGCATGTATGAAGACATGCGTTTTCGCGACGAAATTGCCAAACTTGAGGTCGATGTGGTGGCGCTTGAAATGATGGTGCTGCGTGTGTTGTCGGCTGAGAAAAAAGGCAAAAATACGCTGGACATTGCAGGGTTGCTCAAAATTCGCGGCAGTGAAATCCAGCAGCGTTACAGCGAGCTGATGATGCTGGCCGCCGGGCCGTTCAGCCTGCCGTTCATTGAAGAAGCCATGGAAGCCGGCTGGCAAGGCGACGCAGCTCTAGGTGCGCTGGGTGACTTCCCAGGCGGGATTGCGGCCAATGCCCCACTGGCATCGACTTATTTCAACATGCGCAAAACCACGATCTACGGCGGCAGCAACGAAGTGCAGCGCAACATCGTCTCGCAATTCGTTCTTGGCTGATCAGCAGCCGCACAGGAGTAACTCATGGATTTTGATTTCACAGACGATCAGGAACAACTGCGCGACGCCACCCGCAAATGGGTGGGCAAAGGCTATGACTTTGACCGCCGCAGGGCGATCACAAAAGTGGGCGGCTTTTCACGCGAGGCTTATGGCGAACTGGCATCGCTGGGCCTGAGTAGCCTGTATATCCCAGAAGCTGACGGCGGTCTGGGCATGGGCCCCACCGAGGGCATGGTAGTGATGGAGGAGCTGGGGCGCGGCATGGTGCTGGAGCCGCTGGTTCAAACCCTGATGGCCAGCGCCGTGCTGGCAGGCTATGCGTCAGACGCCATCAAGGCCCAATGGTTGCCCAACATTGCTGACGGCACCGCCTTGGTGGTGTTGGCCTGGCAAGAACGTGGTGCCCGCTACAGGTTTGAAAAATGCGATGCAACTTGTGCATCAAAAGCGGCTTCGGGGCAGGAAACATGGGCGCTGAACGCTACAAAAAGTATAGTGAGTGCGGGTGACCATGCCGATGCCTTTCTGGTGCCTGCCATGGTCGATGGCATGATGGCGCTGTTTCTGGTCGAGCGCCAGGCCGAGGGTGTCAACAGCCGGGGCTACCTCACGCAAGACGGTGGGCGCGCAGCAGAAGTCACCTTTAACAACGCACCAGCCACGCTGGTCACGCTGGACGGCTTGACTGCGCTGACCCACGCCATCGACATCGGCATTGCCGCAACCTGCGCTGAAGCCGTCGGTGTGATGGACAAAACCCTGGCCCTCACCGTTGAGTACATGAACACGCGCAAACAGTTTGGCGTGCTCATCAGCAGTTTTCAGGCCTTGCGTCACCGCGTGGCTGACATGAAGATGCAGTTAGAGCTGGCCCGTTCCATGAGCTTTTATGCCACCTTGAAGCTCAATGCACCCGCTGCCGAGCGCAGTGCTGCCATGGCGCGGGCCAAGTACCAGTTAGGCACGTCGATGCGGTTTGTGGGCCAGCAAGCGGTGCAGCTGCACGGTGGTATCGGCGTGACGGACGATTACATCCTCAGCCATTACTTCAAAAAGCTGACGCAACTTGAGATGACGTTTGGCGACTCCCTGCACCACCTGGGCGAGGTGTCGAGCCGCATGCAGGACACGGCGGGTGTGTTTGCATAAAGATATAGCCCCCACGGTTGCGCACAACGCGCAAGCGCCCTGCCCCCCGAGGGGGCCGCTGCGCCTGCGGCCCGGCAAAGCCGGTTCCGCAGCCCCTGTTGGTAAAGACGTCACTGGAGCGTCAGACTCACACGTACAGGCGTGACGTTTTCGGAATATGCGCCATCAAAAACTCCATCTGGTCCGCCAGAATGCGGCGGTTGCGCAAGATAAAGTCTTCCCACAGACTGGGAACGTAGGGCGTGTAAAGCAGCGGCATGTGCGCCTGCTCGGGCGTGCGGCTGCTTTTGCGGTGGTTGCAGGCGCGGCAGGCGGTGACCACATTCATCCAGGTATCGACGCCTTTCTGGGCAAACGGAATGATGTGCTCGCGCGTCAGGTCTTCTTCGTCAAAATGTTGGCCGCAGTAGGCGCACACATTGCGGTCACGGGCAAACAGTTTGCCGTTGGTCAGGCCGGGCTTGAGGTTAAACGGGTTGATGCTGGGCACGCCCTTGGTGCCAATGATGCTGTTGATTGTGATGATGGACTGCTGGCCCGTGATGGCATTGTGGCCACCGTGAAAGGTGGCCACATGCGCGCCCATCTCCCAGCGCACTTCATCCGCCGCATAGTGCAAGACGGCTTCTTCAAGGCTGATCCACGACTGTGGCAACCCTTGGGCTGAGAGCTTCAAGACCTTCAAAACAGACCTCCATCATGGCAAATAGCACCTGTAAAACAGGCATGGGACCAGGGCGTTTAACCGACAACTTCCAATATACAGTGAAACCATGACAAACAGTGTGCCCGCTGTGATTGCCCGTTGACTGCACATTGTGAGACGCCATAAAACGATAATTGAACCCATGAACGTTTTTCGCGGTTACCGCCACCCCCTGCTTGCGCCAGAGTGCGCCCTGACCATTGGTAATTTTGACGGCGTACACCGGGGCCACCAGGCCATGCTGGCACTGCTCAAAAACGAAGCCCAGCACCGCAGTTTGCCCAGTTGCGTGATGACGTTTGAGCCGCATCCACGTGACTACTTTGCAGCCCTGGCCCACAAGCCCGAACTGGCACCGCCGCGCATCGCCACCCTGCGCGACAAACTGACCGAGTTGGCACGCTGCGGCATAGACCAGTGCGTGGTGTTGCCTTTTGACACCCGGCTGTCAGCCCAGGCACCGCAAATCTTTATCGATGAGGTACTGGTACGCGGTCTGGGTGCCCGGTATGTGCTGGTGGGTGACGATTTCCGGTTTGGCGCCAAACGTGCGGGTGGTTACGCCATGCTCGATGCTGCGGGCCCAACGGCAGGTTTTGATGTCGCCCGCATGAACAGCTATGAAGTGCAGAGCACCCGGGTCTCCAGCTCCGCCGTGCGGCAGGCATTGGCCGGAGGGGACATGGCGCAGGCCGCCAGCCTGTTGGGACGACCGTACAGCATCTCGGGCCACGTGGTGCATGGCCGCAAACTCGGGCGCGACCTGGGTTTTCGCACGCTCAACCTGCGGTTTTCACACTGGAACCCAGCTGCCAGCGGGATTTTTGCCGTGCTGGTGCATGGCCTGGCGGGCAAACCCTTGCCGGGCGTGGCCAATCTGGGTATTCGCCCCTCAATTGACCCGGATGATGTCAACGGCGGGCGCGTCTTGCTGGAGACCTATTGCCTGGAGTGGCCAGACAGCTTGGGTCTGGAAGGGGCGTACGGTAAAATCGTTCGTGTGGAACTGCTGCACAAACTGCACGATGAGCTGAAGTACGACGGTCTGGATGCGCTTAAAAAAGGCATTGCCAGGGACTGTGGTGATACACGCGCGTTTTTTGCCGCGATGCACAGCGAGACGGCCCGCCAGACCACGCGCGATCGAATTTAGACGATCTCGTCATGCAGGTCGCTGCCCTTCGACAGGCTCAGGGCGAACGGCCACTTATCTCCTTTTGACCCCAACGCACCCGTTCGGGCTGAGCCTGTCGATGCTTACCCTTTGATCTACACACATGTCCGAGCAAAAAATCGCAAAAACCGACTACCGCAGCACCCTGAACCTGCCCGACACACCCTTCCCGATGCGCGGCGACCTGCCCAAGCGCGAGGCCGGCTGGGTCAAAGAGTGGGAAGACAAAGGGATTTACAAAAAGCTGCGCGATGCACGCCATGGCGCAGTCAAATTTGTGCTGCATGACGGCCCGCCGTATGCCAACGGCAAAATCCACATCGGCCACGCTGTCAACAAAATCCTCAAAGATATGATCGTCAAGGCGCGCCAGCTCAAGGGCCTGGACGCGATTTACGTGCCGGGCTGGGACTGCCACGGCTTGCCGATTGAAAACGCCATCGAGAAACTGCATGGCCGGAATTTAAGCCGTGACGAGGTGCAGTCCAAAAGCCGGGCCTTTGCTGCAGAACAAATCGCCGGGCAGCTGGAAGACTTCAAACGCCTGGGCGTGCTCGGCGAGTGGGACAACCCCTACCGCACGATGGACTACGCCAACGAGGCCAATGAAATCCGGGCGCTCAAACGCATCATGGAGCGCGGCTTTGTCTATCGCGGACTGAAACCCGTGTACTGGTGCTTTGACTGCGGCTCGTCGCTGGCTGAGTTTGAAATTGAGTACACCGACAAAAAATCGCATACGCTGGACGTCGGCTTCAAATGCGCAGAGCCAGAAAAACTGGCCGCTGCATTCGGGCTTCAGACGCTGGCAAAAGACGCGTTTGCCGTGATCTGGACCACCACTGCCTGGACGATTCCCGCCAACCAGGCACTCAACCTCAACCCGCAGTTGACCTACGCACTGGTGGATACCGAGCGCGGCGTTTTGTTGCTGGCCGAGTCACTGGTTGAAAAGTGCCTGGAGCGTTACAAGCTCAGCGGCACGGTGCTGGCCACCACGCAAGGCAAAAACCTGGCGCTGCTCAATTTTATGCACCCGCTGTACGATGCCGATGCAGGTTACCAGCGCCTGAGCCCGGTGTTTCTGGCGGACTACGCCACGGCAGATGACGGCACCGGTATCGTCCACTCTTCCCCCGCTTACGGCGTGGAAGACTTTAACTCCTGCGTTGCCAATGGCATTGCCACCGATGACATCTTGAACCCGGTGCAGGGCAATGGCCGCTATGTGGATGCGCTGCCTTTGTTCGGCGGCCTGAATATCTGGAAAGCCGCACCGCTGGTGATTGAGAAACTGCGCGAGCAGAGCCGCCTGTTTGCCACGTATGACATTGTTCACAGCTACCCGCACTGCTGGCGTCATAAAACACCGGTGATCTACCGGGCTGCCGCGCAATGGTTTGTTCGGATGGACGAGGGCGAAGGCGTCTTTACCCAGGACAAAGCCGGTCAAACCCTGCGCCAGCTGGCACTGGCGGCGATTGAAGAAACCAGCTTCTACCCGGAAAACGGCAAGGGTCGTTTGCGTGACATGATCGCTGGCAGGCCTGACTGGTGCATCAGCCGCCAGCGCAACTGGGGCGTGCCGTTGCCGTTCTTCATCCACACCGCCACGGGCGAGTTGCACCCGCGCACGATGGAAATCATGGACCAGGCTGCCAATATGGTCGAGCAGGAAGGTATTGAGGCGTGGAGCCGGGCTACGGCTGAAGCCATCATTGGACTGGATGCGCCGGATTACATCAAAAGCACCGATATTCTGGACGTGTGGTTTGACTCGGGCACCACCCACGACCACGTGCTGCGCCACAGCCATGCAGCGCAGTCGGCCTGGCCGGCAGACCTGTACCTGGAAGGCCATGACCAGCACCGGGGCTGGTTTCACTCCTCCCTGCTGACGTCATGCGCCATGTATGACCGCGCGCCCTACAAAGGCCTGCTGACGCACGGCTTCACGGTTGATGGCAAGGGCCGCAAGATGAGCAAGAGCGAGGGCAACGTGATTGCGCCGCAGGAAGTCTCGGGCAAGCTGGGAGCCGAGATCATCCGCTTGTGGTGCGCCTCGACCGATTACTCGGGCGACCTGGGCATTGACGACAAAATCCTGGCGCGTGTGGTCGATGCTTACCGCCGTATTCGCAACACGCTGCGCTTTTTGATGGCCAACGTCAGTGACTTTGACCCCGCCACAGATGCCGTGCCATTTGAAGACATGCTGGAGATTGACCGCTACGCCCTGAGCCGTGCAGCGCAGTTGCAGGCCGACATTCTGGGCCACTACGAACTGTATGAATTTCACCCGGTGGTCTCCAAACTGCAAATTTACTGCAGTGAAGACCTAGGCTCGTTTTACCTCGACATTTTGAAAGACCGGCTCTACACCACCGGCACCAAGTCCTTGGCGCGGCGCAGTGCGCAGACGGCGCTGCACCAGATCACGCATGCCATGCTGCGCTGGATGGCACCGTTTTTAAGCTTCACGGCAGAAGAGGCCTGGACAACGTTTGGCACGTCTGAATCGATTTTTCTGGAAACTTATGCAGCGTTCAAGCCGCAAGATGACGCACTGCTGGCCAAGTGGGCGCGCATTCGTGAGTTGCGCGATACCGTCAACAAAGACATCGAAGCCCTGCGTGCAGATGGCAAGGTTGGCTCGTCGCTGCAGGCCCATGTCAGGCTGGAAGTCACCGCAGACGACTATGCGGTGCTGGCCAGTCTGGGCGATGACCTGAAATTTGTCTTCATCACCTCTGCTATTGAAATAGTAGCTGAAGAGGTAATGAATGTGCGGACTGAAGCCAGTACAGCCGTAAAATGCGAGCGCTGCTGGCATTACCAGGATACGGTCGGTAGCGACCCAGCGCACCCCACTATTTGTGGTCGCTGCGTCAGCAATCTGTATGGCACAGGCGAGTCAAGAAAGTTTGCCTGATGGCCAGGACCACTTTCACCAAATCGTCAGCTGGCATGCTGCCCTGGCTGGGTCTGGCGCTGTTGCTGCTGATTGCAGACCAGCTCACCAAGGTGCTGATACTGCAGTACTACAAGCTGGGCGATGCGACCTACATCACCCGCTTTTTCAATGTGGTGCGGGCGCACAACAGTGGCGCGGCGTTTTCTTTTCTGGCCGATGCAGGCGGCTGGCAGCGCTGGTTTTTCACGGGTATTGGCGTGGTCGCTGCGGTATTCATTGTCTGGATGCTCAAGTCGCACCCCGGACAAAAACTATTCTCTTTTGCCCTGGCCTGCATTTTGGGTGGTGCGATTGGCAACGTGATTGATCGCACCATGCACGGCTATGTGGTGGACTTTCTGGACTTTCACTATGCTGGCTGGCACTTCCCGGCCTTCAACGTGGCTGACAGCGCCATCAGCATTGGCGCGGTTTGTTTGATTCTGGACGAGCTTCTGCGGGTGCGCCGCGCCCGCTGAATGCCAGCTGCTTTCCAAACGACATCAGGCAGGGAGATCACCGCGCCAGGCGGAACAACGCAGAATGGCGCTATCCGGTTGGTATCCAGGCGCTGTGCCATAGTGCGCGTAGCGTTGCCACTTCCAGGTCAAATCCATGCTGCTGAACACAGACACCGCACCTCATTGCATTGAACAACGTCCTTTTGGCATTTCTGTCCAGGGGTTCGACATCACACAGCCCAGCACCGCCTCGATCAGCCAGCTCAAGCAATGGCTGGGCTGGCGCGGGGTGGCGGTGCTGAAGGGTGTATTTGCGCGCTTTGGCAGAGCTGACCAAACTGCGCGCGATGCGGCTTTCGTAGATTTTCTGAAGCAGTTGGGTCCACTGACTTTTACAGATGGCGAAACCCCCGTGCCGCACCAGCGCATGTTGAACTGCGTCAGCAACGTCGGGCGCAGCACTCCGCCGAAAAGCGTGTTTCATACCGATACCAGCTACGTGCCCTGCCCGCCGGCCTACACTGCACTGCGAGCAGTAGCGTTACCTGCAGCAGGCGGGGATACAGTTTTTTCAAACCAGTTTTTAGCCTACGACACGTTGCCAGCGTCCGTCAGGCAGCGCCTGGCCGGTGTGCAGGTATTGCATCAGGTATCCGGCTTGCCAGCCGATACGCTGGCTGATACATCAACACAAACCTGGCACCCGCTTTTCAAGGTTCATCCCATCACGGGGCGCACCGCACTTTTTTTATCCACGCCGCAGCGCTGCCAGGCCATGACGGGCTTTACCAGACCGCAAGCCGAGCGAATCATTGCATTGCTGTACCGGCATTCAATCCGGTCTTATCGCACGCTTCATCATTGCTGGCAGACAGATGATTTGCTGATTTGGGACAACCGCTGCACCATGCACCGGGGTGACCATGCCCAGGTCGTGGGTGACCGGGTGTTTCACCGGGGCATGGTGCTGCCAGAAGCTCAGCTATAGCCAATGGCTGACACCGTCCATGGTGGTTTCTTTCTTGATGCCGAATTCTGTGCCTTTGAGAATGGCGCGTTATCCGTGTTTTATTTTCATCCCCCAACGCAGTCTGTTCTCCCCTTGCAGGCCCTACCGGAGTTCTCTATGTCCCCCCTGAAAGCGGTCATTTTTGGAGCCATTGGCACCATCGCTGAAACCTCTGATTTGCAGCGCCAGTCTTTCAATGCTGCTTTTGCCGATGCTGGTCTTGACTGGCACTGGAGCCCGATGCAGTACCAAAGCCTGTTGCAAACCAATGGCGGACAAGAACGCATGCGGGAATTTCGCGATGCCGACCCTGCACGGCATAGCATCAGTAATGCCACCATTGAACGCCTTCACCATGCAAAGACCCAGCACTATGTCCAGTTACTGGAAGCCTCGGATGCGTTGGAGCCCCGCCCGGGTGTGGCAGCGCTGATTGGGCTTTGCCTGACGAACAATATCAAGCTGGCCTGGTGTACCTCCACCAGTCTGGACAACGTGGGCAGCATTCAGCGCGCTCTGGCGGGAAAATTACCGTTGGACCGTTTTGATACGGTCGTGACCATTGACAAAATCAGTCGCGTCAAGCCCGCGCCAGATGCGTATGTGTATGCACTGGCCCAGCTTGGTTTGAAAGCGCATGAAGTGGTGGCCATAGAAGACACGCCCGTCAGCATTGCTGCTGCCAAAGCCGCAGGCATTTTCTGCATCGCTACCCCAGGCGCGACCACTGGCGGACAGGACTTTTCACAAGCTGACTGTGTTTTGACCGATCTGACCGGTCTGGATCCGAATCGGATTGGCCAGCTGTTAACGGACAGCCAGCTGCCAGTGGCAGCAGAAAGCTAACGGCACAGGCGCCTCAGCAAACTCCGGCAAGCTCAGATAATCCTGCTCCAGCGCTTTCAAAGCGGTGCAATCTGCTTCAGGCAAGCGTATAGTCAACGCTGATATCTATGAAGCATCTACTGAACTTGTTGGCAGCCATCGCGCTGCTGGTCTGGGGCACCCATCTGGTGCGTACCGGCATCCTGCGGGTGTTCGGGGCCAATTTGCGGCATGTGCTGTCGCGCAGCATCAGCAACCGCTACACCGCTGCGATTTCCGGCATCGGCGTGACGGCGCTGGTGCAGTCATCTACCGCTACTTCGCTGATTGTGTCGTCGTTTGTGGGCCAGGGTCTGGTGGCACTGCCGCTGGCATTGGCGGTGATGCTGGGGGCCGACATTGGCACCAGTTTGATGGCAGTGGTGTTCTCGTTTGATCTGTCATGGCTGTCACCGCTGTTCATCTTTGTGGGCGTGGTGCTGTTCATCTCGCGGCAAGATACCCATGTGGGACGCTTTGGCCGCGTCCTGATTGGCCTGGGGTTGATGCTGCTGGCGTTGCGGCTGGTCACGGCATCGACGGCTGTGCTCACGCAGGCGCCCGCCATCAAGGCGCTGCTGTCTTCTTTGAGCAGTGACCTGCTGCTTGAAATCACGGTGGGGGCATTTTTGGCGGTGGTGTCTTATTCGAGCCTGGCGATTGTGCTGCTGATGACTACGCTGGCCACGTCTGGCGTGATCCCGATTGATGTGGCGCTGGGCCTGGTGCTGGGTGCCAACCTGGGCAGTGGCCTGCTGGCCGTGCTGACCACCGGGCGCTCCGCTATTGAAGTGCGGCAGGTGCCTTTGGGCAATCTGCTCTTCAAGGTGTTTGGGGTGGTGATGGCAGCGCCGTTTGTCGGGCTGTGGCTGCGCTATGTGCGCCCGTATCTGGGCGATCCGGGTGCCGCCGTGGTGCTGTTTCACCTGGGCTTCAATGTGTTGGTGGGTATGGTGTTTATTGGCTGGGTTTCAGTGATTGCCCGCTGGGTAGAAAAGCTGCTGCCCAAACCTGTTAAAACCGCCGTCAATGGCCGTCCGCACCACCTGGACCCCTCGGCGCTGGCGACCCCTTCACTGGCGATTTCATGTGCCGCGCGTGAAGCATTGCACCAGGCTGATGTGGTGGAAACCATGCTGCGCGGCATGCTGGAAGTCATCAAAACAGACGACCTCAAGCTGGCTGAAGACCTGCGCAAAATGGACGATACGGTCGATTTGCTGTACTCGTCCATCAAGTATTACCTGACCAAAATATCACGCGAAGCGCTGGCCGAAGAAGAAAGCCGCCGCTGGACCGACATCATCAGCTTTGTCATCAACATGGAGCAGATTGGCGACATCATTGAGCGCGTGCTGATCGACATTGAAGACAAAAAAATCAGGCCGGGCCGCAATTTTTCAGAAGCCGGCATGCAGGAGATCACTGAACTGCATGAGCGACTGACAGACAACCTGCGACTGGGCATGAGTGTATTTTTAAATGGCAGCGTGCGCGACGCGCAAAAACTGCTGGAAGAAAAAGCACGCTTTCGGGATCTAGAGCGTGCTTACGCCACTACCCACCTGAGCCGCCTTTCTGCAAACACGGTGCAAAGCCTGGAGACCAGCTCGCTGCACATTGACCTGATCAGCGAGCTCAAGCGCATCAACTCGCACATCTGCTCGATTGCGTACCCGATCCTGGACTCGGCCGGCGCACTGGCTCCGAACCGTTTGCGGCCAGCCGTACTGGTGGATTCCGGCAGAACCACCGTCTGATGGTGTGTCATTTAAAACTAGCTCACAGCGCCTGCACTTTGCGTGATGTCACCCGATGTGGTCAGTGCGCAGGCAACAGCCAGCCGCAGGCCACGCACCATCTGATCCAGCGGCATGTCTGGCAAACCCTGCCCCGGCAAATTGGGCACGTGTACAAAACCGCCGCGCGTACGTTTGAAAGCATCTTGCGTCGCAAGCGCGTGCATCAGGCCATAAAAAACATGGTTGCAGACAAAGGTGCCCGCCGTTTGCGAGACCTCTGCAGCGATACCGCCCTGCTCGATGGCCCGGCGCATGGCCTTGATCGGCAAGCTGCTGAAATAAGCTGCCGGACCGCCCGGTACCACCGGCGTGTCAACGGGTTGATCGCCGGCATTGTCGGCAATACGCGCATCGCTGATGTTGATGGCAATGCGCTCAATTGACAAGGCGCTGCGGCCACTGGCCTGCCCGGTGCAGATCACCAGTACCGGTCGGTAGCGCTGTAACAGGCTCTCCAGCAGGGGTAGCGCGTCTTTGAACGTTGTTGGCAGCTGCGCGGCTACTACCACATGACCATTGATGTCCTCTGTATCGAGCGCCTTTACCACCAGCCAGCTGGGGTTCTCGCTTGCGCCTGCGAAAGCGTCAAACCCTGTGAGCAATACGCAGGGTCTGGAAGGTGGGGGATTGGGTGATTTCAGAAGTGAAGAGCGCATACTGTCATTTTCAACCAAGCTTGCCGGACAATAAGCGTATGAACACCTTCACTACACCCCCCCATCCAGCGCGGTACCCATCATGAAATGGGAAGGCAACCGCGAATCAGACAACGTGGAAGACCGCCGTGATGGGGGCGGCGGTGGCTCGGGCGGTGGTCTTCTGGGCGGGCGCAGCATCGGCATCGGCACCATTGTGGTGGCGTTACTCGGTGGCTGGGTGTTTGGCATTAACCCGCTGACCATCATCAACATGCTCAGCGGTGGCGCGCCGCCAGCGCAAGTGCAGCAACAGGCACCCGCGCACCGCCCGCCTGCTGACGACCGCATGGCGAAATTTGTATCCACCGTGCTGGCAGACACCGAGGATGTCTGGAAAGACGTTTTCACCAAAGGCGGGGCGACCTACAAGGAGCCGCGCCTGGTGCTGTTCCGGGGCGAAACGCAAACCGCCTGCGGTCAGGGCCAGTCGGCCATGGGGCCGTTTTACTGTCCGGCTGACCAGAAGGTCTATATTGACTTGGGGTTTTATGAAACCCTGACCAAGCGCCTCGGTGCGCCTGGCGAGTTTGCGCAGGCTTATGTCGTGGCGCATGAGGTCGGGCACCATGTGCAAAACCTGCTGGGCATCAGTGCCAAGGTGGACAAAATGCGCGGCCAGGTCAGCAAGGCAGACTACAACGTGCTGAGCGTCAAGCTGGAACTGCAGGCCGACTGTTTTGCGGGTGTCTGGGCCTACCACGCCAACCAGTCGCGCCAGATTCTGGAGGGTGGTGATATCGAATCGGCCATGAACGCAGCTGCCAAAATCGGCGACGATGCCCTGCAACGCTCCAGCGGCGGGGCGGTGGTGCCGGAAAGCTTTACCCACGGTACCAGCGCGCAGCGCCAGCGCTGGTTCAAGACTGGCATCACCAGTGGTAGCGTCAAGTCCTGCGACACCTTCAGTGCCCGGAATTTATAGTAAAAATGGGCTTCAGGGCAGGTTTTACATGGGCTAAACGCTATAAAAACAGTAGCAAATAAATCGAAACCAACGATTTAGCCAGGGTATGCCGGTAAATGCGGCGGCGAACAAAAGGCTAAAAAACGGCCTTCAAAAGAGCGCACTATCGCCTCCAACACCGCTAATCAGTCACGTCAAGCCCAAAGTGAGACAATAGTGGGCTAAATGACATCCTCTTTTTCCAATCTTTCGCTAGCCCCTGAGCTGGCCCGCGCCGTAGCCGAGATGGGCTACGAAACCATGACACCCATCCAGGAACAGGCCATTCCGGTCGTCCTGCAGGGCAAAGATGTCATGGGTGCCGCGCAAACCGGTACCGGCAAAACCGCCGCTTTTGCCCTGCCCCTGCTGCAGCGCATGATGAAGCACGAGAACGCTTCAACCTCCCCTGCACGTCACCCGGTGCGCGCGCTGGTGCTGCTGCCCACACGCGAGCTGGCGGTGCAGGTGGCCGAGCAGGTGGAGCTGTATGCCAAGTACACCAACCTGCGCAGCGCTGTGGTGTTTGGCGGTATGGACATGAAGCCGCAAACGCTGGCCCTGAAAGCAGGCGTTGAAGTGCTGGTCGCTACACCGGGCCGCTTGCTGGACCACATTGAAGCCAAGAATACGGTGCTCAACCAGGTCGAATACGTGGTGCTTGACGAGGCCGACCGCATGCTGGACATCGGTTTTTTGCCTGACCTGCAGCGTATCCTGAGTTATCTGCCCAAGCAGCGCATCACCTTGCTGTTTTCAGCCACGTTCTCGCCCGAGATCAAACGTCTGGCATCCAGCTACCTGCAAGACCCGGTCACGATTGAGGTGGCGCGCTCCAATGCCACGGCCTCTACAGTTGAGCAACACTTCTACAGCGTGGGCGCTGACGACAAGCGCCGTGCGTTGCATCAGGTATTGAAAACACGCGGTATGAAGCAGGCGTTTGTGTTTGTCAACAGCAAACTCGGCTGCGCACGGCTGGCCCGCTCACTTGAAAAAGAAGGCCTGAAAACCACAGCCCTGCACGGCGACAAAAGCCAGGACGAACGCCTCAAGGCGCTGGAAGCTTTTAAAAGTGGCGAAGTTGACTTGCTGGTCTGTACCGACGTGGCTGCACGCGGGCTGGACATCAAGGACGTGCCCGCTGTGTTCAACTTTGATGTGCCCTTCAACGCTGAAGATTACGTTCACCGCATTGGCCGTACCGGTCGTGCGGGTGCTTCAGGCCTGGCGGTCAGTTTTGTGGCCAGCAGCGACCAGCGGCTGGTCGCAGACATTGAAAAACTCATCAAAACCAAAATCGAGCTGGAGCCGATGGAGTTCGATTCAGAGCAGCCCCGCACTGCCGAAAAGTTTGGTGAACAGGGCCGCATCAATGATGGCCGTCGCATGTACCGCGAGGCCGAAAACACTGGTACACGTGAACGCGCCGACCGGCCAGAACTGCGCCAGCGCCGCGAATACACACCACACCGGCAGGCAGCCGCCTCACGTGACCCGTTTTTTGACCGTCCTTACGAGTCAACCGCAGCGCCAGACTCACAACCCGCCTGGGAAGCTGCAGCCAAAGCCAACCCTGCGCGCAACGGTATATCTGCAAACATCAAGCCCAAGAAAAAAATCGCAGCGCTGTTTAAAACCGCCGCCTGAGAATTTCCCACAGCGCCAGCCAAGACTCGAAAAAAACGTCTGGCGGCGTGCACGCAGTCGTCAGCAGTGGGCTACATCGGCCAGTGAATCCGTCCGAGTCAGCGCAGGACAGTGTTTTCTTATAATGTCTTGATGATCGTTCGCGAACCTGACAGCACCACCTTGCCCCGCAACGCTTTACTGCTCATCGTTAAGCGTATTTATCGGCCATTGCAACGCGCAGTCGTGCAGTGGATTGATGCAGACGGCATGCGCATGAGTGCGGCCATGTCGTTTTACGGCATCTTGAGCCTGGCACCTTTGCTGGTGCTGCTGGTGGCCGTGCTGGGCTGGTGGCTGGACCGCAGCTTTGTTGAAATCAGCCTGGTCGATCAAATCAGAAGTGTGGTGGGCGCTCAAGGCGCGCAAGTGGTGCAACAAGCCATTTCAAGCGCACAGCAGCCCTCGCAGGGCGTTGTGGCTTCGCTGTTTGCCTTTGGCTTGTTACTCTCTGGCGCGACGGGCGTGTTTGCGGAGCTACAAGACGCCTTTGAGCGCTTGTGGCGGCAAGGCAGCGGCGAGGCGCCCCAGCAAAAGTGGTGGTACAGCGCGTCACTGCGCCTACGCGGAGTGGCTTATATTCTGGCCTTTGGTTTTTTGCTGCTGGTATCGCTGGTGGTGTCCACGTTTTTGGGGTTGCTGTCAGGCTGGGCGGGCAGTTATTTGCCGATTGAAAAAATTGCTTTTTTAATCAATGAGCTGGTGTCGTTCGGCTTTTGCGTGACGCTGTTTGTCGCGCTGATGAGGATGAGTGCCGGCCCGAAACCTCAATTACGTTATCTGGTCATGGGTGCTTCTGTGGGCGCTGTGCTGTTTGCAGTCGGCAAGCATTTGATGGCCTTGTATTTATCAACAGCTGCCGTGGTGTCGGCTTACGGAGCCGCCGGCTCACTGGTGGTGATGCTGATGTGGATTTATTTTTCATCTGCCGTGCTGCTGCTGTCGGCCAGCGTTGCACGTGCATGGGCTGATGAAGCATCCGCTGCTGCACGAGGCAAACTGGGTTCGGTGATAACCCATATGCCCTTGCCTCACGGACTTTGAGCTTGAAGTTCGAGGTGGCGCGAACACCCAGGCTCTTGATAGCAACGACGCGCGGCTGTGACCGGTCTAACCCGTCTTGTCGGATTTGTCAGGTTTATCAGGTTTGAGCATTTGCACACACTTCACCTGCACCAGCTCGAACAGCCCAGGTTTTTCCCCCAGACGGGCCGCCGTCAGGCAGCCGCCCCAGACGCAGCCAGTGTCCAGTGGCAAAGTGTTGTGCCTCAAACCGCCAGGACTCGCTGCCTCGGTGACGAGGGTTGACCAGTGGCCAAAAGCAATCGGCGTGGCGGCACTCAATCGCTGGGTGACGGCAAACCACGGCAAATAGCCTGCTGGTGCGCCGCTGGCACCTTCGCTGCTGGTGAACTCCATCTCACCGTGCTGCGTACAAAAGCGAAGCCGGGTCAGCGCATTGACAATCACACGCAAACGGTCTGCACCTTTCAGGTCGTCACGCCACAAGGTGGGCGTGTTGCCATATATGTCTGCCAGAAAAATCTTCAGGTCAGGCCCGCGCAATACCTGCTCGACCTCTCTGGCCAGCGCCATGGTTTGCACCATGCTCCATTGCGGCAGTACACCGGCATGCACCATCAGCCAGCCGTGGGCATGGATGGCCATCGCACGGTGGCGTAGCCAGTCGATCAGGGCTTTGCTATCAGGGGCCAGCAGCACCTCTTGGGCGGTGTCTTTTCGGCCTGGCTTGCGTATGCCTTCAGACATCGCCAGCAGGTGAAGGTCGTGGTTGCCCAACAGGCACTGGGCAGCGTCTCCCAGGGCGGCCAGACTGCGCAGCACAGCCAATGAGTCTGGTCCGCGGTTAACCAGGTCACCGAGCAGGTACAAGGTATCGCGGCTGGGGGAAAAATCAATCGCCTGCAACAGGCGTTGAAACGGCGCATTGCAACCCTGCAGGTCGCCAATCAAGTAAAGTGACATGTGTTTATTTTGCCCCCGGATGTATGGACTTCTTGCTGATTGCTTTTTTGACACTGCTCAATGCCGTGTTCGCCATGTCAGAGATGGCCATTGCTTCGAGCCGCAAGGCGCGGGTGACAGCCATGGCCGAGGCGGGTGACAAGGGCGCACAGGCTGCGCTGAGCCTGATGGGCACCCCAACCCAGTTTTTATCGACAGTGCAGGTCGGCATCACATCCATCGGGGTACTCAACGGCATTATTGGCGATGCGGCCTTTAGCGGCGGTTTATCGGCCTGGCTGCAAACCCTGGGTGTGGCGTCACGCGCTGCCGATATTTCGGCCACGGCGCTGGTCGTGACCGTCATTACGTTCATCACGATTGTCTTTGGTGAACTGGTGCCCAAGCGCATTGGGCAACTGTACCCCGAGCCCGTAGCCAGACTGGTGTCGCGGCCCATGATGTGGGTGGCCAGCGCTGCCAAACCGTTTGTCAAACTGCTGTCCCTCAGTACGCTGGCGGTCCTCAAGCTCTTGCGTATTGACAACTCGGCAGGTCGCGCCGTGACAGAGGAAGAAATTGCCGCCAGCCTGGAAGAAGGCGTTGATGCCGGCCTGATCGAGGAGCATGAGCACCAGATGGTGCAAAACGTCTTTCTGCTTGATGACCGCCTGCTCACGTCCCTGATGTTGCCGCGCTCGGATATTGAGTGGCTGGATGCCTCTGATACGGTCGCTGACGCTATTGACAAGGCCGGGGCGACTGGCCACTCCTGGTACCCGGTGTGCCGCGGTGGTCTGGACGATGTGGTGGGCGTGGTCAATGTGGCCAAGCTGCTGGCCTTGCGCGGGCAAATCAGGGCGCAGGCTCACGGCTCATCGCCTGCAACGCCCACCATGGCTGACCGCATTGGTGCCTATGCGGTAGCTGCCGTGTTTGTGCCTGAAACCCTCACAGGCATGGAGCTGCTGGAACAGTTTCGTGCCAGGTCCACCCGCATTGTGTTTGTGGTGGATGAGTACGGTGTGGTGCAGGGCCTGATGACGCCTATGGACATGCTGGAGGCCATCACGGGCGAGTTGCAGCCGGGGGCGCAAATCGATGCCTGGGCAACCCAGCGCGAAGACGGCAGCTGGCTGATTAATGGCGTCATGCCGGTATCAGAACTCAAGGCCAGGCTTGATATCCGCGAGCTGCCTGAGGAAAGCCGGGGGCGCTACAACACCGTGGCGGGCCTGCTTCAAAGCGTGTCAGGCCGCCTTCTTGGCACAGGCGAGAAGGTTGATTGCGCCGGCTGGCATTTCGAGGTGGTGGACCTGGACGGCAAGCGCATTGACAAGGTGTTGGCCAGCCCGCTCGGCTGAAGTCTGAACACCTGGCTCAGGCACTCGCCGTATGGGTATTGAAATTACTTCGCCTGCCCGCAGACACACACCATCATTTGTAAGCTGCTGTTACATTACATTACATTCGATTTTGGTGGCGATTTTGACACGTGCTGTGTGAATCCAAAAACAAGGCGCGCATGATGGGTATTTACAGTTTGTCAATCCTGATGGCGTCCTTGGCCGGCATGGGGCTGGGCGCGGTGTGTTACCGGGCCTGGTCCGCCCGCATAGCCATGAACCAGCGCCGGATTCCCGGGCAATGGCAGCTTCGGGTGCGACCCCTGTTCACTGGTGTGGAGCGCACCGTTTGGCATTGGCTTGAGCGGGGTTTTTTTGACCATCACGTTTTGGTAAAAATTCCAGTGCTCCGTTTTTTGTCGCCACGCAGTGCTGCCCAAGGCCAGCATTCACATGAATTGCTCAAGGGCGTGTACTGCAGCTTCACCATTTGTGATTCTGATGGCAGCGTCGTTGGCTGTGTCGATGTGCCCGGCAGCAGCGGGTTGAAGGCCAGCAACCGTGATTTAAAGAAAAAGCTGTTTGAAGAGTGCGGTGTGGCGTACGCCGTCCTGAGCGCCAGCCAGCTGCCTGCACTTGAAGCTCTGCGCGCAGCCTTTTTGGGCGACATGGCATTTGCACGTCCGCCAGGTCATGAGTCTGCATCGACAAACCAGCTGCCCTTGTCGCAATCTGCTGACACGGCTCCCGTGCCTGCGCCTGTCCTCGCACGCCCGCCATCACAGCCTGTGCCGCAAGTTGCCGGCGTGGTACCTGGCGCGGTGCAGTCGGGCAATCAGGTCAGTCGCTCTGATGTGCCTCAGGGCATAGACATGACGGCAGTCGCTGCAGCCCGGAGCAGCCTGCAATCCAAACTGGACCAGAACCGCAAGGTACGTCTGGCCAAAATAGACGAACTCGGTGCCAGCCTGGGTATCGTGGACGACAAGGCTGACCAGAAGTTTGCCGTGCCGTGGGACGATTCATTCATCATGGGTGAAGATGCCAGAAATCCGGAAAAACGCAAACCTTGAGTCGTTGGCATCACTGCCGGCTCGGGTTATCAGTTTTTCCATCAATGTCCCTTGATTCCCAACTCACGGTGCTGCAGCCAGCGCTGCACGCACTTCCTCAATGCGTTTGCGATTCACGCCCAGGTCGCTTTCCCCCAGGCGTGAGGCCGAGCGCACTTGAATGACGTTGTTGCCCGGGTCAAACCAGAACTCCACGTCATCGACATACTTCATCAGCCGGGTGGTGTACTGTGCGTACAGATAGTCGGGCGCTGTGGTGACAAGCTTTGCGCCATTCATCGCCTCCACAATGGCTTTGAGTCTGACCAGCGTGGCTGGACCATCGCCACGTAGAGGCAGAGGGGCAATGCTGGCGTGCGCGCGCTGGGGATGGTCCGCGTAAAGGTCGGCTTGACTGCTGACGCTGTTGTCTGTGATGGAAGGACTTTTAAGTTTGCCTTGCCGTACCCCCAGGTCCGCAGGGGCCTTGCCTTGCAGCAAACCTGCCTGTCCGGCAACAATGGCGCTCACTGCCAGCGCGAAAAATACAATAAACAGCCACTTGATGACCCCCATGGTGCGTGCTCCAGTCTTTGTCTTTGTCTTTGTCTTTGTCTTTGAGCCTTTATCTGGCGGCTGAGCCACTCAACTGCACTGTGTCCGCAGAAGCCTGCTGTCGCAGCGGGTCCTGAACATCGTATGACCTGAATACTTCCCTCGCAGGGCGGGTTTCCGGCAGCACGTAAACAATGCCGCTGGTTCCGGTAAAGGTCGGGCTCACCACTTTTTCATAGAAGCTGACTGGCACATTGATGCAGCCATAAGAGATGCGCTTGTCCAGCACTGAGGCAGAAGCCAGGCGTTCTGCACGCCGCTCCTTGGGCGTTCCCTTTACAACCGGGTGCAGTGAAACGGCAGTCTCGTAGTCTACCCAGAGAACTTCCTGCCCATGGATGTCACGCTCCAGTGAAGCTACGAAACGGCCAGCAGGCGTGGTTCGCTCCTCAGGCCGAATGCTCGACAGCTTGCGCTGTCCAATACCGGGAACAGAGTCGTCGCCCACAGCTAGCCCTAGTAATACCGGCGTAGTACCCTTGAGTTGTCCCTGGGCATCAAAAACGAAAACCCGTGCATTCACCTTGTCAACAATGGCGAAAGGCAGCCTGTTATTGTCAGACGAGTCCACCACCCAGTCTGCCAGTTTTTGAGACTCCGGGGTAGATGCTTCCTGTCCAAAGTTCGCCACCTTCACCATCTTTGCCAGAACAGGCCGGTTGTCTGCTGCGCCAGCGCCAGGGTCTGACAAGGCCACGGAGGGTAGGCTTTGCGCGGCAGCAATCGGGACCATAAAGATTCCTGGCAGCATCGCACCAAGCACAAACGCTCTGGCTAAAAAAGCGCAGGCTGGGCGCGCTCTGTCAAACGGCGGTGACCCGGCCCAGGAAAAAAATTTATTGACTTTCACATCATTTGGCATAGTGAGAAACCTCCATCAGACCTGGATACCCGTGCCGGTGGTCTTGACAGGACACCGCACGATCGGCTCAAAAAAAAAGGGTGGCGTCAGGATTCACCCTGGCCGCCACCCCCATTATCAATGACCAGGCAGGTCAGTTACGGCCTTGTTTGGCTGGACGAACTGGTGCCACATAGGCAGGCGGCGGTGGTGGAGCCGGTGTGACTGCAACTGGTGCAGGGGCTGCCATCATCGGTGGTGGTGGCGGGGCTACATACACGGGCGCTGGCGGCGGTGGCGAGGAAACGACAGGAACATAAGCCTGTGCAACCGGTGTCTGGACTTTTCCACCGAAGTAGTAGACCAGCCCAATTGAAGCCATGTCGATATTCCCGACGTTCCGAACAGGGTTGCTGACACGGTAGCGTTCGATTTCGCCGCGCACCGCCAGTGCATCGGTGATGGCGTACTGAACGCCAAGACCGACCTTCAAATTGGTGTCGTTGCGGCTCGTGTTCAAATTGTTAAAGGGCACCAGGCCAGTGCTGGAAAAGCTGCCCCTGTTTTGGGTGTAGGCTGCACCGATGCGGCCAAGCACCGAGAACCGGTCAGACAGAGGCAACATGCCCACCAGGTCAAGGTTCAGGCCCCTGGGCTTGGAGGTACCGTTAAAGGCACCAGCCGGCAGGGTGGTAGAGCCATAGTTGTAGCGTCCCAGATCAAAGTAGCCACCTTCGACTGCAAAGTTGGGCGTGAGCTGATAGCCAGCAAACACTTTGCCACCCGTGCTGGTGTTGTCTGTCCGGGTGGAGTTGACGATAAAACCCTGACCTGTCAGTGTTTTGTTAAGGGCATCGTTGTTGAAGTCACCCCGGGTGCCGCCCAGGTTGCCACCGACGTACCAGCCAGGCGCGCCCTGCGCCATCACCGACGTGCTGCACAGTGCTGCGAAACCGGCAAGAGCCAGCACGCTGAGCTGGCGTTTGGCTACCGGGAATTTGAATGCGTTCATCATTTACTCCTGAAAAGTTGATACAAGTTACGAAAGAAAATTTCAATGACTGCAATTCACCTCCGGGAATCCCACCATTGACAAATTGCAATGCAGGCCAGAGAAGAAGTACGGCTTGAGTGTGGAACGATGCGGGGCGATTGCTTGTAGGAGGAAACCATCACCTGGTTTTACTCGCCACAAAACAACACTGTGAAACCGGAAAAAACAGGCGGCCATGGTCTTTGATCAATTTCCAGACAGCAAGGCGTTATCGGGTAATAAAGGACGTGGATGTAAAACGCGTCATGGCTGCGTTTGGCGTGGTCAGTGCGGCTGGCGCAGCAAAATTGCCAAGAGTCCCACCCCTTGACGACACGCCACCAGACCCATAATTTCCGGCATTGTCTGTGTCACCCCGGCTTTCAAGCTCAGGGTTACCCAGGCTAAAGCAGTCTTTGACCGCCACACCCCTGCTGACTTCAACGCATGACGCGATGGCAGCCTGCCGCGATGCGTCACTGTCGCCCCGCATCTGTGCTTTTTGAACCTGCTCGCCGGCTACCAGTGCCATGGCCACCAATTGGCAGACAATCACCAGGCCAGCTGCGACCAACAGCAGGGTTTTACGAGGTGCTTGGTCAATTTTTTGGAGATGGTCAGAAAACATGGTGGGCTTTCAAGGTGGGCTGGCAAGGTGGACGCAGTGCGCTATGCTTTAAATCAGATCAGGCAATGCATGGCTGAATGCTGGGTTTGATGCTAAATAACAGTGGCCAAAAGACCTTCAGTGCTTGGCCTGTAACGCTGTAGGATAAAAACGCATCCCTTCAGTTTTGAGCCTTAATATCCGTCTATGACCGATGCCCAGTTAACCGCGCCTGCCCTGCTGAACGCTCAACACACAGCGGCCCGTCTGCCCTACACATTGCTGGTCCGCGAGCTGGCGTTGCTGCTGGCAGACGCCAGTGTGCAGGTGCCCACACGACAGGTACAGCCCCTTGCAGGCGGTGGCAGCCTGTTTGTCATGCCTGCGCTGGACGGCCAGGTCGCCATGACCAAACTGATCACCTTCACGCCTGCCAACGCTGGCACGGCGCTGCCCATCATCCAGGGCGATGTGGTGGTGTTTGACGTGGCTACCGGCCAGCGCAAACTGGTCCTGGACGGCCCCACCGTCACGGCGCGCCGCACGGCTGCTGTGACGGTGCTGGCAGCACAACGTCTGGCCAGCTGCCCGAAAGGGCCACTGCTGATCGTCGGAGCAGGCGTGCAGGGAAAAGCGCACTTGGACGCGTTTGCAGAAGTGCTCGACGTCAAACGCGTCATGGTGGCCTCGCGCAGCCCCACCAGTGCCCAGGCACTTGCCGCTCATGCCCGCTCTTTGGGCCTGCAGGCTGACGTCGTGACGGACGCCAACGCAGCGCTTGCCAACTGTCCACTGGCGGTGACCTGTACGCCTGCCAGCGGCGTGGTGCTGGACACGTTACCGCGCCATGATGGTTTTATAGGTGCGGTCGGTGCTTTTACCCCGAAAATGGTGGAGCTGAGCGCCCTCCTCTGTCGTCATGTTGCCACGCACGGCAGCGTTTTTTTAGATACTCGGGATGCCGTGCACGAAGCGGGTGACTTGCTGCAGGCCGGGCTGGATGTCACAAGCTTTGCCACGCTGGCTGACGTGGTGCGTCATGGCACACGCCCATCCGCCGGGCCGGTGCTGTTCAAAAGTTGTGGCTGGGCAGGCTGGGATCTGGCGGCTGCACGGGTGGCGTTGCAACGAGACGCTTAAGCCAGAAAACCAGAGCTACTGTTACTGAAGGCAGCTTCAGCGCCGACCTATCATCAGGCCCACCAGCACCCCCACGCCAGCAGCAACGCCTACTGCAATCCAGGGGGAGTCGTGTACGTAATCATCTGTAGCGTGTGCAGCGGCCTTGGTTTTCTCCACCAGCAACTCCTCGGCTTCGCTCAAACGCCGCCGTGCATCGCGCAGGCGCGTTTCAATGCGCACACGCAAGTTGACAATTTTCTCGCCTGTCTGGTCAGCCGTGGCGCCCAGCATGTCTTCGGCTTCTGAAATAACGGATTTGATGTCACTGACGAGTTGTTCCTGCAAGTTGACACTGGTGGGAATCGGTTTGATCATGATGCGTCTTTCAAACAATGATGAGGGCTTAAAGCGTAGCAGACTCGCTCTGGTTTGCGCCACAAAAACCCAGTGCCAACGCCAGGCTTATGCTCGCATGCAATTTATTTATCCATCCTCAAGCCTTCGGCAAGGTCACACCCACCTGCCCCTGGTACTTGCCGCCACGGTCTTTGTAGCTGACCTCACACACATCGTCCGGGTCGCTCTCAAAAAACAGCACCTGTGCACAGCCTTCGCCGGCATAAATTTTGGCGGGCAGCGGCGTGGTGTTTGAAAACTCCAGCGTCACATAGCCTTCCCACTCGGGCTCGAACGGCGTCACGTTGACGATGATGCCGCAGCGTGCATAGGTGCTTTTGCCCAGGCAAATCGTCAGCACATTGCGCGGAATGCGAAAGTATTCGAGCGTGCGGGCCAGTGCAAAACTGTTGGGCGGGATGATGCAGCTGTCGCCTGAAAAATCAACAAAGCTTTTCTCGTCGAAGTTCTTCGGGTCCACCACCGTGCTGTGGATGTTGGTGAACACCTTGAACTCGGGTGCGCAGCGGATGTCGTAGCCGTAGCTGCTGGTGCCGTAGCTGATAATTTTTTCAATCCCACCGCCTGCGCCGCCAGACGCGCGCTGGCGAATCTGCCCAGGCTCAAACGGCTCGATCATGCCGGTGGTCTGGGCCATGTGCCGTATCCATTTGTCGCTTTTGATGCTCATCATTTTCTCCTGTGCGCATTGTAGGCAGCGGGTGTCGCCACAGCACGCACCACACCGGGAAATACGCGAAATGCCTGATCCGCAATGTTTCATCAGCCCGATTGATCTTGTGTCGCGTCCAGTGCCGCTTGACGCGACACCTGGAATGATTCATGCTTTCCAGTCCGGGAAAGCAGGGAGTACTCATGAAGCCCATCAGATCGGTCAGTGCAATGGCATTCAAACGTGTGTTTTCGACCGTACCGCTGGGCACTGCGGTTGCCCTGGCTGTTTGTTGGCCACAAGCGCCTGCGCAAGGCAATCTGGCCGCGCTGACGCCCAATTTTCAGGCCAGCGACCCCTGCAAATCGGTCGTGTCAAAATTTGAACAGACGATTGGATTTATCCGCCAGTCTCAAGGCAATCAGGCGGCTGCCGAGCTCAAGGAAAAGCTGCTTCCCGCCAAAGTAGAGAGCGCCATTCTTTTCAAAGACGGCTACTGTGGGCTGGCCGCTTATCTGAAAGAGAAAAAGCTTGATAAATAGCGTTTGAAATCAAATGGTCTGCTATTTATTCAGTAGCAGGTAGCTCTTTTTTTTGCTGGCTTCAGGCACTGTTCAACCCGGAAATAACGGTCTGTTGAATCACCCGGTCATCCCCCAGAACAATCAGCGCAAACAGCAGCTCGTCCAGATTGCCAGCCTGGGCTGTCTTGCGCGCCAGCAGCGGTGTGGCCTGGGGGTTGAGCACCACAAAATCCGCTTCACAACCGGGCACCAGGTTACCCACCACGCCGTCCAGTCCAAGCGCCTGGGCGGCACCCGCCGTGTGCTGCCACCACAGCTGCTGGGGCTTAAGCGACACGCCGGGCTTGGTTTGCCCTTCACGCCCGACGTAATACGCGGCCAGCATGGTGTGAAACGGGCTGAACGACGTGCCGCCGCCCACATCGCTGGCCAGCCCATACAGAAAGCCCGCACGGTCGGCATTCACGTAATCAAAAAAGCCGCTGCCTAAAAAAAGGTTGCTGGTGGGGCTGACGGCAGCAGTTGTACCGGTGGCCCGCATCAACGCACGGTCTTCCTCGTCAATATGAATACAGTGCGCATACACCGCACGGGGCCGGAGCAGGCCAAATTGTTCATACACGCTCAGGTAGCTGCGCGCCTCGGGGTACAGCTCGCGTACCCAGGCGATCTCGCCAGCGTTCTCGGCGACATGGGATTGAATCCACACGTCCGGATATTGTGCGGCCAGCTCGCCTGCGCCGTGCAGTTGCGCGGCGCTGCAGCTGGGCACAAAACGCGGTGTGATGGCGTAGCCCAGGCGATCCACACCATGCCATTTGCTGATCAGCGCCTCGGTGTCGCGCAGGCTTTGCTCGGTGTTGTCACGTACCCCGTCGGGCGCGTTCTGGTCCATCAGCACCTTGCCAGCGATCATCCGCATGCCGCGCTTTTGCGCTTCGCCCAGCAGGGCATCGACCGATTCGGGATGTGACGTGGCAAACGCCAGCGCCGTGGTCACGCCATGGCGAAGCAGCTCTGCTATAAAAAAAGGAGCTGACTGTGCATTGTATTCGCGGGCCGAGAAGCGTTTTTCATGTGGAAAGGTGTAATTCTCAAGCCACGGCAGCAAACCCTCGGCGGGCGAGCCGATCACGTCCAGTTGCGGGTAATGGATGTGCATATCGACAAAACCCGGCGCAATGATGCGGCCTGGAAAATGCTCAACGGGCAAATCTGGGTAGAGCGGTGCCTGTGTCTGGTAGCTGCCCATGGCCAGCACAGTCTGGCGGCCCAATGCGTCCGGCCCCACCACCAGCAGGCCGTCCTGCTCCAATACAGCCTGGCGGCCAGAAAAATACAGGACAGAGGCGCGGTAAGCTTTCATGCCGCTAGCCTAACCGGGTGCCGCGCCGTCGGCATACGCCTTGCTGCATGACAACTATGGCGCGTCAGGGTGGCCGTGCAGGGTGCAGCTGTCGCCCACCGAGTCACGCCATACACGCACGCCCGACAAGCCCGGCAGACTGGGGATCAGCGCACGCCATATAAAGGCGCACAGGTTTTCCAGCGTAGCGGGGCCGAGCCCGGCAACGTCGTCCAGCATGCGGTGGTCTAGCTGGGGGCGCAAGTGCTCAATGGCCAGGCGCACCAGCCCCAGGTCTACTACCATGCCGGTTTGCGGGTCGCGCTGGCCTGACACGGTGACCTCGGCGTTGTAACTGTGGCCGTGAATGCGGCGGCTGCTGTCGGTTTCTATCGCGCGGTTGAGTGTATGCGCGGCGTCAAAAAAGAACTTCTGGCTGATTGCGAAACGTCCGGGTACAACGGTTGCTGAGTGCATGGCTTCTTGGCTCATCGAATCCCCGTCATCTTGTGGGTTTGCAGGCTCAAACGCCAGGCTGGGCGCTGCATGCACAGGGCAATACAGTGCCGTATGTTGTCGGCCTGCAGAATGTTGTCCATGGGCTGCAGATAGCGGTGCGTAAAGGCTGCGGCCTCCAGCGCTTCTAGGTCAAGGCCAGGCTGTGGCCAGACCACTTTCAACTCATGGCCCTCGCGCTGCACCCAGCGGCTACCTGCTTTGGGGCTGACACAAATCCAGTCAATGCCCGCAGGCGCGGCTATCGTGCCATTGGTCTCGACCGCGATGTGAAAGCCGCGTGCGTGCAGGGCGGCAACCAGTGCAGTGTCCACCTGCAGCAAGGGCTCGCCCCCGGTCAGCACGACAAAGCGGTGAGCTTTATCCAGATTCGGCCATTGCGTCTCGATTTGGTCAGCCAATGCATCGGCAGTTGCAAATTTACCACCCAGCGTGCCGTCAGTGCCTACAAAGTCGGTGTCGCAAAACTGGCAGACTGCCGTGGCACGGTCCTGCTCACGGCCTGACCATAAATTGCAGCCTGCAAACCGGCAGAAAACCGCAGGTCGGCCCGCATTGGCACCTTCGCCCTGCAGGGTATAAAAAATTTCCTTGACCTGATAACTCATGCGGCACCCCATGCCGCAAAGGGCGGGGCCGTGAGGTTTTTGTACATGGTAGTCCTCGACATGGCCCCGAGGTATTCAAAACTGCTCTGCGTCGGGACGGCGCGCTGGCAGACACAGGATTTTAACTGCTCAAGTGCTCATAGTTTGGCAGGCTCTTTCAGTCAGGCTGCGCCCAGTTTTCAACCACCAGGCCGGGGTAGTCTTTGAAATCGGCCTCGTTGTTGGTCACCAGGGTCAGGCCAACACTCACAGCGTGGGCGGCTATCAGGCGGTCCATGGCGCTGCGGTTGCGCTGGCGTACGGCGGCGCGCAGCAGGCCGTAGCTTTCGGCAGCAGCGGCATCCAACGGCAGCACCGGGATACGCTGGCTCAGCAGTTTGAGCACGCGCTCGTCTTGTGCGCGGTTATTCGCTTGCATCTCCAGCCCGGCACGTAATTCAGCGTAGGTCACCACCGACATGACAGCACTGCCTTGCGTCAAGGTCTCCAGGCGACGCAATACCTGGGGCGGATGGCTTTTGGTGATGTAAATGCAGATGTTGGTGTCGAGCATGTAGCGCATGGCTCAATCCGGCTTGGCAGGGCCGAAAACACCCGTCCAGTCGCGCTCTTTTTCTTCATGAAATTCCCGACCTTCGGCCATGAAGCTGGGGCTGAACGACGCAAAAATCTCGCCCAGGTCAGCCAGGGTTTGTTGCACCACCGGGCGCACCACCAGGGTGTTGCCCACGCGTTCGACTTCCACGTCTTGCGCGGCATCGACAAAACCGAGTTCTTTGGGGATGCGCATGGCCAGCGAATTGCCACTTTTGAAAACACGGGTCAGCATGAAAATGTTCTCCTTAAAACCATAAGTATATACAGGATATACGCCGCTTGTTGCTTTAAATAGGGGCTTGTCACTGCAAATCCTGACAAGGCGAAGGCAGGTTCACTTGAGAATTTTCAGGTGGATCAGCAGTTAACAGATTTAAGATTAAAAAGCCTTCTGGCCCATGCATTACCTGCGCTAGCAGCTATCTATTTAATAGCGGTCAGAGAATGATGTGTCAACGAAACCCTTCAAAGCACGCGTCCAGCCGGTCGATGTAGCCGGACTTGGCGGATGACTGCGCAAAGCTCGCCTCAAAGCTGTTGCGCGCCAGCGCGTACGCATGCTGCGCCGTCATGTCAGTGGCGGCAAACGTTTGCAGGAAGTTGTCGTTCATGTAGCCACCAAAGTAAGCCGGGTCGTCTGAATTGACGGTAGCGGCCAGCCCTGCGTCCAGCAGCTGGCGCAGGTTGTGGCTGGCCAGATCGGGGAACACGCACAGCTTGAGGTTGGACAGCGGGCACACCGTGAGTGCGATGCGGTCGGCGGCCAGTCGCTGCATCAGCGCTGCGTCCTTGATGGCCTGCACACCGTGGTCTATGCGCTCGACCTTGAGCACGTCCAGCGCCGTCCAGATGTACGCGGGCGGGCCTTCTTCACCTGCATGTGCGACCAGGTGAAAACCCAGGTCACGGCAACGCGCAAACACGCGGGCGAACTTTTCGGGCGGGTTGCCGACCTCGCCGGAGTCCAGCCCGATGCCGATGATCTTGTCCCTGAAGGGCAGCGCCTGCTCCAGCGTTTCAAAGGCTTCGTCTTCACTCAGATGGCGCAAAAAGCACAGGATGAGCGATGCCGTGATGCCCAGCTCTTCTTGCGCATCAACGCAGGCACGGTGCAGGCCATTGATGACGGTTTCCATGCGCACACCGCGCGCTGTGTGCGTCTGCGGGTCAAAAAACA
>JBBRMH010000027.1:0-29376 GCA_038230935.1 Burkholderiales bacterium | reverse complement strand
TCCTGGTCCGAAGTTGATCTTCAACTCACAAATACCGTCAGTCAGAGCCCTATGCTGTCCCGGATTTCCGTGAATGAGTCTATCGACGCGAACTTGAATTCGTGCACGACCCGCTCGGTCATTCAGGGAATTAATCCAATCTAAATAGACTTTGGTTGTTTGCACAAACATCGCAGGATTGTATCCTGTGGACTACATAACAGCAAGCCTAAAACACTAAGCAATTGCAGTCGAACGTTTGAATTCAGCGGCTGGCGCAGCCAGTCCGCTGGAATGATTTGTTAGCCGACAGAACGTTTTAAAAAAACAGGAAATTATCATTTCCCCTCTGAATTGCCTTCAATTTGAGGTTTGTAATACGCCTCAAGTTTTTTTATGCCTTCATTTTTCACATACAGCAATATCTTGCCTTTCTTGGAAAAACTTTCCTGTGCCGCTTCGAACACCTTGTGCCCAGGCCCAGTGAGATCTGCGCCACCCATTAAAATTTGTCCGCGACAGTTTGGATGATTGGCACAATCAGCAATAAATTTTTGAACAGTGTCTTTTTGAAGTTTTTTGTCAGTAGTCTTGACATCAATTCTTGATTTTTCCGCAGTAGGCTGTGGATTATTAATGTCTTCCGATTGTAGCGGTGGTAACTTACTGTCTGAAATATCAGAGAATTTATTCAAAAATCCCGATGGGTGGGTCATGAAAATATCAGCACCTTGATCTGCGGTGTTTGTTGTTGTTGGTCTTGTAAAATCAACGCCATCTTCACTGATACCGATATTTGCAATAACAATTATTGTGCGGAGTTCGCCATCTTTCCCCTTATTTGAACTCATGGAAATCAACTCCGTTTAATGATTGCTGTGACATCGTTCATATACTTTATATTTTTTATTTCCAATAATTGATATAAATTCGTAATTGACCTGAATTTTGATATTAAATCATCTAATTCATTGTCGTTGTTTTCAAAGATCGATGACTTTTTTTCTTCAAATAGGTTAATAAATTTTGCTTTAACAAACGCCAAAATCTCCGGTATCTTCTCATTGTGGAGGCACTCCGTATTTGAATATTCATCAGAGCCTTCTTCTTCGTAGATATCCAGGGTTGCAAGCGGCGCAATTTCCACTAATTCAGAAAATAATTCTGCGCTGATAAATGACGATGCAATGACTTCGCCGCTATCCTCTAGAGGGTGACCATTGCTGCCTAGTCGGTATTTGATTAGCGTTAAATTAGTAGACATTTTAGTTCTTCTTTATGTGGGCTATTTGTTGACGGCTAACGTAATGTATACCGCAAGACCTGCGGTATAAAAATGACGCTGCAACATAATCTGGACATCAAAAACTCCTGAAATTGGCTTGCCTGCTGGGTTTCAAGGTATTAAACTGTAATTTTATACAGTTGTAAAAGCACCATGAAACCCCGCAATCCGCCTTTGCAATCTTTACGCTTGCTTGACCAGGTCAGGGAGCGGATCCGTTACCTTCACTATAGCCTGAGTACTGAAAAAACCTACCTGTACTGGGTCCGTTTTTTTATCCGCTGGCATGGCCGCAATGGCAAGATGACGCATCCGCGCGACATTGGGGCCAAACAGGTTGAGGCTTTTTTAACCATGCTTGCCACTGAACGCAAGGTATCTGCATCAACGCACAACCAAACCTTGAGTGCACTGCTGTTTTTATAGCGTGAGGTACTGGAAGAAGATTTACCGTGGCTGACCGACATCAATCGGCCCACCCAGGTGCGTCGCATCCCTTCAGTATTAACCAAAGATGAAGTCGCCGGACTGCTTGCAATGATGGAGGGTGTGACTGCTTTGCTGGCGCGCTTGCTCTACGGCACAGGTATGCGGCTGATGGAGGGCATACCGGCTTGTCCCCATGAATGGCGTGAGGTGACCTGTATTTGTGATAACATTGTTAGTACTTTAAAAGAGGTTTCACGATGCAGGTTGCCATCCGGAAAATGGGTAATTCCCAAGGAGTTTTGATTCCCAAGCCGTTTCTGATCCAAGCCGGATTTGAGGACGTTGCCGATATGCAGGTCAAAAATGGCATCATTGAAATTCGTCCTGTCAAACGCCACCCGCGCGAAGGTTGGGCCAGTGACAGTCAGCGTGTCGCGCACGCGTGTGACGACAAGCTGGTTTGGCCAGAATTCAGCAACGAAGGCGATACGGATCTGACCTGGTGACACCATTGCAGGTCAGTACGGGTGATGTGTGGCTGGCGGCGCTTGACCCGACGGTTGGCAGTGAAATTCAAAAAACCCGGCTCTGTGTGGTGGTCTCGCCGATTGAAATGAACCTGCATTTACGAACGGTCATTGTTGTGCCCATGACCACTGGCTCGCGAGCAGCGGGGTTTCGTGTGCCGCTGACTTTTCAGGGTAAAACCGGGCTGATGTTGCTCGACCAGATTCGCACACTTGACAAATCGCGGCTGGTGAAAAAAGTAGGCACGATTCAAAAAATTACATTGACCAAAATGCTGCGTACACTGCAAGACGTTTTTGAACCGGAACAAACGTGAAACTCAAGCCAGTAAACAAACCATGAGTGGCAGCACCCTTGGCAATCTCTTCGCAGTCACCAACTTCGGTGAATCCCACGGCCCGGCCATCGGCTGTGTGATTGACGGCTGCCCGCCCGGCATGCTGCTCAGTGAAGCAGACATCCAGCACGACCTGGACCGCCGCCGTCCCGGTACCAGCCGCCATGTCACCCAGCGCAATGAGCCGGACGCCGTCGAGATTTTGTCTGGCGTGTACGAGGGCAAGACCACCGGCACTCCGATTTGCCTCTTGATTAAAAACACCGACCAGCGCAGCAAGGACTACGGCGATATCCTGGACACCTTTCGCCCTGGCCACGCGGACTACACCTATCTGCACAAATACGGCCTGCGCGACCCGCGCGGGGGTGGCCGCTCTTCGGCCCGCATGACTGCGCCCATGGTGGCTGCCGGTGCTGTGGCCAAAAAATGGCTGTTTGAAAAATATGGCATCACCTTTCGCGGCTGCATGACGCAAATTGGCGACGTGGTGATTCCGTTTGAATCCTGGGCGCATGTCGCCCATAACCCGTTTTTCGCCCCGGTGGCTGATACCGCTGGCCTTGAAACCTACATGGACGCGTTGCGCCGTGCGCAGGACTCGTGCGGTGCGCGTATCCGCGTTGTGGCCTTTGGCGTGCCTGTGGGTCTGGGCGCGCCGCTGTATGACAAGCTCGATGCCGACATTGCTTTTGCCATGATGGGCATCAATGCGGTCAAGGGCGTTGAGATCGGTGCCGGTTTTGCCAGCGTGTCGCAGCGTGGCACCACCCATGGTGATGGCCTGTCGCCCGACGGCTTCCTGTCCAATAACGCGGGGGGCGTGCTGGGCGGCATCAGCACCGGGCAGGACCTGGAGGTCTCGATAGCCATCAAACCGACCAGTTCCATCACCTCGCCACGCCTGTCGATTGATACCAGCGGCCAGCCTGCCGAGGTGATCACCAAGGGCCGTCATGACCCTTGCGTCGGCATACGCGCCACGCCGATTGCCGAGGCCATGCTGGCACTGGTGGTGATGGAGCACGCCTTGCGCCACCGCGCGCAAAACGCTGATGTAGCGGTCAGCTCACCCGACATCATGCGTACGCGCCAGGCAGTCTGAAACCCCTGGATCCGGGGCGGGTCTGACCCTGAACCCCGGCTTTCGGCGGGGTCACAACACGGCCTTGTCCTGTCGTAAGCATTTGCAATCACGATACCTGCGCGCTAATGTTTCTGCCCGAGTCAACACGCCCAGTGTTTCGGTTTCCCCCGCATTTTTTTCCTGATTTTTTCATGCATCACACTATTTTTGACACGCCGGTTGTCAACACCTTATTGCGCTGGCTGTCGATTGGTTTTTTGCGCCTGACGGGCTGGAAAGTCGTCGGCAGTTTGCCACCGGGTGCGGCTAAAAGTGTGCTGATTGCCGCGCCCCACACCAGCAACTGGGACTTGCCTTACACCCTGATGGTGGCTTTTGTATTGCGGCTGAATGTCTATTGGATGGGCAAATCGTCCCTTTTCAAACCGCCGTTTCGCACCGTGATGATGTGGCTGGGCGGCATACCGGTGGACCGCTCGCAAAACAACAATCTCGTGGCTGCGTCCAGCGCTGCCATCATCCAGGCGACAGGACCACTCCAGCTAATCGTGCCGCCAGAAGGCACGCGTCGCAACACGCGCTACTGGAAAACCGGCTTTTACTACATCGCCGAGGGTGCGGGTGTACCTATCGTGATGGCCTACCTGGATTACAACAAGAAAGTTGGCGGTCTGGGGCCGATCTTTCAGACCACCGGCGACATAGAGGCAGACATGCTTGCCATCAAGGCGTTTTATGCGGGTGTTCAAGGTAAAAATCCGGACCAGTTTGACGCTGAGTGAGCAACCAAACAAACGCTGAAGCAACACTTCTAGCTGCGATACGCCTGGTGGCGTAGCGCTGTCCGTCCTGGCTCGACAGTTCGGCTTGTGACGCCCTCTGCAGCGGTCAGGCGTGGTGCGAAAATAGGGTGATATGACGCAACCAAGTTTGTCTGGAAAGATACCCTCATGAAAACCGTGCTGGTCTTGAACGGCCCCAACCTCAACCTGCTCGGCACCCGCGAGCCTGCCGTGTACGGTGCGCAAACCCTGGCCGATGTCGAGGCCTTGTGCAGCGCCGCGTGTGATGCGCACAGCCTCAGGCTCGACTTTCGTCAAAGCAACCACGAGGGCGTGCTGATTGACGCGATTCATGAGGCCGGACGGGCGCAGGCTGCAGGTACGCTGTCCGGGGTCATCCTCAATGCAGGTGCCTACACCCACACCAGCGTGGCTTTGCATGACGCCATCAAGGGCGCAGGTGTGACGCTGATTGAGCTGCACATCAGCAATGTGCATGCACGCGAAGCCTTTCGCCACCACTCCTATATTTCACCGGTGGCCAAAGCCGTGATGGCCGGTTTTGGTGTCAAGGGCTACGCCTACGCCATTGCCGCACTGGCCGACATGACCAGCGCCGCCTGATTCAGCCCAACAGGCAGCAAGTCATGACCACCTCAAGCCGGTTCCCCATAGACGAGCGTGAAGTCGAGTTCAGCGCCATTCGCGCACAGGGTGCGGGTGGGCAAAACGTCAACAAGGTCTCCAGTGCCATTCATTTACGCTTTGATATCCGGGCCTCGTCATTGCCAGATACGGTCAAGGAACGCCTTTTAAGCCTGAACGACAGCCGCATCACGCTCGAAGGTGTGCTGGTCATCAAATCGCAACAACACCGCACCCAGGAAATGAACCGCAGCGGCGCGCTGGTCCGCCTGCAGGAAGTCGTCGACGCCGTAGCCACGCCCCCCAAACCCAGACGCGCCACCAAGCCCAGCTACGGCTCAAAGCAAAGACGGCTGGAGGGTAAAAGCCAGCGCTCTGAAATCAAGTCATCCCGGAGCAGGGTAGATGATTGATGGTTTGCTAACCTTGCATTGAACCAGTTCAGGGTGGTCTGAATTTCTTAGGTATTTTTGGAACAACTGGGAAAGTGCCAGCCAAAAAAAGCTACTCCGCCACAATATTCGCCGCTTTCACAAGCGTCGCCCAGCGCGTCAGCTCGCGCACGTAGTGGGCTTGAAAGTCGTCTGGTGTGCCACTGGTGAGCACTTCCGATCCCAGCACTTGCATGCGGGCGCGAAAGGCCGGAGATGATGCTGCGGCCACCACCGCCTGGTGCAGCTGATCCACTGCGGGTTTTGGTGTGCCGCTCTTCACGGCAATGCCCTGCCAGCTGCGGATGTAGGTGGCTGAAGGAAGGCCCAGCTCGCCGGCGCTCTTGACGCTGGGCAGGGCCGAAACCGGACGGTTTTGCATTACTGCCAGAGGCTTGACCTTGCCGGTATCGACCAGCGTTTTCAGGCTGCCCGACATCAGGTCGAACATCACGCCGATCTGGCCGCTGACCAGAGCCTGGTTGGCCGGGGCACCACCAGAATACGGAACGTGCAGCATGGGCGCGTTCATCGAGCGCTTGAACAGTTCCAGCGCCAGATGTGATGAGGTGCCCACACCGCCGGATCCAGCCCTGAGCCCTCCAGCCGTTTTTCTGGCCGCCATCTGCACGTCATTGGGCGTGACCAGGCCGCTGGCATTCGATGCCAGCATCACGACCGGCACGCTGGTGACTTGCGAGACCATGGTCAGGTCTTTGCGCGGGTCATATTTAACGCCAGCAAGCGCCGGGTTGGTGGCCAGGTGAATTGCCGCAAACAGCAGTGAGTAGCCGTCGGGAGCGTTCTCCAGCACCGTCTGGGTAGCAATGTTGCCAGATGCGCCGCTCTTGTTGTCCACCAGAACCGGCTGACGCAGTTGTTTGGACATCTCGTCAGCCAGCACGCGCGCTACGGTGTCGGCCGCGCCGCCTTACGGAAAGCCAACATAAAGTGTGATGGTTTTTGCCGGATAGATTTGCGCAGAAGCCGGGCCAATGGCAAAAGCCAGACCCAGACCTGCAGCCAGCAATAGCGCATGGCGAACCGGGGAGGCGATTGCGGTTTTCATAACGAGTCTCCTGTTTTGACTCCCCAACGCGTCAAGGCTTTAGGGGTTTTCTTGAGTGCGGCTGGACGCAGAAAGTGGCATGAACGCCGCGAAGCGCTCAGACCACCCGGCCATCAAAACCGGTGCAGAATGCCCAGCCCGGTGGTCTGGGTTTCGTTGGTGATGGTGCCGGTGGGGCCCTTGGCGGTGGTCTTGCGCAGGCCGATATAAAGTCGGGTGCGCTTGGACATGTCATAGGTGCCCAGCAAGGCTACGCCGGTGCCCGTGTTGCCTGCTGCGCCGTTGACCGTACCCTTTGAATTGGCGTAGCCTGCTGCAACAGAGAAAGCACCAAACGGCACGCTAACGCCAAGCTGCCATTCGTCGTCCTTGGTGGTGTCGCGCCTGGCGCGGTTAATGGCACCCACCACACGGGCCACACCAAAGTTGTAGGCGCCGGCCACCATGTTGTATTTGATCTCAAAAGCCGGAGCCTGGGCACTTTGGCTTTGGAAGCTATAGCCCAGCACAGCCGGTCCTTGCTCATATTTGATGTTCAGGCTGGTGTTTTTGGTGGCAGACAGGGCGACGGTTTTGTTCTCGCCAAAGCCAACGGCCACCTTGCCGCTGACGCCGCTAAATACCGGTGACTCATAACTCACGGAATTGTCAAAACGGCCAATGTAGTTGGGCAGGCTGCCGGTGCCCCAGACGTTACCAGTGGTCGAGAACGCCGTCGCATCGTAGAGGTTGTTGGTCAGGCCCACAAACGAGTGGAAGGGCGAAACCTGACGGCCCAGCTTGATGTTGCCGAATCCGCCGTTGAGGCCAACCCATGCCTGGCTGCTGAAGAGCTGCGGATTGAGCGCTGTGGGGGCCGACGTGACCTGGGTCACCGCGCCGTTGCTGATATCGAACAGACTTTCAAGCTGGAACTCGGCTTTCAGCCCGCCACCAAGGCTCTCAGAGCCGCGTAGACCCCAGCGAGAGTTTAACAGGCCGTCACTGTCAATGACGTTCCTGTTGACCTTGGTAGCGCCCGTTCCGGTGCTTTTTTGGCCTATGAAAGCATCGCCGATGCCGTAGATTGTCACGCTTGACTGGGCCAGCGCTGCGCCCGCAAAACCAAGCACCATTCCAGCAACGGCCACTTTTTTCTTGTACATCAAAATCTCCATTTGAATATTAACGTTTATAGATTTAATAAAATCTAATTAATTAAAACAGATGCTGCTGCTTCAAAAAATTCTGGTAAACCCTGAATTGGTTTGTGAAAGCCCTCAACCGGCAAGTGCCCGTGAATTGGGGCTGGCAGGAAACTCAGACGGTTCCTGAAGCTGAAGCGCAAGCCTGCGCATGGCGGGCGAGGGGCACTTTCTCTGGATATGCAACGCTGGGCTATGAAAAAGCAAAGCGCGCGCGATGCAACTTATGTCATGACTGCTACCTTGAGGTGAGGTGTTTTCACCTCTGACTCACTGCGGCAAGAGCGCCTTAAAAGGGAATGCCTTGGCGAGCAAGTACCCAGTCAGGGGCATCCTGAAGGGCAACTGGCCGAAGAAATCGGTCAATTGCAGCGTAGCCGACAGAGGTAAAGAGGGGCTGGGTGGACGACGGCCACGGGCCGCCGTGGTGCTGCGACCTGGTCACTGCAACGCCTGTCGGTACGCCCTTGAAGAGCACACGGCCGGCCAGGTTCTGGGCTGCCCGCACAACCATGCGGTTCTCATCTGAGGCGCTGTCAATTCCCCACAAGGTGACGGTCAGTGAGCCACCGATCGCGTGGAGAATCTGGACCATTTCGTTGACGGACGAAGCCATGATGCACAGGCACGACGAGCCAAAGACCTCATGGCGAAGTCCTTCATTGCCTAAAAATGCAGAACCTGATGTGACGCCAACAAACCCGGTGTCTGCACCTTCTTTCACACCCCGGACCGTTTTGACCTCGACATCGGAGTTGCCCGTCAAAGCGGCTACTCCGGTTTCAAAACCCTGCTGGATCCGGTCGGATAGCATGGGGTGTAAATTGATCTGGTCCACCTGCCGGCCAAGTTCATCGGCAAGCCGTCTTGCAGGTTCACTGTCTAACAGGACAACCAGACCCGGACTGGTGCAAAACTGTCCTGCCCCCTGGGTCATCGACGCCGCAAGTACCTTTGCATATTCGTCGACCCGTCCATCGAGTGCCTGCGGCATCACAACGATTGGATTGACCGATCCAAGTTCGCCGTAAAAGGGAACGGGCTGCGCCCGGGACTGCACCGCCGCTGCCAGCGCCTTTCCTCCACCGAGTGACCCTGTGAATGACACAGCCTGGATGGCCGGATGTGTCACGAGCGCGATGCCGGCTTCATGACTGTCCTCGTCCACATGCCCGATAAGACCCTCCGGCAGACCTTGCGTGAGGAGTACTTGCCGGGAGAGTTCGGCTACTGCAGCTGAAAGTTGCGGGTGCGCTGGATGACCTTTGACAACCACCGGGCAGCCAGCGGCAAGCGCAGAAGCCGTGTCTCCGCCCAATACCGAAAAAGCAAACGGAAAGTTGCTCGCCGAGAACATCGCTACCGGCCCGAGCGGGACACGGACCAGAGCCATGGCAGGGTGACCCGCTGGCGGCACGCCCGCTACTGCATCGTCGATGATTGTTCTGTAGGGAACGCCTTCGAGAACCACATCTGCGAAGCCGCGCAGCTGAAAAATGGTGCGGTCAAGTTCGCCGTTTAACCGCATCTGGCCGAGATGCGTCTCTTCATTGGCAAGCTGCACCAGGTGAGCACGATCATGCGCCAGCGCAAAGGCTAAACCCTGCAAGAGGTTCGCGCGAATGGTGGCGCTGGACGCGGCGAAATCGGCAGCGCAGGATGCTGCTTGCGCTGCCAATAATGAGATTTTTGACATAAATTCTTCCAGGTGAACAGGTGGCGAACAAAAAATATTGGGCGATCAGAAGGGTCTTGACGAATCCCGAGCGCGCCACTGAGCTTACAACATAAAATATTTTATAAAATCTGAAAATTGATATAAACTTCAACCATGCCAGCCATCAACACCCCCACTTACATGCGTTTGCGCGACCAGGTTCGTGCAGATATCGTTTCAGGAATCTGGCCCTTGGGCAGCCATGTGACCCTGTCAGAACTTGCCTCCCACTACGAGGTCAGTGCAGCGCCGGTTCGTGAGGCCCTGCTGCAACTGCAAGGGGAGGGCGTGATCGCAATGCGAATGAACCGCGGTGCCGTGATACCGCTGGTCGATGCCAAATACATAGACAACCTGTACCGCCTGCGCGGTGCCATTCAGACCATGCTGGCCAGGGATGCAGCTCGTCAGGCTGTACCTGAGCAAGTCAACCGCATGCTGGAGCTGGCTTCGGTGTATGAAGCCGCAGCGCAATCAACAGACACCGCTGCCTGCGTCGAAGCCAACCGCAATTTGCACCGTCATATTGACTCGATTGGTGACAACCCGCTGGCGGTTGATTTGCTGCAGGGCCGTTCAACGCTGGCTGACGCGTTTCGCCGGTCGGTCGGCTACGGCTCGGGTCGGCTTGAGCTGGTTGTCGCCCAGCACCGCAAAATCGTCCGGGCAATTGCTGCTGGTGACGAAGAAAAAGCCGTTCAGGCCATGCTGGCGCACACCGATTCCTCGCGTGTGGATTTGCTGGCCATGTGCAAGCCGATACAGGACTAAACCCGATGATTTCCCGCGCCATGGCCATCCCGGCCAGGCGTAGCCATGTTCATTAAAAAGGAGACCTCTGATGTTAAAAGCCAAGATTCAATCCACTCAAATCCAGCGCCGCCGAACGCTTGGACTGCTTGCGGGCGTAGCCCTGAGCGCAGCGGTGGCCCTGCCGGTCATGGCCCAAAATGCCTACCCGAACAAACCCATCCGCTTCATTGTCGGATTTGCCCCCGGCGGCTCGGCCGACGTCGTTGCACGCGCCATGGCGCAGGAGTTGACCAAATCGTTGGGTCAATCGGTGATTGTCGATAACAAGCCGGGGGCCAGTGCCCATATCGCCACGCAGGCCCTGCTGTCGGCCCCAGCTGATGGCTACACCATATTGTTTGCCGGGCTGACACTCGCCACCAACCCGGCCTTGCTGGCCGATGTCGGCTATGACCCAGACAAGGACCTGGTCATGGTGTCCCAGCTGACTGCCATGCCGATTGTGGTTTTTGTACCGGGTAAGTCGCCCATCAACAGCCTGCAGGAGCTGATTGCGGCATCCAAGACAAAACCCGGAGGCTTTAACTTTGGCTCTGGCGGTACGGGCACCTCATCACACCTTGGCCCCGAGTTGCTGTCGCGCACCGTCGGCTTTAAATATACCCATGTGCCCTATCGTGGCGGCGCCCCGGCGCTGCAGGGCCTGCTGGGTGGCGAGACCGATGCCATGTTTGACACCGCCGTCACCCCACTGCACCGCGCCAACGTAGAAGCCGGCAAGATCAAGTTCATCGGTGTCATGCAGAAAGACCCGATACCGACCTATCCGTCGATCAAGCCGGCTGGTCAGCAAGGGGTTCCACCAGCTGCCTTCATGCGCAGCTGGCAAGGCGTTGCGGTCAAAAAGGGCACACCTCCCGAGATCGTGGCCAAGCTGCACAGTGCCCTGTCAGCCGCGCTGACCAAGCAAGAAGTGATTGACCGCCTGATAGGCGTAGGCACCGAAGTCCATGGCAGCGCCACACCTGCCGACTTCCAGAAGCTCTACCGGGAAGAGCTGGTGCGCTGGACCGCACTTAACTTATCAAAGCGGCCGGCATCAAGGCCGAATAACAGCACACGAAAGCGGGAGCCGGTATGAACGTGCAGGTGGTACAGCAGGGCGAGGCTGCCGTAAGCCAGGGCGGCCTGTCCAGCGACTTTCTGCTGGACACGCCGACTGCCCGCTGGCTCTACCACGAGCACGCGGCGCACCTGCCCATCATTGACTTTCATAGTCATGTTGATCCGCAATCTGTTGCGGACAACAAAAGCTTCGCCAACCTGACCGAACTCTGGCTGGCGAGCGACCCCTACAAATGGCGGGCCATGCGCATCAACGGAGTGGCCGAACGCGACATCACCGGCGATGCGCCAGCCCGGCAAAAGTTTGACGCGTGGGCCGCCACTTTGCCTCACGCAGTGGGCAACCCGCTCATGCACTGGTCAGCGCTGGAGCTGCAACGCTATTTCGGCGTTGATGAAACCTTGAGCCCAGATACCGCTGACGCGATATGGCAGCGCTGCAACCAACTTCTGGCATGGCCCGGCTGGAGCGCGCAAGCCTTGCTCGAAAAGTCAAACGTGCAGGTGATGTGCACATCTGATGATTTGCTCGACACACTTGAGCCGCACCACCAGTTGCAGGGGCAGCCGGGGGCTTTGACCATGCTGCCCTCGCTGCGTGCCGACAGCATTTTGGCTGTCGGCGGGCCTGGGTTTGCTGCATTTTGTAAATCGTTGGGACGGTTGACAGGCCTGACTATCGACAGCCTTGAAGCGTTTCAGGCCGGAGTGATGCAGCGGCTGGACCGCTTTCACAGCCTCGGTTGCAGGCTTGCCGACGTCGGTCTTGACCAGCCGTATTTTGAGCCGGTCACGCAGGATGCAGCGGCGCGGCTGTTTGACCAGCTGCTGGTCGGCCAGACCATCACGGCGCATGAGCAGCTGCAGCTTAAAACTGCCCTCCTGATGTTTGCCGCTGGCGAGTTCCATTCGTGCGGCTGGGCGCTGCAACTGCACATTGGTGCGCAGCGGCAAACCAGTCAACGCCTTAACGGCATTGCAGGCGCCGCCGGTGGCTATGCCTGCATTGGCAAGTCGGCCGACATTGCTGTGGTTTGCGGCTTGCTGAACGCGCTGGAGGCAATTGGACAGTTACCCCGCACTATTGTCTACACGCTCAACCCTTCCGACATGGACATGTTTGCATCAATAACCGGCTCGTTCACCGCTGAAGGCGTTGTTTGCAAGCTTCAGTTTGGACCAGCCTGGTGGTTCAATGACAACCACGATGGAATCACCCGCCAGCTCAGGGCCCTGGGCAACATGGGTTTGCTGGGTCGGCACATCGGCATGACTACCGATTCGCGCAGCCTGTTATCGTTTTCAAGGCATGAGTACTATCGGCGCATTTTGTGCAAGCTGATTGGCGGCTGGGCCGAGGCCGGTGAGCTTTCAAAAAGCCGCCCTGCACTGGCCAGCCTTGTAGAAAATATCAGCTATTTCAACGCCAAAAACTGGCTGGGGCTGACCGCCCGTACTCAGCCTTTCCAACCTTCCTAACAGACACCACATGAAAATAACCGCCATCAACGGCCATCTGATGCAGGCTGGCGCGCCCGGCCATACCGGCTGGTCGTCTACCGGCAAAAGCGCCCTCGCCACTGGCCGCAACTGGTTTTTTGTCACCGTGGAGACCGATGCCGGGCTGGTCGGGACCGGCGAGGGCTCGGGCTGGCCGCGCGTAGTGGCCGCCGCAGTTGCAGACCTCAGCCGCATCCTGATTGGCGAGACCGTGCGCGACGTCGAGCGCATAGGCCAGAAGGTACGCGTCGCGCTGATGGGTCATGGCCAGACCGGCGTCGTCGGCATGGGCGCGCTGGCCGCGATTGACATGGCGCTGTGGGATTTGAACGCGCAGGCGCTGGGCGTGCCGGTATCTGCGCTGCTGGGTGGCACCACGCGCGCCGCCGTGCCGTATTACGTGCACGCCGCCAGCGTCGAAACCGCACTGGCGGCTGTGGCTGATGGCGTACGAGCCATCAAGGTCGGCGGCACCAAGGACATTGTTGACCGGGCTTTTGCGATACGCGCGGCCGTTGGCGATGACATAGACATGATGGTCGACCTGCATGGCCCGCCCTGGCTGGCGGCCAGTGATGCCGTGGCCATTGGTCGCGCACTGGAGCCATTGCACCTGATGTTTCTTGAAGAAGCTGTAGCGCCTGACGACATGACCGGCTGGAAGCGCGTGCGCGACAAGGTTGCACTTCCGCTGGCCGGCGGCGAGCGGCTGGGCACGCTGGCCGAGATGCGGCCTTTCCTGGAGCAAGGCCTGCTCGATGTGGTTCAACCTGACACCGGCCGCTTTGGCGGCCTGACACAGATGAAAAAGCTCGCCGCCATGGCGGAGGCCTGCTCGGTCATGGTTGCGCCCCATTCGGGCTCATTGGGGCCAGTGGCCGAATTTGCCGCTGTGCATCTGCTGTCGGCCATACCCAATGGGCTGATCCTGGAGCGTCTGGTGCCCGACTGGGCCGGCCGCGCCAGCACCATCCACGGCGCATTGCCGGGTGTGGCGGGCCTGGTCCAGGTGCCGCAGGGCAAGGGCCTGGGCGTTAGCCTGAACCTTGGATTCATTGGCCAGCACCCCAGCGAGCGCAATACCGCTATCGCTACCGGCGGCTGGAACCCTGGCACCGAAAGTGAAACCGTGCTGACCCAATTCAAACGCCCGCGCGCGACCCAGTTTCTTCCCATAAATCCCGATACGAAAGACCCTTTGCCATGATGGAATCCACCCGCGCCCGCCTGCTGTGCGTCTCAACTGCCACGCTGACCACCGTGCTCTTCAAACGCGGATTCAACAACACCTTTTTGCAGGCGCTGCGGCCAGCCGGTGGCAGCCGCACCAACATGGTCGGCCCGGCCTTTACCCTGCGCTACATACCAGCGCGTGAAGATCTGGACGGCATTGAAGCCTTCAATGACCGCAGCCACCCGCAGCGCGTGGCGGTCGAGCAATGCCCGCCCGGCCAGGTGCTGGTGATGGACAGCCGGGGCGACCCCACCGCTGCGTCCAGCGGCGGCCTGCTCTTGACCCGGCTGATGAAGCGCGGCGTGGCTGGCGTCATCACCGACGGTGGCTTTCGCGACACGCCTGAAATTGCCGCCATGGATTTTTGTGCCTACCACCAGCGCCCTTCCGCGCCGACCAACCTGATCCGGCATCATGCAACGGACCTGCAATTGCCGATTGCCTGTGGCGGCGTAGCGGTGTACCCGGGCGACATCATGGTGGGCGACGCAGAAGGTGTGGTCTGCATACCGGCCAACATTGCCGACGTAGTAGCGCAGGAAGCTTATGACCAGACGATTTATGAAGACTGGGTGCAGACCCGCATCAACGACGGTGCCGGTCTGTTTGGCGTCTACCCCATGACCGACGACTCTGAAAAAACCGCCTTTGCAGCATGGCGACAGGCGCAGGCAGCGAATTACCCGCTGGCCAGCAGCCAAGCCAGTTCATGATGGACTGCATCGTCCTGACCGGCGCGGCAGGCCGACTCGGCCGGCAGCTGCGGCCAGCGCTCGCGGCGCGCTGCCGCGAGCTGCGTGTGGTCGACCAAGCACCCGTCGTTGCCGAACATGCTGCCGAGACCGCCTTTCAAACCGACCTGAACGACCAGGCAGCCCTCAGCCGCATCATGGCCGGCGCATCGGCGGTGGTGCATTTTGCCGGCTATCCGCGCGAAGCCGACTGGGCCACTTTGCTGGCCGCCAATGTGGCTGGCGTGGCCTCGCTTTGGGAAGCGGCGCGCACGGCGGGCGTGGGCCGCGTCATATACGCCAGCTCCAACCATGCGGTGGGCATGTACGCTCGCACCGAACGGCTTAGCCACCAAACCCTGCCCAACGCCGATTCGCGTTATGGCGTTACTAAAGTCTTTATGGAAAGTGTCGCCGCACTGTACGCAGCCAAGCACGGGGTGCGGGGTTTCGGCATCCGCATCGGCCACTGCGCCGCCCAGCCGTCGGACGCGCGCATGCTGTCGCACTGGATTCACCCGGATGACCTGTCGGCGCTGGTCGGCGTGGGGCTGGAGGCCGACTACGAGAACGAAATCGTCTACGGCGTCTCCGCCAACGCGCGCAGCTGGTGGGACAACAGCCGCGCCGAAGCGCTTGGCTACAAGCCAGCGCGCAGCACCGACGGGTTGATTGAGCAGCTGGAAGCCAGAACCAGCGACCAGCCGGTGGCCGAGCATTTTCAGGGTGGCTCGTTTGCGGCAGCGGAGTTTGACCATCCGCGCTTTGTGCCAACGTCTGCATTGACTCAGACCGCATACCCGTGAACCTGCCTTTGCTTGATGGCCAGCCTGTGACGCTTCAAGTCACTCAAGAAACCGTTTCCCGAAGCGCTTTGCCCGAGCCATTTACCGGCATGCATGTCTGGAACGTCCGCAATCAGGTCGGCGAGTCGCCGGTCTGGGATGCCGCTAGCCGCAGTCTGTTCTGGATTGATGTGCGCGCGCCCGCCGTGCTTCAGCTTTTTCCTGACAGCGGCCATCTGACCCGATGGCTGTTGCCCGAGGTGGTTGGTGCCCTGGCGCTGGCGCAGGGCAAGCAGATCGTGCTGGCACTGCGACATAGACTGGCGCTGCTGGATACCGATACCGGAGAGCTCTCCTTGATGCCGGTGATCGCCTGCGAGCCTGAGGGCAACCGCCTGAACGAAGGCAAGGTGTCACCCAGCGGCAAATGGTTTGTTTTTGGCTCCATGGATGACCGTACGGGTCAGAAACAAGCCACTGGCAACTTATACCGAGCCGACGCTGGGGGCAGCATCACGCGCCTTCATGAGGGCCTTGTCATCGCCAACGGCATTGTCTGGTCAGCCGACGGCACGAGCCTGTATTTTTCGGACAGCCATGCAGGCCTGATCTGGCACGCGCCGTGGCAGGAAAGTCTGGGATGCATGGGCCAACCCGAGCTGTTTGCCACCTCGCCCGAGGCCGAGGGCAGACCCGACGGGGCCTTGCTGAACCGCGCAGGGCACTATGTTTCAGCGGGCGTGTCGGCAAGCTGCCTGAACACCTTTGCTGAAAGCGGCGCGCTGCTTGAAAAAACCGCCTTGCCAGTGCGCGCGCCCACCATGCCCTGCGTGGGCGGCGCTGATGGTGCTAGCTTGTTCGTGACTTCGCTGGTCAGGCCGGGCTGGAATGTGGAAGGCACCCAAGATGGCAAACTGATTGAAATGACTGCGCCTTTTAGTGCAGTGCCTTCGACCAGGTGGCTAGGGTCAATGCTTTATTGATGCGCCAATAGCATCAAGCAGCCAGGGTACAAAATGCAGTTTTTGGCTTAAATTTCTGTGCCAAATAGCCTCATGGCGCATGATTCGCCGGTACGGGCAGCTATGAGTTCAATAGTACTTCAAAAAACTCTTCACGTTACCGTATAGCGTCCCGGTTTGTGGTTGACCCACAAAAACAGGCTCATCAGCACGGCGGCCAGTACAGAATACGCCACCCGTTCTGGCGGCACCACAAACAGGGCCGGCAGCACCACGCAGCAGCCCATGGCCATCTGCACTTTGCCTGCGCGCCAGCCGTGTTTTTCCTGCAAATAAAGCGACACGATGGTGGCACCGCCCAGGCTGGCCCGGTGGCGTGCCAGGAACAGGCAGCCCGAGCCCAGCAGCAGCCCGCCGACCAGGGTGGCGTACAGCGGGTGAATCTCGGCGATGTCAAACACGCTGGGCGACCACTCGGTAAGCAGTGCCAGCAGCCCAATTGCCAGAAATGTCTTGATGGTGAACTCGCGCCCCATGCGCCGCCAGGCAAACCAGTAAAAGGGAAGGTTCACCAGAAAGAAAAGCTTGCCAAAGCTGATGCCCGTGGCGTAATGCAAAACGAACGCCAGGCCTGCCGTGCCACCTGTCAGCAGCCCCGCCTGGTTGAAGATCACCAAGGCGAGCGACACAAACAGCGTGCTGGTAAAAATGCCTTGCGCGTCGTCAAACAGGGTGTGCCGCCCGGGGGCGATAGGGGTTTCATGTCGTAAAGTAGTGAGGCGGGCAGCATGTTGACCTCGAACTGCATGCTATTTAATCAATAGCGCAATACGCCCGTATTTACTGCCGCAGAGGCCAAAAAGACTTATATTTTATGGGATTTAGGGCAGTTTGTGGCAGGTAGACCAAGCCAAGACTTCAAGCCAGCCCGGTGTGGTGTTGCACCCAGCGCACGATGTCTGCCGTGCCCATGGCACCAGGCTGGCGCGCTATTTCACGCCCATCCCTGAACAAGGCCAGGGTGGGGATGCTGCGGATATTGAACCGCGTGCCCAGGCCGGGCACGGCTTCGGTGTCTACCTTGACCAGCCGAACGCCTGGCTCCAGTTGCGCCGCTGCCTGCGCATAAGCCGGTGCCATCGCACGACAGGGCCCGCACCAGGGCGCCCAGAAATCGACCAGCACGGGGATCTGGTTGCGGCTGATATGTTTGTCAAACTCGCCCTCGTTCAGCCCGGCCGGGTGCCCGTCAAACAGCGCTTTTTTACAGCTGCCACAGGTTGGCGCGCTGGCAAGCTGGTCTTGCCGAACGCGGTTGGTGGTGTGGCAATGGGGGCAGACGATGTGGAGGGGCTCAGTCATGCCTGTTGAGTTTGGGGTTATGGGCAGCATTTCAAGTGGACACAGCATGCCGCAGGTGACGGCGGCAGACTACGCAGACAGCCTTAAAAAGCGTAGCGCGCGCCCACTATCAAGGTGGTCTGTGTGGTGTTGCGGGTGATTGGGCTGTTGGCGGCGTCACCTTGCAGTTTGCTCACGCCCAGACGGGCAAAGCCGGTCCAGTCCGGGCTCAGGCGCTGGTAGCCGCTCATAAAAACGCCAGCGCTTTCCAGCCCGCTGCTGGCGTTGAAGGTTCTCAAGCCGCTGGCTGCAGACTGGGCCGCGCTGACACCAAAGAAATTGCGGCTGTAGCTGTTGTCCATCCAGCGCACGGCCAGACCCAGGTCAACGCCGGAATCACGCGTTGCCACCAGGCTGTAACCGCCTTCGACGTTGACAATGGAGCCCCGGTTCTGGTCGCTGCCCAGGCGGCTGAGAACCTTGGCTTCCGCAAAGATGGGTCCAGTGCGGTACTTGGCAATCAGGCGCAGGGCGGCTGTTTCCTTGATGTCGGCCAGGCCGTTCAGGCGGCTGTCGTCGCTGGCTTTGCGGCGGGTCAGGTCAAACCCCAGCGCCGCACTGAGCTTGAGGCTCTCACCCACCGACTGCTCCACGCCAACGCCTTCCACCGGGTTGATCACCAGAAAGTCTTTGTAACGCGCCTGAACATAGGGCACCACCAATGCTCTGGATTTGTCGCTGCCCGGATAACTCGGCGCAACACCGGCCACCGCACCGGCGCTTAAAGCCCAGTCACCTGCAGCCCAGGCTGATGTGACTGGCGCGGCGAGCAGTGCTGTCAGCAGCAGGGCGGCTGGAGGGAAGATGGCGCGGTGAGAAGCGTAAAGATTCGACATGTGTCGTGTCCTGACAAAAAAAAAGGGGGGTGCTTAGCGCTTGCGGCCAATTTCCCGGCTTGAAGCGCAACGCCGACTTGACGTTGCGTGAAAGTATACCGATGAGTAAATAAAAAACCAGTCAGTATTCAAGTTTGTGTGCGCACTTTGCCATACGCCTTGTTTTTAGATAAAAAAGGCTCCCAGTGCACACCAATCCTGCCTAGTGCGCTACAAAATACGTAGCAGACAGATGCTGGCTATGAGGGATTGGTACCGTTGAAGGTACCTTTGAAGGTACCTTTTAAGGTACCGTTGAAGGTATCGTGCACGCCAAGCAATTTCTGGACGGCTACCAAGTCCCCGCGCGGCTTGCGGCCTTTGGCATCTGGCCGCAGTGCGCCGCGCAGGTCGTCGTGGTCATACACCATCAGGTGCACGCCGACCATCTCGCTCAGGGGTTTGCACAGGCTGCTCAGGCTCAGGGCCTCAACGCTGCCGCCGGTAAAGCCGGTGACGGTGCGCGGCTCGTAATCGACCTGGTGCTCAATCAGGGCAATTTCAGCGGACTTGGAGTCGTCACAAAACAGCTGGATGTAAATGTCCGACAGCCGCGTTGCCGTGCCATGCCAGACCGCCCCGGCCAGGTAAGGCCTGAAGGCAGCCATGCGCGCCATCCACACCAGAGCCAGCTGGCGCAGGGCCAGCAACTCGACGGGCTGGGTATCGGCACAGAAAACCGCGATGTACTCGCGCACGGCATCTTCAACCGCATCGTTGTCGGGCAGCTCGGTGCGCACGGGCAGCCCCAGTTGCTTGACGGCCCGGCGCTTGGCAGGGCCGTACTCCAGACCTTCTTCGACCACCATGGCGGCGGCAGTGGCAGCAATTTCAGACTGGAGAATGTTCATTTGAAGTCGTTTTTAAAAACTGATGTGACGCAGGATGTCTTTATTGGGGAAACGCGTTTTGCCTGCGTAAGAGTACGGGACAACTTGTTCGACCTGGGCCAAATTTTATCCGCGCTGGTCTTGGGAGCTTTGATACAGTTGAACACCGCTTGCTATCAATAAAATAGCTGCTGGTGCAAGCAGAACATGCGCTGGCAGCCATCATCGTCAAAAAATCGTAACGATTCAGGTATCAGGGCGAAGTTTCCAACGCAAAGACGTAAAAGCGCAAAGAGCGCGAAGTCAAAGATTCAATGGACTGGCCTGGCGAGCTTTGCATCTTTGCGGCTTTGCGCTGGAAGTTCAGTTTGGTCAGCCCTGCTGAGTAGTTACAAAAAATCACTCCAGGTGCAGCTCCTGGATTTTGCGCGTGATGGTGTTTCGGCCAATACCGAGCTTTTGTGCTGCCTCAATGCGCCTGCCTTTGGTATTGAGCAAAGCAGTCTGAATCAGTCTGGACTCAAAGCGCCGGCTCAAAACATCCCACACATCGCTGCGCCCGGTGGCCAGCAACGCCAGTGCTTCGATTTCCAGGCCTTCTTCCCATGAGACAGGCCCAGCATCATGATCGCTCCCACCCCCATGTGCGGCAGGCACGACTATTTCAGCGCCTGGCGCCGTGACAGCGGCAGATGCCAAAGCCACTGCGCTGGTCACTGCTGCAGGTGCTGGCGCAACAACGGGTGCAGGGCTCTTGACAAGCGCCTGTGTGGCCGCTGCAACTTCTGGTGGCAGGTCTTTCGGCTCGATGACCTGCGCCGGGGCCATCACCGTCAGCCAGTGGCAGATGTTTTCAAGCTGGCGGACGTTGCCCGGAAAACCAAAGGTGCTGAGCTGCTGCAGGGCGGCATCTGAAATACGCTTGGGATCCACGCCCAGTTGCTTGGCGCTTTGCTGCAGGAAATGCCGGGTCAGCATGAAGACGTCTTCGCGCCGCTCACGCAAAGCGGGCAAACGCAGACGGATCACGTTCAGGCGATGGTAAAGGTCTTCACGAAACGCCCCCTCTTTCACCCGCTGCTCCAGGTCCTGGTGGGTCGCCGCAATCACGCGCAGGTTGGCCTTGATGGCGTTATGGCCGCCCACGCGGTAGAAGTTGCCATCACTGAGCACGCGCAACAGCCGGGTTTGCAGGTCAAACGGCATGTCGCCAATTTCATCGAGAAACAGCGTGCCGCCTTCTGCCTGCTCGAAGCGGCCCCGGCGCATGGTCTGCGCGCCGGTGAACGCACCGCGTTCGTGGCCAAACAGCTCGCTCTCCAGCAGGTCTTTAGGAATGGCTGCCGTGTTGATCGCTATAAACGGGCCGTTGGCACGGGTCGAATGCTTGTGCAGCGCGCGCGCCACCAGCTCTTTGCCTGAACCCGATTCACCGGTGATCATGACCGTCACATTGCTCTGGCTCAGGCGGCCAATGGCCCTGAACACATCCTGCATGGCGGGTGCCTGGCCCAGCATTTCAGGGGCGGCGGCCATGCGTTCTTCAGCGACTTCTTCGCGCTGGCTTTCTTCCACTGCCCGGCGAATCAGCTCAACCGCCTTGAGCAGGTCAAACGGTTTGGGCAGGTACTCAAATGCGCCGCCCTGAAAGGCTGACACCGCGCTGTCGAGGTCCGAGAACGCCGTCATGATGATCACTGGCAGGCCCGGCAGCTTTTGCTTGACCTTGTCGAGCAGTTCCAGACCCGAGCCACCCGGCATGCGGATGTCACTGACCATGATTTGCGGGCCGTCTTCTTCAGTGGCGACTTCAAGTGCGGCCAGCACTTCACGCGGGTTGGTGAAGCTGCGTGTCGGCAGGTCTTCACGCAGCAACGCCTTTTCCAGAACAAACCGGATGGACTGATCATCGTCAACGATCCAGATAGGCTTCATGCTGTTCGATCCCTTGGGGTATGCCCCGTTTTAGTTGCCATGGCGGTTGTCACAAGATTTGTCAAACAACTTGACGAACCCTGAGGAACGGGTTCCCGCACGACAAACTTCAAGGCAGCGGTATCAGCAACTTGAAGTCTGTTCGTCCCGGCACGCTGTCACACTCAATCAAGCCGTGATGTTGCTGGACAAAGGTTTGCGCCAGTGTCAGCCCCAGCCCGGAACCGCCTTCCCGCCCTGAAATCAGGGGGTAGAAGATTCGGTCTTTGAGGGTGTCCGGCACGCCCGGTCCATTGTCAACAACATGCAATTCCAGTGCCAGCCGGTAGCGCTGCTTTCCAAAAGTAACCTGTCGGGCAATCCGGGTCTTGAAAGTGATCTGGGCGTCACCCTCAGAAATGCGCTGGGCCAGTGCCTGCGCCGCATTGTGGGCAATGTTGAGCACGGCCTGAATCAGCTGCTCGCGGTCGCCCCGGAAGTCGGGGATGGAGACATCGTAGTCACGCTCGAATCGCAGGCCCTTGGGGAACTCTGCCAGGATCAACGAGCGCACCCGCTCGCAAACCTCATGAATGTTCACGTCACCGACCAGATGCGGACGGCGGTGCGGTGCCAGCAGGCGGTCCACCAGCGCCTGCAGGCGGTCCGCCTCGTGAATGATGACCTGGGTGTATTCGGTCAGCGATTTGTCAATGTCCATTTGCAGCAACTGCGCCGCACCCCGGATACCGCCGAGCGGGTTTTTGATTTCATGGGCCAGGTTGCGAATCAGCTCCTTGTTGGCCTGCGCCTGGTCCATCAGGCGCTCTTCACGGTCCTGTTTGGCCTGCTGCTCCAGTGGTAGCAATTCGATGATGGACTCGCCTGGTACATCTGTTTGTGCAAGTACCACATGCACCGGCAAGACTTCATGGTTCAGGCGTTTGAGCCAGGCGTCATAACGAAGTGCCGCGAACTCATTGCTGCCCGCGCCTTCAAGCGCATTTTGCAAAATATGCGGCTCCGTGAAGCAGTCTGGAAGGTAGGAGCCTTCAATCGTGCGGCGTGATGTACCCAGCGCGTCTTCAAGTGCCGCATTGGCAAACACCACGATGCCGTTGGTACGCACTACGGCGACCAGGGTGGCCAGCAGATCAAACGCCTGAAAACGCGGTAGCGGGGTGGTGTTGCCTGAGGGCATGACAGAAGAGGTTTCAAGTTTTTTCAAGTGTGCTGTTTGGGTGCAGAAAGCGGAGCTGGGCGGTTTCAAAGGCCTTCAGGTATAGCCTGGCGCCGGGCGCAAACCAGACAGACAAACCTCATCGGTGCAAGGCGGTCTGGCGTCTTAGTTGATTGCAGGCAGGCGTGAAATTTCACGTTTCAGGCCAGCGATGTCGCTCTGGTTGCGCGCAATACCGTCCTTGAGTTCGTTGACGCGGTCCAGATAACGCTGGTAGTTGCGCCCTTCAATGCCCTGCTTTTCCGGCTCGCCGTTGTTGTATTCTTTTTGCTGTTCAGCCAGTCTGGCCTCGGCTTTTCTCAACTCCGACTCCAGAATGCCACGGGTATCGCTGTCGCGCGCTTTTTGCTCTGGTCCCGTATCGGTACGTGTTGCCGGGCCAGACGGCGATGCCACTGCTACACGCACCGGTGCTTTGGGTGCCGCCTGGCCCTGCACCACCGTCACGTTGCCGCCTTCGAGCAGCTTGCAGCTGCGCGACTGTGCATCCTTGGCATTGTTGATGTACTCGGGTGCTGCACCGCCAACGCCATTGCAACGGTAAATCTGAGCCAGCAACGGACCGCTGAAACCCGCCAGCAGGAGCGGGAACATCGAGAGCAGTAAAGTGTGTTTCATACGGAAACCTTTGTGCCTGTGAAGGCAAATGCGATCTAGCAGTATCCTGCACAGACCCCAAAACTCAAAGCCCCTAGTCTATAACCGTACTGCAACAGCATGAAAAAAGGACGGCTTCTGCCGTCCTTTTTTAGCCACAAGACGTAAGCAATTACTTACTGCCTTGAGGGAATCAGGCAAACGCCTGTTCTTTACAGCGAGTAGTACATGTCGAATTCAGCAGGGTGGGTTGCCATGCGCATGCGCGTGACTTCCTGCATTTTGAGCTCGATGTAAGCGTCGATGTACGAGTCGGTGAACACGCCGCCCTTGGTCAGAAAGCCCCGGTCTGCGTCCAGGCAGTCCAGCGCCTGGTCCAGGCTGTGGCACACGGTCGGGATCAGTGCGTCTTCTTCGGGTGGCAGATGGTACAGGTCCTTGCTGGCGGCTTCGCCCGGATGAATCTTGTTTTCAACACCGTCCAGACCGGCCATCAGCAGCGCAGAGAAACCAAGGTACGGGTTCATCAGCGGATCAGGAAAGCGTGCCTCAACACGGCGGCCCTTGGGGTTGGCCACGTACGGGATACGGATCGAGGCCGAGCGGTTTTTGGCCGAATAAGCCAGCTTGACCGGTGCCTCAAAGCCGGGCACCAGGCGTTTATAGCTGTTGGTGCCAGGGTTGGTGATGGCATTCAAGGCGCGTGCGTGCTTGATGATGCCGCCAATGTAGTACAGCGCAAAATCTGACAGACCGGCATAGCCGTCACCGGCGAACAGGTTTTTACCGTCTTTCCAGACCGACTGGTGAACGTGCATGCCGGAGCCGTTGTCGCCGACGATGGGCTTGGGCATGAAGGTGGCGGTTTTGCCGTAGGCGTGTGCCACGTTGTGGATCACATACTTTTGCAGTTGTACCCAGTCGGCGCGCTGGATCAGCGTGCTGAATTTGGTGCCCAGTTCCATCTGGCCGGCATTGCCGACTTCATGGTGATGCACTTCGACCGGAATGCCCAGAGATTCAAGAATCAGGCACATTTCAGAACGCATGTCCTGGAAACTGTCCACCGGTGGCACCGGGAAATAACCGCCCTTGACCGCCGGACGGTGGCCGCTGTTGCCGTGCTCGTATTCCTTGCCGGTGTTCCAGGCGGCTTCTTCGGAGCCGATTTTCACGAAACAGCCCGACATGTCGTTTTTCCAGCGGACGCTGTCAAACACAAAAAACTCTGGCTCAGGGCCGAAATAGGCGGTGTCACCCAGCCCGGAGGCCTTCATGTAGGCTTCAGCGCGCTTGGCCAGTGAGCGCGGGTCACGCTCATAGGCTTTGCCGTCGGCCGGATCGACCACGTCACACGTCAAAATCATCGTCGTTTCTTCAAAAAACGGATCAATGTTGGCGGTGTTGGGGTCAGGCATGAGTTGCATGTCTGAGGCTTCAATGCCCTTCCAGCCAGCAATCGACGAGCCATCAAAGGCATGGCCCGACGTGAACTTGTCTTCGTCAAAGTGAGACACCGGCACAGTCACGTGCTGCTCTTTACCCCGGGTGTCAGTAAAACGGAAGTCAACAAATTTGACCTCGTTTTCCTTGACCATTTTTACGACGTCTGCGACGGTCTTTGCCATCAAAATCTCCTGTTGCTGGATAGTGGTTGAAAATCTCTTCGGAATGGCTGAATGCACTTTTTATGCCAAAGCCAACCGGCCTGTCGGCGTTTGTTTGCAGCTTCTCAGTCGAGCCTTCAGATTGTGCCGCTACTTACAGGCGTCTCTGGGCACGCTGATCAAAAATCATGCCCCTAACAAGTAGCCCGTCTTTCATATTTATTCATTCTATTTTGGTGCATGATTTTTTGCACTATATCGGTGCAAAAATTTAACGCACCAGTTCAGGGCCTAACGCGTAATCAAAGTTCCCGAGTCCAGCCAGCAGCGCCGGGTAAGCCAGTGCAACAGCGTCCGGTGCGCCCTTGACACCCAGCTCAATGTGTCGGCCATAGGTGGCGTGGTCAACGCTGGGCAAGCTGAACACCTTGATACCCGGGTGCGATGCTTCAAGGTCCAGCATCAAAGGCGTGAGGGTGGCCTCCATCGAACCGAACACAATGATGGATTTTTCAACATAGGCTGATGTTTGGTGAAGATGTGAGTAGTGCGTATCCAGCACCCACTCGATCATCGGCCAGGCCATCACTGGAAAACCGGGCAGGAAGTGGATGCCCCCACCGGAAGATTTTTCGCGCTCTACAAAACAGCTAAAACCGGGAATTTTGTTGTACGGGTTGGGAATAATTTCACAACCTGCCGGGAACACGCCCATGTTCAGGCGGTGGATGTTGTCATGGCGGTCGGGCTCAAACGCCACGCCCTGCTCTTTGGCTACGTCCTGCATGCGGGAGGTGATCAGGGCTTTGGCTTGCGGGTGCAGGGCCAGCTCGACACCCAGCGCAGCAGCAGCGCACTGGCGGGTGTGGTCGTCGGGGGTAGCGCCTATGCCGCCGCATGAAAAAACTATATCGCCAGACGCCCAGGCCGCTGCAAAGGCGCGAGCCAGTGTGGCGGTAATGCGGGCCGGGTCGTCGCCCACGTAGTCGGCGTAGCTCAGGCACAAGCCTCGCGCCTTGAGCAGCTCAATGGCTTTGGGCAGGTGCTTGTCAGAGCGTTTGCCTGACAGGATTTCGTCGCCGATGATGATGATTCCGAAAGATGTGGTCATAAAAAACAATAAAAATTTAAACTCAGGGATGGGGTCCGGGCGGTGCCATCGGGCGCAGCGCCGGTGGGCTGATTGCTATTAATTCAATAGCTGGTGGTGCAGGCAGGTCCTGCGCCAGGGCATTTTTTTTCTTGCGAAGCTGCTCCAGCGCCGCCAGCGTGTAATGGGCAAACCAGAGCGACGAAAAGGCAAACACCAGGGTGTAAATCCAGATCGCAATCGGCACCAGAATCGGAGCCATGGCCACAAACATGGCCCCGGATGCCCAGACCAGGCTGGGCGCAGCACCAAGATAGCCGCTGAGCACGCCAATGCCCAGCAGCGCACCACGATTTTCCTTGAAAATCTGTCGCCGCTCCTCGCCGCTGGCGTGGTCAGCCAGCGCGTCGTAAGACATGACCCGGTAAGTGAGCCAGCCCCAGATCAGGGGTGGCAGCACCAGAATCAGCGGCGGCACCAGCCACAGCGGAATCGACAGTACCATCGCAATCACAGCCAGCACGGTCGATCCCAGTGACCAGGCCAGACTGGCCAGCAGCGAGCCACCTTTTTTGCGTTGAAGCTGTGGAAAGCGGCGTTCAGCCACCAGCGCCACCATGGCCGGTGTCATGAAAATGGCGACAAACAGCAGCGAGACGATCACGATCACGGGAATGACCAGAAACAGCAGCAGCACCGGTGCCAGCACCAGACGCAGGTTGTTCAGCCCCAATCCTTCCAGCCAGCGCACCATGGTGCCCAGCAGCTCGTAGCTTTCAAGGCTGCTGCGCACGAGCGTGATGGCGTCTTCCCAGAAAAAGTAGCCCAGCCCGAGCGACAGCGCGGCCATGATGACCAGTGGCAGGATGGACAAGGCAATCACGCGCGGATGCAGGCAATACATGGCCGCGCGCCAGAAGGAGTCCATAAGCTTGTTCATTTAATGAGTGTAGCCCCCACGGTCGCGCACTGCGTGTCGCTCCCTGCCCCCCCGAGGGGGCCGCTGCCCTTGCAGGGCGCCACGCCGCCAGAGGCGGCGCATCTGAAGCCTGTCCGAGCACGCGCAGGCGTGCTCGGAGCCGCAGTCTTCAGCCTGCGGCCTGGCAGAGCCAGTTCCGCGGCCCCTGCTGGATTGACACGCCCCCACGGTCGTGCACTGCGTGTCGCTCCCTGCCCCCCGAGGGGGCCGCTGCGCCTGCGGCCTGGCAAAGCCAGTTCCGCGGCCCCTGCTGGTAAAGGCAGGCCCCTTACGGTCGCAGGTCGCGCTTTTTCAAGTGTCGAGCTAACCTTGCTTCATTGACGGATGACTGGAAAATAGACTTACGATGTGCTGATGGACTCTATTTTTGTGCATGGGCATCGGCTGGAAGTCAGGCATATCGCTGGCAGCCCGCACCTGGCACCGCTTGTTTTCTTGCATGAAGGGCTGGGCTCGGTCAGCCTGTGGACCCAGCGCGGCCTGGACTGGCCGCAGGCGGTGTGCCGGGCCACGGGGCGGGCGGGTGTGGTGTATTCGAGGTGCGGTTATGGGCAGTCCGAGTCGGTGGGCACCGGGCGCAACCAGCTTCAGCCGGACTACATGCAGCATGAAGCCTGGGTGGTGTTGCCTGCGCTTTTGAGGCAACTGCAGATTCAGAACCCGGTGCTGGTCGGGCATTCGGACGGCGCGACCATTGCCTTGCTGCACGCCAGCCGCTTTCCGGTTGCAGGCTGTGTGGCGATGGCGCCGCATGTGCTGGTCGAGGCCATGGCTCTGGAAGCGATTACGGCGGCGAAAGTGGCTTTTGAAGCGACTGGCTCAGCAACTGGCGGGCTGCGCGGGCGTCTGGCCAGACACCATGCGGATGTCGATGGTGCTTTCTGGCAATGGAACGATGTCTGGCTCTCTGGAGGTTTTCGCAGTTTTGACATTCGCCCGGATTGCAAGCGCATCACGGCACCGCTGCTGCTGGTTCAGGGCCTGGACGACGCGTACGGCACGCTGCTGCAACTCGACGAGATTGCCCAGGCCGCACCGCATGCCCGGCAACTCAGGCTGGCAGACTGTGGCCATTCGCCGCAGCGTGACCAGCCTGACAAGACAATAGCGGCCATTGCTGATTTTTTGAGCGATATTGACACGTAGTTATTGCTATTTTTTTAGTAGCGCACTGCCCAAGCATTTAATGCCTCAGAGGCTTTTTTCTGTCTCATTTATCACTGTAAGAAATCGAGGGCAGAAAAGTCATTCAACGCAGAGGCGCAGAGTCCGCAGAGGGCCGCAGAGTCAAGAAAATCAGTTGATGGGTTTTCTCTGCACAACTCTGCGTTCTCGGCGCCTCTGCGTTGAAGGTTTTATGGTTTTCAAGGCGGCTTCGCTGAAATCGCCAGCAAATCATCCGCCGTCAACCAGCGCCACTGGCCTGGCAGCAGGTCCGCAGGCAAATCGAGCATGCCAATGCGCGAGCGGTGCAGCCCGCCTACATCTTCAACCCGGTTGCCCACCGCCGCGATCATGCGTTTGACCTGGTGGTATTTGCCTTCTGTCAGCGTCAGGCTTAACGTGCAGTCACCGGTTTTTTCACAGTGGGCGGCCCGCACCGGTTTGGGGTCATCGTCGAGCACCACGCCGCTGAGCAGTTTTTGCACCTGTTTGTCATCAACCGCATGCTTGACCGTGACCTGATAGACCTTGGGTACATGGTGCTTGGGCGAACTCATGCGGTGAATGAATTTGCCGTCATCTGACAGCAGCAGCAAACCGGTGGTGTCCTGGTCCAGCCGCCCTACCGCCTGCACACCCGCTGCCGCACCCCCGCCACGCTGGCGGATGGGCGCTGGCAGCAGGGTGTAAATGCTCGGGTAGGTGCTGGGCTTTTGTGAGCACTCGTAACCAGCGGGTTTGTGCAGCATCAGGTAAGCTTTTTCAAAATATTGCCACTCGACACCCTGAACCGTAAAGCACAGCCCTTCTGCTACAAATTCTGTAGCGGGCAGCGCACATATTTCCTGCCCCACAGCCACAAAACCCTGTTGAACCAGCCCGGCGCAAACACGTCGTGTGCCAAAGCCCTGGGAGAAAAGAATATCCTGAAGTTGCATGGTCATCATGGTCATATTGTCGCTGTCCAGAGCATGGGTTCATGCGCTGGCATACTGCAGCGCCAGTCCTTTTGCTTGTCTGCCTTGCTTTTGTCACAGGTCATCACCATGCGTTCAGTGTTTCGTTTGTCTTTTGTTCATGCCGCTGTTTTTTGTGTCACGGCCTGGATATCCACAG
>JBBRMH010000026.1:0-29598 GCA_038230935.1 Burkholderiales bacterium | reverse complement strand
TGCAGTGTCGGGCCGTCCAGCAACTTGAACACGGGGGCCAGCACGGTGGCGATTTTCGGGTTTTTCTTCAGCGCTTCTTCGCGAATGATGGGTGCCGGTGCATAAATCGGCTGCACGCCTTTGGGGTCGTCCATGATGACCAGACCGAGCGCAGCCACCGCGCCATCGGTGCCGTAAGCCATGGCAGCGTTGACACCCGAGGTTTTTTCAGCAGCGGCCTTGATGGTCACCGCCGTGTCGCCTCCCGCCAGCGTCAGGATTTGTTCTGGCTTGAGCTTGAAGCTGTAAGCAGTCTGAAAAGCTGGCAAAGCGTCAGAGCGCTCGACAAATTCGGCCGATGCCGCCAGTTTGAACTGCCCACCCGATGGATTGGATGAAAGCCACTTGCCCAGATCGTCCAGCGTCTTGAGCTTGTTGGCGGTAGCCACGTCCTTGCGCACGGCAATCGCCCAGGTGTTGTTGGCCGGTGACGGCTCCAGCCAGACAATCTTGTTTTTGTCGTAGTCGAGCTTTTTGACGTGCTCATAGCCGGTTTTGGCGTTTTTCCAGACCGGGTTGGACTCTTCTGAAAAGATGAAAGCGCCATTGCCAGTGTATTCGGGGTACAGGTCAATCTCTCCGGCGGTGATAGCGCCGCGCATGACTTTGGTGTTGCCCAGCGAGGACTTGTTCTCGGTCTTGATGCCGTTGGCCTCTAACACCAGCACGATCATGTTGCCCAGCAATTTGCCCTCGGTGTCGATTTTGGAGCCGACGCGCACCGGCGCGGCTGACTGCGCCAGCGCGCTGCCCGTGGCCAGCGTGGCGACCAGCAACAAGGCTGTACGGCGTTGGATGGAGTTCATGGTGGGTAACCCTTTTGAAAGAAAAATCTACAGCGCGTGAAAACGAATCAGCAAGACATAGGACGATAACCGAATTAGCCTGAGCCATGCGTAGGACGGGATTTACAAAGCACGGAGGGAAACAAGTCATTCAACGCAGAGGCGCAGAGCACGCAGAGTTGCGCAGAGAAGACAAATAAATATCAGCTCTTTGGCTCTGCGGTCCTCTGCGTACTTTGCGCCTCTGCGTTGAAGGCTCCCAGGTTTTTAACCCAAGATTTATCCCAACTGTAAAAAAGGCCACTACAGCAGCAAATACAAGGGCTATGCGCTATTGAAAATATAGCATCCAAAAGCACAGCGTTGCAGGCTCAGGGAATCAATCCCATCGCATGCATGTAAGCCGGGTGCAGCATCAATTCGTCCCATTCGTGGGCGGGCGTGGTGGGCAGCAGGTCTTGCCGGCGCATGTCACTGGACTCCAGCGTCTCCCATTGACCTTTGAGCAGCGCCTCGGCCATGCCATCGAGCAGATCATCCACGGCCTTGCCACCATCGACCGACTGGTTGCACAGCAACACCATGTCGCAGCCCGCGTTCAGCGCCACCACAGCCGCCTCGGTGTAGCTGACCTGCTTGCCGTCAATCAGGCGCGCACCGGCCATGCTCAGGTCATCGCTGAAAATCGCGCCGCCAAAACCAAGCTGGCCGCGCAAAATGTAAGTCAGCCACTTTTCTGAAAAACCAGCGGGTCGGGCATCAACCTTCGGATAGATCACATGCGCGGGCATGACGCTGGCAAGCGTGGTGTTGAGCCACTCGTAAGGTGCAGCGTCGTCCGCCAAAATCGCCTTGAGGCTGCGTTTGTCCACCGGAATTTCCAGGTGCGAGTCGGCCTTGACAAAACCGTGGCCGGGGAAATGTTTGCCGCAGTTCAGCATGCCCGCCTGCAGCAAGCCGTGCATCAGGCTTTTGGCGAGCAGGGTCACCACGCGCGGGTCGCGGCCAAAAGCCCGGTCGCCTATCACGCTGCTCGCTCCAAAATCCAGATCGAGCACGGGGGTAAAGCTGAAATCCACACCGCAGCTGCGCAGCTCGGCAGCCAGCACATAACCACAAGCTGTTGCGGCGTTGGTGGCTGCCAGCTGGTCTTTGACCCACATCTCGCCCAGCGCGCGCATGGCTGGCAGGTGGGTGAAGCCGTCGGTTTTAAAGCGTTGCACGCGCCCGCCCTCGTGGTCCACACAAATCAGCAGGTCCTGTCGCACGCTTTTAATAGCAGCGCACAGGCTGGCCAGTTGCTGGCGGCTCTGCCAGTTGCGGGCAAACAGGATGATGCCGCCTGTGAGCGGGTTTTTCAGGCGGCGACGGTCGTCCCTGGTCAGCTTGGTTCCGGCGATATCGATGATGAGAGGGGCGTGCTGGGTCATGTCTTTTTATTTACTTACTATTGAATTGATAGCGGGGTGCCCACGCGCTTCCTGCGTTAGAGGGCGTTTTTCTCTACAACACAGAAGCTGGCGGCATAGTCTGTCTCATCGGTTACCGTGATGTGGGCGCTGAGCTGACGCGCTTTAAACCACACCTTGAGTTCGCCATGCAGAATGATCTCGGGTTTGCCGCTGGCGGCTTTGGCAATCTCGCAGCTGCGCCACGTCATGGGCATGCGCATGCCGGTGCCGATGGCTTTGCTGAAAGCTTCCTTGGCTGAAAAGCGGGTGGCGAGGTAGCTGACACCCCGGTCGGGCCAGCGCGCACTGCGGGCCTGCCAGGTTGCAAGCTCGGCGTCACTGAGAATTTTGATGGCAAAGCGTTCACCATGCCTCTCCAGACTGGCACGGATACGGCGAATGTCGCAAATGTCTGTACCAATACCGTAGATCATAAAAAGAGGGAAGCCTTCAACGCAGAGACGCAGAGAACGCAGAGGAAGCAAGCCAGAGGCAGAGGCAGAGAAGAAATTTTTTTGTTTCCTTCTCTGCGGCCCTCTGCGTACTCTGCGCCTCTGCGTTGAATGACCGCGACTGCAAAGCCACTTCAAACACCCGCATCGTCAATACAGCGCAAGTAGCCTTTGACCGTCGCCGCGTACCCCAGCTCCAGCGCATCGGCCACCAGCGCATGGCCGATGGACACTTCGCGCACGCCTGGCACGGCCTTGATGAAATCGGTCAGGTTGTCGCGGTTCAGGTCATGGCCCGCGTTGACACCCAAACCAGCCGCGTTTGCGGCCAATGCGGCCTGGGTGAAGTGGCTGAGCGCTTCGGCTGACTGGGCAGTTCCCCAGGCGCGGGCATAGGTTTCGGTATAGAACTCCACCCGGTCTGCACCCACAGCCTTGGCAGCTGCCATGGCTTCAGGCATGGGGTCCATGAACAGGCTGACGCGCACGCCCCGGTGATGTGCGGCGGCAATCAGCGGGGCCAGACGCTCGGCATCGGCGGGAAAGTTCCAGCCGTGGTCACTGGTGAACTGGTCTTCGCTGTCGGGCACAAACGTGCATTGGTGCAGCGGCAGACCGCGTGCTGTGAGGCTCTGTACAAACTGCATCAGGTTCTGAAACGGGTTGCCTTCAATGTTGAACTCGCGGTCTGGCCAGTCTTTCATCATGGCGGCGATCTCATACACATCAGCGCTGCGGATGTGCCGCTCATCCGGCCGGGGGTGTACGGTGATGCCCTGCGCACCTGCTTCAAGGCACAGACGTGCCGCACGCACGACATCAGGAATGCCGAGGTGGCGGGTGTTTCGCAGCAGCGCGACCTTGTTGACATTGACCGACAGTGCAGTTCTTGCGGGGAGGGCCGGATGGGGGTTGCTGGAGGTATGGGTCATGGTTTTTAAAGCGCTTGCAGGTCCATCATCATTTGCCGGGTTTTGAGAACTTTCACATCGCAATGGTAGTGCAGCAAGACGCGCAGCTGTTGTTTGAGTTCAGGCAAGTGGTTGACGCAGGCGTGCATGGTGTCTGCAAACGGTGCATCACCGTCAAGTGCCTGCTGCAAGGCCAGCCACTGGGCACCGCTGAGTGCGTGGCGATCGTCGTTATGCGCCTCACGCAGACCGGCCTCTGGCAACAGGATATAAAGCGTATCTGGCTCCAGCGTGGCCAATGTCGCGGTTTGCGTGTCCAGCACGGGCAGCAGGCCAATGTCGCGCAGCAGGCGCAGCTCAAAGGCCCGAAGCGCCACCTGCAGCGTGTCGATGTTCTGGTTGGCCAGCAGCTGCACAGTGGCGGCATAGGCATCAAACAGCGCCGGGTGCGGGTCGTCACGCGCCAGCAGACGCATGAGCAACTCATTGAGGTAATAGCCTGAGAGCAACGCATCGCCCGTGGGCATGACATGGCCGCCCTGCCACTCGGCACTTTTGAGGGTGCGAATCTCGGCATCCCCGCCAAAAGCCACATGCAGCGGCTGCAGCGGCAACAAAATCGGCCTGAAACTCGAACTGGGTTTTTTGGCACCCCGCGCCACCAGCGCCACCCGGCCATGGGTGCGGGTGAAAACCTCCAGAATCAGGCTGGACTCGCTCCAGTCATAGCGGTGCAGGACGTAGGCGGGTTCGTCAGAAATACGCTTGAGAGCCAAGGTGGTTGCTCAGATTGTCGATTTAGATACGAAGTCAATAAACGCAGAGGCGCAGAGTACGCAGAGACAGCAAGTCAGAGGAAAGAAATTCTGGTTTTGCCTCTGCGGCTCTCTGCGTACTCTGCGCCTCTGCGTTGAAGGCTTTCTTTTCACTCATAGCCGAAGGTTTTAACTCTTGCCTCATCATCCGCCCAGCCCGACCGCACCTTGACCCAGATTTCCAGAAACACCTTGCCGCCCGTGAGCGCCTCCAGCTCGTGCCGGGCTTCGGTGCCGATGCGTTTGAGCTTTTCGCCGCCTTCGCCGATGATCATGCCTTTGTGGCCATCGCGTTCGACCACGATGGTGGCCGCAATCTTGCGCAGGTTGCCTTCTTGCTCGTACTTGTCGATGATGACGGTTGAGGTGTAAGGCAGCTCGTCACCCGTCAGGCGAAAAAGCTTTTCGCGAATCATCTCGGCGGCCATGAAGCGGTCACTGCGGTCCGTCAACTCGTCAGCTGCATGCATCCACGGCTGCAGCGGCAGGTATTTTTCACAGATGCCAAACAGCCGCTCGATGTCTTTGGCGTTGTTGGCCGACATGGGCACAAACTCGGCAAAGCTGTGGCGCGCCTGCATGGCCTGAAGCCACGGCGCGATGTCTGCGCGGCGGTGGATCAAATCAAACTTGTTGGCCAGCAAAATAGCCGGCGTTTTTGCGGGCAGCAAGCCCAGAACCTTTTCATCCGCCTGATTGAACTGCCCGGCTTCAACCACAAACACAATCAAATCCACATCGTTGACAGCGCCTACCACTGTGCGGTTGAGCGAGCGGTTCAGCGCATTGCCGTGACGGGTTTGAAAACCGGGCGTATCGACAAACACAAACTGTGTGGGGCCGACGGTACGCATGCCAGTGATGCGATGCCGTGTGGTTTGCGCCTTGCGTGACGTGATGCTGACTTTCTGGCCGACCAGCGCGTTGAGCAGGGTTGATTTGCCCACGTTAGGCTTGCCCACAATCGCGATCAGACCGCAGCGCTGGGTGGCCTCTGGGGGCTTGTCTGGCACCTGTGGCTCTGCTGCACCGGTTGCCGGTTCCATGCTGCTGCGGGCCGACAAGGCTTTGGCCAGCATGGCATCAATAGCCTGTGCCTGTGGGTCCAACTGGGCCGGTCCTGCCTGCTGTGCAGGAGAGGGGGAGTGGGGTGGCTTGTTTTTACGGGTGGTCATGGTCTGCCAGTGTCTGGGTTGCGCCTGAGGGCGGTTATTCATCATGAACGTCATCATGAACGACAGTTCAGCAGAACTGCCGGTCAAGGGTCGTCTTAATGCGTTTTTAAAGCGTTTTTACAAAGGCCAGCATGGCAATTGCTGCTGCCTGCTCGCCAGCCCGGCGCGAGCCACCGATTCCGCGCTCAGCGCGCCGGTATTCAACGATTTCACACTCGACATCAAAGGTCTGCTGGTGCGCTGCGCCCTGCGTGCCCACGACCCGGTAGATGGGCAGGTTCATTTTGCGGCCCTGCAGCCACTCCTGCAGCTCGGTCTTGGGGTCTTTGCCTATCGCGGGCATGCGGGCATTGATCTCCACATCCTTGAACAGGCGCCGCACCAGCGCTGCGGCCGTGTCGAATCCGGCATCGAGGTAAACCGCACCAATCAGGGCTTCCACGGCATCGGCCAGAATGGACGGGCGCTTTTGCCCGCCCGACCTGGCTTCGCCTTCACCCAGACGCAGCATGTCTGGCAAGCCCAACGACACAGCAACCTGGTGCAGCGTGTCCTGCTTGACCAGATTGGCGCGCACCCGTGACAAATCCCCTTCAGGCAACTCGCTCAGCTGCTCGTAAAGCAAGCCAGCTACAGCCAGGTTCAGGACCGAATCTCCCAAAAACTCAATCCGCTCGTTGTGGTCTGACGAAAAACTGCGGTGTGTCAGTGCCAGCACCAGCAGTTTGGGCTGCGTAAAAACATGCTCAAGACGCTTTTGTAGCGCCAGCAAACTCGGACTCAGGATTTGACTGGTACGCACTTATTTGGATTTGCCGGTGTATTTGAGCAGCAGATACGCGGGTCCACCAATGTGGATTTCCTTGTTGTAGGCAAAACTGACCACCGTCTTGTCGCCCTCTTTGCCTATATCAAGGTCTTTGCCGCTGATGGCTTTGATGTCATCAATTTGTGCAGCTTTGTCAAAAATACTACGCACTTCCACCACCGTGTTGCCAGCCTGGGCTTTGCTGGCGGCTTTGGTGATGGCCTGAAACTCAACCAGTGTCGGGAAAACCTGCGCCGCAATGACGCCAGAAAAAGCCAGAACACCGCCTACAAACAAAATACCGATAAACGAAATACCGCGTTGCTTACTCTTCATGTGTTTCTCCTTTTGGTGCTTGAAGCTCACTGAAATAGGGTCTGAGTGTGACCCGTTCCGGGCTGTCCGGGCAGGTATCAATCAAAACCGCCAATACGCCTGAAATTTCCAAAATTCATCCAGACAAAAAAGGCTTTGCCCACGATGTTTTTCTCTGGCACAAACCCCCAGTAACGGGAGTCCAGGGAATTGTCCCGGTTGTCGCCCATCATGAAGTATTGCCCATCAGGAACTTTGCAGACGACCCCTTCACTGCTGTAGCGGCAGTTTTGCTTGTAGGGAAAATCGTCTGCACCAGGAATAAAGGCGGGCCTGTCGTCATCATTGAGCAGGCGATAGTGTTTGTTGTTGACGGTGACTTCCTCGAACTGCTTGGCATAGCGCATGCTGTCCTCGTCGAAAAAATCGGGCAATGCGGTTTTGCTCAGTGGCTTGCCATTGATGGTCAGTTTTTTGTTCAGGTACGCCACTTCATCGCCCGGCAGGCCAACCACCCGCTTGATGTAGTCCAGACTGGGCTTGGGTGGGTAGCGGAACACCATGACGTCGCCGCGCTGCGGGCTGTTGTTGTCCAGCACTTTGAGGTTGATCACCGGCAGGCGCACGCCGTAGTGGAATTTGTTGACAAGAATCAGGTCATTAACAAGCAGTGTCGGGATCATCGAACCCGATGGGATTTTGAAAGGCTCAAACAAAAACGAGCGCAACAAAAACACCACGATGATCACCGGGAACAGCCCGGCGGTCCAGTCCAGCCACCACGGCTGCATGATGAGCCTGCTCTGGGCTTCTCCGGTGTCGCGGTCCACCTGTGTGATGCCCATATTGGCCAGCTCGGCATTGCGTTTGATGGTGTTGGCCTCCAGCGCCCTGGCTGCCTGATAGCGCTGTGGCAAGAAATAAAACCGCTCGGCAACCCAGTAAATGCCTGTGACTACTGCGGCCAGAAACAGCAGCAGGGAGAAGTTGCCTTCGACCATGCCAAAGTACCATGCAGCCCCATAGCCAGCGAAGACAGCCAGCACCACTGCTGTGATGGCGCCCATTGATTTTGTGATCGTTGTGGACATCAGTCTTCGACCTGCAAGATGGCAAGGAAGGCCTCTTGCGGCACCTCGACTGAACCGATTTGTTTCATGCGTTTTTTACCCGCTTTTTGTTTTTCGAGCAGCTTGCGTTTGCGTGAAATATCGCCGCCATAACATTTGGCAATCACGTTTTTCCGGAGGGCCTTGATTGTCTCACGCGCAATGATGTTGGCCCCGATGGCGGCCTGGATGGCGACATCGAACTGCTGGCGCGAAATGATCTCGCGCATTTTGGCCACCACGGCCCGCCCGCGATAGGCCGACTGGCTGCGGTGAACAATGATGGAGAGCGCATCGACTTTTTCGCCGTTGAGCAAAATATCGACCTTCACCACATCGGATGCGCGGAACTCCTTGAAGGTGTAGTCCATCGACGCATAGCCGCGAGACACTGATTTGAGTTTGTCAAAAAAGTCCAGCACGATCTCACCCAGCGGCATTTCATAGGTCAGCATGACCTGCTTGCCGTGGTAGGCCATATTCAGCTGAATGCCGCGCTTCTGGTTGGCCAGCGTCATGACAGCGCCGACATAGTCCTGCGGCATGTACAGATGCACGGTGACAATCGGTTCGCGAATTTCGTTGACACGACCGCCATCCGGAATTTTCGACGGGTTCTCTACCTTGATGAGTTCACCATCTGACTTGAGCACTTCATACACCACGCTCGGTGCGGTGGTGATCAGGTCCTGGTCAAACTCGCGCTCCAGTCTCTCCTGCACAATTTCCATGTGCAGCAGGCCCAGAAACCCGCAGCGAAAACCGAAACCCAGTGCCTCACTGACTTCTGGCTCGTAATGCAGTGACGCATCATTGAGCTTGAGCTTTTCAAGCGCGTCCCGCAGGGATTCGTATTCACTGGCTTCTGACGGATACAGGCCGGCAAACACCGCTGGCTGAATTTCCTTGAAACCCGGTAGCGACTCGGTCGCCGTGAAGGCCGCCCCACCGCTGCCGGCCTTGATGAGGGTCACGGTGTCGCCCACGCGTGCCGCCTGCAGCTCCTTGATGCCCGCAATGATGAAGCCGACTTCGCCGGCTTCCAGCGATTGCCGTGGTTCGGTATGCGGTGTGAAAACGCCCAGTTGTTCGGCGTTGTACATGGCCTCGCTGGCCATCAACTTGATGCGGTCACCCTTGGCCAGGCGACCATCGACCACACGTACCAGCATGACCACACCCACATAGGCGTCGTACCAGCTGTCGATGATCATGGCGCGCAATGCGCCAGACGGGTTGCCTTTGGGCGGTGGAATGCGCGCCACCACAGCTTCAAGAATGTCGTCGATGCCCATGCCCGTTTTGGCGCTGCAGGCAATGGCGTCGGTTGCATCAATGCCGATGACTTCCTCAATTTCCTGCCGGGCATTTTCCGGGTCGGCATTGGGCAGGTCCATCTTGTTGAGTACCGGAACAACTTCCACACCGAGCTCCAGCGCGGTGTAGCAGTTTGCCACCGTTTGCGCCTCCACACCCTGCGACGCATCGACGACCAGCAGTGCGCCTTCACAGGCCGACAGTGACCGGCTGACTTCATAAGAAAAATCCACATGGCCGGGGGTGTCGATCAGATTGAGGTTGTAGATCTGCCCGTCGAGTGCCCTGTATTTGAGCGCAGCTGTTTGTGCCTTGATGGTGATCCCACGCTCTTTTTCAATGTCCATGGAGTCAAGAACCTGCGCGCTCATCTCCCTGTCCTGCAGGCCTCCGCAACGCTGGATCAAGCGATCAGCCAGCGTGGATTTACCGTGATCAATGTGCGCAATGATCGAGAAATTTCTGATGTGATTCATCAACGAGAACGCCTAAGTGCTTGTTTATATAAGAAACAGATGTTGATTATTCGCGGGAGACCATAAAAAAGGGCGCGTCAGTTAAAGACGCGCCCTGAACCAACAATCTATGGCAACTGCGAAGGTTGGACCTTCATTGTAGGCAAAAAGCCGGGAGTCAACAGCCCCAAAATATCCAGGGAATTGTCGTTGCATGCCAGCAACAGGCCTCTTATGCACAACTTATCCACAATGTTTTACTGTACGGCTCTGGACAACTTGCGCGTGATCTGTGGATCAACAGTGAATAACCAGAATTACAGGGTAGTCAAAGATATTGTGCAATTTGATATATCCAAAAACTGCAAAAAACCTCATTTATTCTAACCGGCTCTGTTGGGCAACATTTTTTCTGGTTTGTAAGCACTGACAAACTGGTGTCATGCCATCTCCAAATTAATCTGGCTCACGCTAAAAAACCACACTTTTGCCTCGTAAAACCCTCTCCCAACGCAGGGTATAGACAGGCTTCAGAAGCTGTGACCGGACGTGAACTGCCAGCCAGCACCTGCAGAGCTGCGGCCCACACGATCAGCGTGCCGGGCGAATGAGCGCATATTGCGCCCACTCCCCGCGCCTGAACAGCACATTGATGGCTTTGGATTTATCCGCTTTTGCAAGGGCCGATTCAAACTCCTTGACCGTGCTGACCTCAACGTTGGCAACTGACATGATCACGTCCCCCTCACGCAGGCCGGCCCGTGCAGCCGCGCCTTCAGCGGCATCGACTTTTACGCCGCCTTTGATCTTGAGTTCTTTTTTCTGTGCATCAAGAAGCTCACTGACAACCAGCCCCAGCACCTGCGCCGGACCAGCGACTGGTGCCTTGGGTTCGGGAGCGGACGCTTTGCGTACCTGTTTTTCAGGCTCGACTTCGGCAATGGTAACTGTCAGGTCTTTGCTGGCACCGCGCCGGAAAACAGTAACGACGGCCTTGGTGCCCGGTTTCACATTGCCCACCATGCGTGGCAGGTCGCTGGATTTTTCAATCACCTTGCCGTCGAATTTGGTGATGATGTCGCCGGCTTCGATACCAGCTTTTTCTGCAGGCGCACCACTCTCGACACCTCTGACGAGCGCGCCCTGTGGCTTGCCCAGTCCAATGGATTCAGCAACTTCCTTGCTGACCGATTCAATCTGCACACCAATGCGCCCCCGTGTGACCTTGCCACTGACGCGCAGCTGATCGGCTACCCGCGCTGCCTCATCAATAGGAATCGCAAACGAGATACCCTGAAAGCCGCCTGAGCGCGAATAGATCTGGCTGTTGATGCCGACAACCTCGCCACGCATGTTGATCAGCGGGCCACCCGAGTTGCCGGGGTTGATCGCTACATCGGTCTGGATAAAAGGAAGGTAGTCACCGGTGTCACGCTGCTTGGCACTGACGATACCTGCCGTGACGGTGTTTTCGAGACCAAACGGTGAGCCGATGGCCATCACCCATTCGCCAACTTTAAGCCGGTTGATATCGCCAATTTTCACAGCGGGCAGACCGGTGGCTTCGATTTTCACAACCGCCACATCACTGCGTTTGTCGGTCCCGATGATTTTGGCCTTGAATTCGCGCTTGTCGGGCAAGGTCACGATGACCTCGTCAGCGCCTTCGACCACGTGGGCATTGGTCATGACAAAACCGTCTGCCGTCAGGATGAAGCCGGAGCCAACGCCACGCGGCTGCTCTTCATCCGGCTGCGGTTGACCCCGGTCTGGGCGTGGTGCGCGCGGCATATTGGGCGGCACAGGAATGCCGAAGCGGCGAAAAAACTCCAGCATCTGCTCGTCAACATTACCTGACGCCGCGGGCTTGGCTTTTTCCAGTGTCCGGATATTCACAACCGATGGCCCCACTTGCTCCACCAGATCGGTGAAATCGGGAAGAGTACGCACTTGCGCCCACACTGGCTCGGCGGGCAGCAAAGCAGCACTTGCAGCAATCGCCAGAAACCCCGCAGTCAAAGAGGAGCGCAGTGGCTTCCAGTTCAGTTCAAACATCGTCAACCTTGTCATAAATAGTGGAAATCAGGCCAGTGGAATTTGCATTGGCATTGGCATTGGCATTGGTTTTTGGGGTGGCCGAATTAAAGCAGCACTATCCGTGTCGAGCATCAGGCCATGTTTTACTTTTTATGCTCAAGCCCGTTGGCGAAAAGCCGTAAAGTGGACATGGGTACTTCACCCATGGCGGTCACCCAATAAGGCCCGAGCTGCCGGGTCATGGTTTGGGTGGCTCCTAGCGACATGCTGGATGCCTTGTCATGGCGCAAACGGTCAAAAGGCTCGACAAAAAGTGAGACTGAAGCCAGGCCGTCCGAAAAAATCCATTGCAAAGGGTCTTCAGTGCTACTGCTTGCCGAAGCAGTCACTGCTGCAGGCCGTTTGTAGCAGCTCATGGGTTTGAAGCCGGCGACAGGCGCTTTCAGCCACCAGCCTTCCGCGCCCGCTGTGGTTTTAACCAGCACAGGCTGCTCGACGCGGTAGCCATCCACCTTGGCCATCATGTGAAGAAGTTTGTCCATTTTCACAGGTGCATCGAGTTGCAGCTCCGAGAACGCAGCCTGCTCAAGCACTTTGCCGTCGATGTCCAGAGTTTGCAGCTTGACCACCAGACCTTTTTTCTGCTCGGTCCAGACGCGGTAACCAAAACGCATGTTGTCTTTGGGCACCAGAGACACCACATCGGCTTCTACGCCTGCAACGCGTTCTGCCCCTTCGGCACGAAGCTTGTAGAAATCCGCAATCCGGCTGTCTGTTGACTGCAGCAACTCTGGGAACATGCCCAACGACTGGCCTTTTTCATGGCGGACCAGTTTGTGGTCGGGCATGAAAGTCACAACCCGGTCGTTGTGCCGGAAAGTCGAACGCGGCGCACCTGTGAGGGTCTCTACCCGCTCCATCTGCTGATTGCCTTCGCAAACATGCCAGATTTTCGCGCTTGACATGACACCACCGGAAGACACCACGTAAGTGCCCATATAAGTCCGGTTTCTGGATAACTCGTGCATGCGCATCAACCAGTCGTTGAGGCTTCTGGAATCCGCTGCAACTGAAACGGATACGGGTGCAACGGTGGCTGCAGCCGGAATCTGAGCTGCTACATTATTCATAGCTAGAAGTGCAAGCATGACGGGCACAACTGAGCTAAGGGGCTTGAAATTCATGGTATTACGCCGTTGCCTGATTGCGCTTATCGCCCCAGGCTTTGTTGCGTCTCAAAAGTCGCGTTTCGCAAAAAACCTGACGGCACAGGCAATGCTGACGTTGTGCCCAGTTGCTTGTGCGCGGCCAGCATTTCTTCGAGTCGTGCGTCGCGCACCATGAGACCCTGCGGCGAAGCAACAACCACCTGCGGGGGCGCAACATCTCCTGCCAATGTACCCAGTTGCGCCAATTGCGGTCCGCCAGCAGGCAGCATTGAATCATTCACACGCCATGTGATCGCACAAACAGCTGCAACACAGGCAAAACCAGCCACCATTTTCCAGCGGAAATGACCGTCGTTTGAAGCTGGCCCCCGATTCTTGCCTGCTGGCACACCCGATGCAGGGATGAAAACGCCACCAGAATCAGGCACAGACACGTGCATTTGAAGTCCTGGCCCTGAAGAGGGCTCATTTGCAAGCTGTTGATTTAAACGTTCCAAAAACGCAAGGTCAGCCAGCTGTACAGCACCGACAGGCGAGCGCAACGCTTCGCCTATCACGTGGTAAGTGTTCCAGCGGCCAGGTGTCGCAGGGTGTTGTTTGCAAGCCTGGAACAAATCGGAAAACTCTTCAGGGAGCAGCTCTCCGTCAGCCAAAGCAGACAAAAACTCACGGTCGCGAGGTGACAGTTCAGGATTTTTCATGGGTCAAACTCGCTGGGTTTCCGTGAAGCACAAAAAATTGGCTATCTAGCATAGGACATTGAATTAGGAATCACTTCTGTGCATTTGGTTCTGCTGCGCCGCAGGGATTTCACCAGCGTTTTCCCGACTGGTTTTCAAGCAAGGGTTTGACCTTTTCCGAGATGGCTTCACGCGCTCTGAAAATCCGGGACCGCACCGTGCCTATGGGGCAATTCATGGCGTCCGATATTTCCTCGTAACTCAGCCCTTCAATTTCACGCAACGTGATCGCCTGGCGAAGCTCCTCGGGCAAAGCCTCCATGGCGGCGTTCACCATTTCAGCGATTTCCTTGCTGGCCAGAACGGCATCCGGTGTCTCAGAGCTGATTAGTTCGTTTTCAAGCGGGGAAGTTTCATCGTCGTCGCCAGATTTGAAGAAATTCTCTGACACTGTGGGATTGCGCTTGAGATCCATCAGGGCTTTTTTGGCTGTATTGACGGCGATCCGGTACAGCCAGGTATAAAACTGGGCATCACCCCTGAACTGTGCCAGCGCCCGATAGGCCCGAATGAATGTTTCCTGTGCAATGTCTTCCACCAGATCAACATCCCGCACCATCCGCCCTATCAGGCGCTGAATACGCCGCTGGTATTTGATCACCAGCAGCTCGAAGGCCTTTTGATCACCCGCCACAGCACGCTCTACCAGCATGGCGTCAGCGTCAACTGGTTTTTCACCCTGCAAGGGGGGCGCATCAAGCGTCATGGTTTTAGCAATCTGTCCGCTGGTAAATCAGCGTCCAATACTGCCACAGCATGCATGGGCTCCAACGCTCGTGGGTCATCTTTGCGAGTGCGCTTGAGAGCTTTGTGAGGGGAGTAAACAGCGCGCCGCAAATCAAGCCAGCGCTCAGGCAATGCGTGACGCTCCGCCCATAACCACAGATGCGCGTGTGCCGGGTTTTCCAGACGCAACAGCAGCCGGTTTTGAAAATCAGCGATAACCGTCAGCTTTTGCTCGGCCACACCTGCCTGGTAGCCTGTCCCCTCCCAGCGCCAGCATTGCCCGTCCCACGCCAGCTGACCCACAGGTGAATGCTTCCAGCCCCTGTACGCAGTCAGCCCCCCCAACCCCACTGCAGTCAAGACCAGAGGCAGACGCCAGTCAATAGCGCGACTCCCATAGAGCCAAAGCAGGGTCAGCACGGAACCAGCTAGCCACAAGCCTGACAAAAGGCAGCCATGAAAACGTGAATGCCCCAACGGGTAAACAACCGGCGGGGCATTGTGCGAGTTCACAGCAGGAAATAACGTGAACGGTTCGGGGAAAACGTGAAGAAAACCATCACCCCGGATCAGACGCGCTTGAACACCAGCGTGCCATTGGTACCGCCAAATCCGAAGTTGTTTTTAACGGCAATTTCAATCTTTGCATCGCGTGCCGTGTTGGCGCAAAAGTCAAGATCGCAAGCGGGGTCCTGATTGAAAATATTGATCGTGGGAGGAATTTTCTGGTGATGCAAAGCAAGCACGGTAAAGACCGACTCAATACCACCCGCGCCGCCAAGCAAATGACCTGTCATGGACTTGGTCGAACTGATCACCATGCTTTTGGCATGGCTGCCGAATGCCGCCTTGACTGCATTGGCTTCGTTCAGATCACCTAACGGGGTCGAAGTGCCATGCGCGTTCAGGTATTGAACCTCATCCGCATTGACACGGGCATTTTTCAATGCCATTGTCATGGACCGTGACGGACCATCAATGTCCGGGGCCGTCATGTGATAAGCATCGGCACTCATGCCAAAGCCGATGACTTCTGCATAAATTTTTGCACCGCGCGCCTTGGCGTGTTCATACTCTTCCAGAACCAGCACACCACTGCCTTCACCCAAAACAAAGCCATCACGGTCTTTGTCCCAGGGTCGGGACGCTGTTTTGGGGTCTTCGTTGCGGGTGGACAAAGCGCGAGCTGCAGCAAAACCACCAATGCCCAACGGTGACACACACGACTCGGCACCACCAGCAACCATCACATCGCAATCGCCGTATTCAATCATCCGGGCCGAAAGACCAATGGCATGCAAACCCGTGGTGCAAGCCGTCACAACAGCAATGTTCGGGCCTTTGAAGCCAAACTTGATTGATACATGTCCGGAGATCATGTTGATGATGGACGCAGGCACAAAAAACGGAGAAATGCGGCGTGGGCCGCGGTTAACCAGTTCCGAGTGCATCTGCTCGATCATGGGCAAACCCCCGATACCGGAGCCGATGTTGCACCCAATGCGTGTTGCCATCTCATTGTCCAGTGCATCGCCTGTCGGCAGCCCACTGTCTGCCACCGCCTGACATGCAGCAGCCAGCCCCAGGTGAATGAAGCGGTCCATATGACGGGCTTCTTTTTCGGCGATGTAATCCCCAATATTGAAACCCTTGACCTCACCGGCGAATTTGCAGGCAAAGCTGCTTGCATCAAATTGCGTGATGAAGTCAATGCCAGGCTTGCCCGCCAGCAGGTTGTCCCACGATTGCGCAACGGTGTTGCCCACAGGGCTGATGCAACCCAAACCTGTCACGACGACACGACGACGACTCATTCATTGATCCTGAAAAAAACCTGAAAAGACGGTCCGGAAGGCGTCACTTTTCAGGTTTGACAACGGGTAGGCAGGCAGCAGAACGCCGCCTGTGTCAATTGTGGCCTCAGGCCTTTTGATGGGTGTTGGCGTAGTCGATGGCATTTTGGACGGTGGTGATTTTCTCGGCGTCTTCATCCGGAATTTCAATACCAAACTCGTCCTCAAGCGCCATCACCAGTTCTACCGTGTCAAGGGAGTCAGCACCCAGATCGGCCACAAAGGCTTTTTCGCTGGTGACTTGACCTTCGTCCACGCCAAGTTGCTCGGCAATGATTTTCTTAACACGTGCTTCGATATCGCTCATAGTTCCCTCTGAGGGTTGTAAATTAATCCGTAATTTTAGCGCGTTAGAGTTGTGACTCTAAGCACCGGGCCGGACGGATAAAAACCGGCGTCGATTTGCTGTTTTTTTACCACTGCAAAAGGGTCACATTCATGATAGCCACAATGCTGGCAGTTCCACAAAAGATTTAGCTGCTGCTACATGTACATTCCGCCGTTCACGTGAATTTCCTGGCCTGTGATGTATGAGGCCTGAGGACTCGCCACAAATGCCACGGCGTGCGCAATATCTTTCGGCTTGCCGAGGTGGCCAAGCGGAATTTGCTGCAGCAACGCTTTTTGTTGCTCCTCTGGCAATCTGGCGGTCATGTCGGTTTCAATAAAGCCAGGTGCGATGCAATTGACGGTGATGTTGCGCGAACCCAGCTCACGCGCCAGCGCACGCGTCATGCCCGCCACACCTGCTTTGGCCGCTGCGTAATTGGACTGCCCTGCGTTGCCTGATGCGCCCACCACAGATGTGATGTTGATGATGCGGCCATAGCGCTGCTTCATCATGGTGCGCATGACGGCCCGGCTCATGCGGAAAACCGCCTTGAGGTTGGTGTCCAGCACGGCGTCCCAGTCATCGTCCTTCAAACGCATGGCCAGCATGTCACGGGTGATGCCCGCATTGTTGACCAGCACCTGCAAAGCGCCATGTTCCTTGACGATGCGGTCGATCAGCGCCTGGGCTGCCACAACGTCGTTCACATCCAGTTTTGCACCCGCACAGCCAGGGAAAGCAGCAAGCGTTTGCGTGATGCTGGCTGCAGCTTCATCGCTGGTCGCGGTTCCAATCACCACCAGGCCTTTTTCGGCCAGCTCCAGCGCAATGGCAGCACCTATACCGCGTGATGCGCCGGTGACCAGGGCGACCTGACCTTCAAACTTTGATTCGCTCATGCCAATATTTCCTTCACGCCTGACAGCGAGGCCGGGTCAAACAAAGGTGTTCCTGTCAATTCGGCGTCAATCCTCTTGACCAGTCCCGCCAGCACTTTGCCCGGACCACATTCAACAATCCGAGTCACGCCCCGCGCCTTGATGGCGCGCACGCATTCTACCCAGCGAACAGGACCAAACGACTGCCTGTAAAGCGCGGCACGAATGCAGTTCGTGTCGGTCTCGACTGCAACATCAATATTGTTGATGAGCGGTATTTGAGGCGTGCCCAGAACAATGTCGGCCAGCTTTTCCCGCAACGCCTCTGCCGCCGGCTTCATCAGGCTGGAATGAAAAGGCGCAGAAACAGACAGCAGCAAGGCGCGCTTGGCACCCGCTGCTTTCAACAGCTCGCAGGCTTTGTCCACCGCTGCCTTGCTGCCAGCAATCACAATTTGAAGAGGGTCGTTGAAGTTGACGGCTTCGACCACTTCGGCAGAGTCCACACCAAAAGTGTTGCGCGCCTGAACGCAGCCTTCCATGACTTTCTTCGCTTCCAGACCCAAAATAGCCGCCATTGCACCCACGCCTACCGGTACGGCATCCTGCATGGCCTGGGCGCGAAAGCGCACCAGGGGAGCGGCTTGCGAAAGCGTCAACACGCCTGAGGCCACCAACGCAGAATACTCCCCGAGTGAATGCCCCGCCACCACCGCAGGCGCCATGCCGGTTTCAGCCATCCATACCCTGTAGGCAGCGACCCCGGCAACCAGCATCACCGGCTGCGTGTTGGTGGTCAAGGCCAGCGTGTCTTTAGGCCCTTCCTTGATCAACAAGGCAACATCCTGGTTCAGTGCTTCAGAGGCTTCAGCCAAGGTTTGCACGACTGCGGGGTGACTACCCCAGGCATCCAGCATGCCCACGGACTGCGAACCCTGACCCGGAAAAACAAAAGCAAACGGTAACAAAGCGGTGACTCCAGTTATGAAACAGACCGAGAAGTAAAAACCTGAATCTCAAGGAACGGCATCAACGTTTTATGTGCGTGCAGATCAGGTGGACAAATGCGATGCAGACCGTCGGGTCCAGGCAGCTATTTTTTGAATACCCAGCCTGACGCAATGAAAAATAGCAGCAACGGCGAGCCAGGGATCCATGAGGTAGTCCCAGACATTGGTGGACTCCAGCACGCCCGCCGTCCAGGCGAGCAGGGCCAAAGCCACCAGTGTCGGCAAAAGCCGCAGGCCAGCAGCCCAGGCCAGCAGCGATATGAACAGCAGGGCAGCCCACATGCCAGGCGCACCCCAGCCAGGGCGATAAGCGTCCCAGTCGTCCCAGCCCAGCGCCAGCGGATACAAAAACAGCGCTGCAACGGCAACCACGGCCAACACGGCCGTGTGCTCGCGGCTGTGCGCAACACGGCGTCCAGACAGGCGCTGGCGCAAGCCGAGGCAGGCGAGCACGACCAAAGTGATGCTCAAATCCGAGCTGATGCCCCTGATGTACGCCAGAACAGGCAACTGCGCTCCTCCAACAGGCAGCCACAACATCAAAAAACAAGCCAGTGTGACGACTTTTTTCCAGCGCAGGGGCAAGCTGGTGGCGCCCAGCAGCCGCAGGCACCCCGCACACAGCACCAGGCCCAGACCCATCAAGGCCACAAAATCAGTGAGCGGTGGGAACATCGGCAAGTGTGGACTGGACCGGCATCAGGGACTGCAAAGGATCGAGACGAATATGCTTGATACGTGTGCGGTGCCAGGTATAGATCAAATGAAGGTAGCCGTCGCGACTCTGCAGCAGGTAAGGGTAAGAAAATTCCTGTGAACAACGCTCGGGGCCGCACAACTGCCGCCTGGCGCTGGCAACGTAGGCTTCAATCTGCCCGGCGCCAACGCCGCTGGCAGCCAGTTCGCGTCCAAGCAGGCGCTCATAGTCCGGTATTGACAGACGTGTTGACGGGCTGGCAGAGGATTCGACAATCCACGGTGAAGCACCGTCAAAAGGTTTGTCCTTGTCAGACTGAACCAACGCGAGGATTTGCCGGTGGCTGGTTGTCGGGTTAAGCGCGAGCCACTTGGCGCCAGCAGCGGTCACCACGCCAGCCAGGGCAGCGTCCGGGTTGGGCCAGCTGGTTGCATGGGTGGTTGACCATGTTTTGCCAGCGTCCTCTGTAGTGGACGCCATCAATGCTTTGGCGGTACCAGAGCGCATATAAACTTCGGCACGGTTTGGGCCAGTTACCAGAACCACTGGCTGAAGACTGGTCTGACTGCCCGGAATCCGGACCTTGTCAACGACACGTCCCTGCGCGTCAAGACGCAAAACCTCACCCAGCTTGGTGACAAACTCATGATAGACGGGCAGTCCCATCTGACCATCAACCAGCGCGAAGGGCGCGCCTTTGACCAGTGTGCTGATATTTAAAAACGGGGATGTCACCAGACGCCGGGGTTGACTCCAGCTGGTGCCCTCATCCAGTGAGCGCGACCACGTAACAGCACTGCCCGCCCAGCCGCCGAGAGAAACATTGACCATCCACAACCAGAGCGCACCATCGGGGCCACGTGCAATCACCGGGTTGCCGATTTTTTTAACGTAGCGCCACAGGCTGCGTTCGATCTGGTGCCTTTCAAAAAGCGTGCTTTCTGCGCCCCACTGCAGGCTTGCCGCATCCATGATGGCGGTCTGCACCGTCACATTGCCGGCACCCTCCCTGGAGCCGGAAAACCACACAGCCCGTAAATCACCATTGGGCAACTCAACCGCAGACGCTGCATGCACGGCCTGCCCCGGCGCGCCAGACACAAACTGTGCGTCAAATACAAATCGGCCATCAGGCGAGCGTTGCGGCGGTCTGGGTACCGGGCCTTCGGTTTTTTTGATGGCATCGGATGAGCGGGCCGGTGCTTGCGGAGGTGGCGTGCCCACCGCAAAGCTGGCAGCAGGCACACGCGTGAAAGTTTTCCAGCCCGCAAGCGCGAAAGCCAGTACCAGCATCATGGCGGCCAGGCGCTCCATCGTACCGACGGGTTTGAATTTCAAGCGTCCCCCTGCATACCTGAGTCACGCGGATATCGCAATGCTGCCATCTCAGTAGTTAAGCAGCACCGCGCCCCAGGTGAAACCACCGCCCACGCCTTCGAGCATGAGGGTGTCACCTTTTTTGATCTTGCCACTGCGCACAGCAAAGTCCAGTGCCAGCGGAATGGATGCCGCCGAGGTATTGCCATGCTGATCTACCGTGACAATCAGCTTTTCAAGCGGCATCTTGAGTTTTTTGGCGGTGCTCTGCATGATGCGAAGATTCGCCTGGTGCGGGATCAGCCAGTCGATATCTGCATCCGTCAAATGAGCCTTGGCGAGCGCTGCACGCGCCGCGCTCTCCAGCACACCCACGGCCAGTTTGAAGACAGCCTGGCCATCCATCTTGAGCAGCGGATCGCCCAGCACCTTGCCGCCCGAGACATGGCCTGGCACGCACAAAATACCGACGTGTTTGCCATCGGCGTGCAGGTCGCTTGCCAAAATACCAGGGGTTTCAGAGGCTTCCAGCACCACTGCGCCAGCGCCATCACCAAACAGGACACAAGTCGTCCGGTCTGAAAAATCCAGAATTCGCGAAAAAACTTCGGAGCCAATGACCAGTGCCTTGCTGGCTGTGCCGGTTTTAATCATGGCGTCAGCCACGGTCAGTGCATAGACAAAGCCACTGCAAACCGCCTGAAGGTCAAAAGCCGGGCAACCCGCCATGCCGAGCTTGTTTTGCAAAATACACGCCACCGAGGGGAACACCATGTCTGGTGTGGACGTCGCCACAATGATGAGGTCAATGTCAGCTGGCTTCAATCCGGCAGCGTCGAGCGCATTTTTGGCAGCCTCCACCCCCAGATCGCTGGCACACACACCGGCTGCAGCAAAGTGGCGGGCGCGAATACCGGTGCGCTCCACGATCCAGTCATCAGACGTTTCTACGCCCTGGGTAGCCAGCTCGGCGGCCAAATCTGCGTTGGTCAGTCGGCGCGGTGGCAAGTAGCTGCCCGTGCCGGTGATGCGTGAATATCTGGCCATGAGTAAAGTCCGTCAGTGAGTCGGTGCTGAAACCGATGCATCAGTGGGTGCCAAAGAGGCTACGGGCATTGCAATTGCCATGGGCAGCACTTGCGCTACCAGTAACAAAGGAGCCGCATGTGCAATTCGCTCTCGCACCCTCTCCAGCAGGTTGTTTCGTGCTGCATCATAAGCCCGATTGAGTGCGCGCTCAAAAGCAAAAGCGTCGGCAGAGCCATGGCTTTTGAACACCAGTCCTTGCAAGCCCAACAAGGCTGCGCCGTTGTAACGGCGGTGGTCCATTCTGTTTTTGACTGCAGTTAAAACCGGATAAGCGACGATACCTGCTATTTTGGTAAAGATGGTGCGTGAAAATTCGGTCTTGATAAAACCGCCAATCATGCTGGCCAGGCCTTCGCTGGTTTTCAAGGCCACATTGCCCACAAAACCATCGCACACCACGATGTCGGTGGTGCCTTTGAAAATGTCGTTGCCTTCAACATTTCCATAAAAATTGAGATCGCCGGAGTTCGAGGCTGATCGCAGCAGTTCACCGGCTTTTTTGATGATTTCGCTGCCTTTTATCGCCTCTTCACCAATATTGAGCAGCCCGACACTGGGTGTGGGGTTGTCACTGATGGCGGCAACCAGTGCAGAGCCCATCACAGCGAACTGGAGCAGGTGCTCTTCAGTGCAATCGACGTTGGCACCGAGGTCCAGCACGGTGGTAGCCCCACCCACTGCATTCGGCAACTGGGTCGCGATGGCAGGCCGGTCGATGCCGTCCATGGTTTTAAGCACGTAGCGGGCAATGGCCATGAGTGCGCCGGTATTGCCCGCAGACACGGCGGCCTGGGCGCTGCCATTTTTGACCTGGTTGATGGCTACGCGCATAGAGGAATTTTTTTTGCGGCGAAGTGCGATTTCTATCGGGTCGTCCATGGTGACGACCTCGCTGGCTTCCACCATCTGGCAGTGTGGATGTGCCTGCAGCTGGGTATATTGCGCATGGGCCTGCAAAGCCAGCGGCTGTCCCACAATCAGCAGCTCGGCGTCTGGATGGCTGCCTAAAAAAGCCAGACTGGCCGGTACAGTCACAACAGGCCCAAAGTCACCGCCCATGGCATCGACAGCAATCCTGATCATGAAAGAGCCAGCATGGTCAATGGCATGGCAGCAAGATAAAACATAAAAACAAGAGCCAAAAGAAAAGCCCGCAGGATAAGTGCGGGCTGATGCTCACAGCGCTGGATTACGCTTCAGATTTGGTTTTCAAGACTTTGCGGCCACGGTAGAAACCGGTCGGGCTGATGTGGTGACGCAAATGAATCTCGCCCGTGGTGGACTCAACGGCAATGCCCGGCACATTCAGTGCATTGTGCGAGCGGTGCATACCGCGCTTGGAAGGGGACTTTTTGTTCTGTTGGACGGCCATGTTGCGCTCCTGATAAACACGTTGATGAACTATTGCATCAGTGTATGGGTTGGTAAATTGCGCATCAGATTTTCAATTGAGAGCAGCCTTGAGTTGGTTTATTTCAGTCAATTCCATGAAATCAGCCGGCTTCTCACATCACCATATCAGTACGCGAAGCCCTCGATTATAGCCCGGATAAGTCATTTTGCCGGATTGACGCCTCTCAAGAAGCCGACAGGAGACTGGAGCCAAAGCGTGCCAGCAGTGGCCAACAAAGCAATTTCTACGCGTTTTTTATCGCTTTGTCTGGCTGCTCACGCCCGGAAAATTACTTTTTATTCTTGAGCTGAGCCAGAACTGCAAAGGGATTCGGCTTTTCAGCGGTAACAGTCTCAGGCTCTATGTCACCGACACTCAACACAGGGGCCACGGGGCACTCTGCATGCATGGGCACCAGGGGCAAGGCCATCAGCAACTCGTCTTCCAGCACGGCCAGCAGGTCAAACTGCGGCGCCATGACCAGCAGGTCTTCCTCGGATTCATCGTCTTCTGCCATGGCGATCTCCTCGGTGGCTACAAACCGGAACCATTGGTCCACAGTCAGGGGTGTATCTACCGTGGTCATGCAGCGCTGGCAGGTCAGTGGAAGGCTCGCCGCAGCGCGCAAATGCAACCAGACATCGGCCTCATCACCAGAGCCTGCCCTCAACTCGGCATTAGCCTGCCAATTGATAGCCAAATCGGGGTCTGGCCCACGTGTTTCCTGCGCCAGGCGCTCCATATTTTGTAGCAGGGTGGTCCCGGTCAAAGGCAGGCCTGCTGCGGCAAAGGCCTGCATATTGAGTTTGCTGGCGTTAAGGTGTGTGGTCATGGCAACAGTGTAAGAGAATCAGGCCATGAACTTTCCCCCCGTACGCCCCCCAAAAGCCCGCTCGCTGGTGCTGGGCTCCACCTCGCCGTATCGCCGGGCGCTGTTGCAGCGCCTGCAAATCCCCTTTGAAGTCGCTGCACCCGATGTGGATGAAACACCGCTGGCGGGTGAAGCGCCGCACATGCTGGCACAGCGCCTGGCACTTGCAAAAGCCAGGGCAGTCGCCCGGCTGTTTCCGGATGCGGTGGTCATTGGCTCGGACCAGGTTGCTGATCTGTTGGGCACGCCCCTGGGCAAACCCGGCACGCATGAAAAGGCCGTGGCGCAATTGCGCATGATGCGCGGGCAAACCGTGGTGTTTCAAACGGCGGTGTCGGTGGTGTGCCTGGAAAGCGGATTTGAAGAAAACAGCCTGGCCGCTGTGAACGTGCGGTTTCGCGACCTGACCGACACTGAAATTGACAACTACCTGCACGCCGAGCAGCCCTATGACTGCGCAGGCAGCGCCAAAAGCGAGGGGCTGGGCATCGCGCTGCTGGCATCCATCGACAGTGACGACCCGACTGCACTGATAGGCCTGCCGCTGATACGCACCTGCCAGATGATTCGCGCGGCAGGCATTGAGTTACTGTTGCCCCGGACGGTCACTTCATGAAGACGACTGACAAAGGCAAACTTTACCTGGTGCCCGCACCGCTTGATTTTGGCTGCGATGTGCAGGCACCGCTGCAGGATGTGATGCCGCTGGCCACGGTGCAGATGGCGGCCCGCCTGCCTTGCTGGATTTGTGAAAACGCCAAAAGCACGCGTGCCTACCTCAAGCGCGTCAATGAGCTGCAACCTCTGGCCACGCCCGTGCAATTACTCCAGATTCAGGAACTCCCCCGAGAAGTTCATAAAAAAGGCGACCACCACGGCAACTTCGATGCCCGTCCCCTGTTGATCGCTGCCATGGAAGGCCGGGACATGGGTCTGGTCAGCGAAGCCGGCATGCCTGCGATAGCCGACCCGGGCTCATCGGTGGTGCGTGCGGCGCATGACCTGGGTATTGAAGTGATTGCGCTGACCGGCCCCATGTCGCTGATGCTGGCGCTGGCATCCAGCGGCCTGAATGGCCAGAACTTTGCCTTTGTGGGCTACCTGCCGCAAGATGGCGGGGAGCGGTCGCAACGGATTCGCGAACTTGAATCACTGGCCTTGAAAACAGGCCAGACCCAGCTATTTATTGAAACGCCTTATCGCAATATGGCGCTGCTGCAAGCCTTGTTACAGACGCTGCAAAGCAATACCCGGCTGGCACTGAGTTGCGGTTTAACGCTTGACAAGGCCTGGAACCACAGTGCGCAAGTTAGCAACTGGAAGAAAAACAAGCCTGTAGCACCACTCGGCTTGCCTGCAGTGTTTTGTATTGGACGTTAAAAATGAAGGGCGTCCAATGCGAAGGCGCAGGCAACGCAAGGGAATCAAAGCAGGGACGATGGCCTTGAATTCTTTCTCTGCGGTCCTCTGCGCTCTCTGCACCTCTGCGTTGAAGGGTTTAAAGACCGTTAGCGGATAGAAGGCATCGCCCTGAATGCCTTCATCGCACCCTCGCCCATGGACGCGCCAAACTTCTTGGCCAGGCGCTCGGCGACGTTGTCGCGGCGGGTGTAGTCCACGATTTCCTCGGTCTTGACGATCTCACGGGCCACGTACTCCAGTGTTCCCAGCTGGTCGGCCAGACCGAGTTCAATGGCCTGCTGACCCGTCCAGAACAGGCCACTGAACATTTCTGGCGTTTCCTTCAGGCGCTTGCCGCGGCCCGCTTTGACCACAGCAATGAACTGCTGGTGAATCTGGTCGAGCATGGTCTGGGCGAATGCCCGCTGCTTCTCACTCTGGGCGCTGAACGGGTCCATGAAACCCTTGTTTTCGCCCGCCGTCAGCAAGCGCCGCTCCACACCCAGTTTGTCCATGAGTCCGGTAAAGCCGAAGCCGTCCATCAGCACGCCGATGCTGCCCACAATGCTGGCTTTATCGACAAAAATCTGGTCAGCGGACACGGCAATGTAGTAAGCAGCCGAGGCGCAGGTCTCTTCTACCACCGCATACACAGGCTTCTTGTGTTTGGCTTTGAGGCGCAAAATCTCGTCGTTCATCATGCCGGCCTGCACCGGGCTGCCGCCAGGGGAGTTGATCAGCAACACCACGGCTTTGGCACCTTCGTCTTCAAAAGCGGCGCGCAATGCCGCATTGACAAACTCGGCACTGGCGTCGGCACCCGCTGCGATTTCGCCCTTGATTTCAACGACCGCCGTGTGTGGCACGGTAGCGTCCGTTGCAGGCGTGCCCCGGTGCAATGCCATCCACACCAGAATGACAAAAAAGGCCAGCCATGACAGGCGCACAAAGGTTTTCCAGCGGCGCGTGGCTTTTTGCTCGTTCAGCGAGGCAAACGCCAGCTTTTCGAGGGTGGCGCGTTCCCAGCCCGGCGCATGGGCTACATCCGCCAAGGCTGCTTTTTTTGCTTCTTTTTCAGGAGCACCCTGCGCACGATTTACCTGGGCTTCAGGGCTATTTGAATCCACACCTGAATCCTTGGGAGGATCAAAAGAGGGGTTGTTCGGGTCTGGGCGGTTTGGTTCATTCATATAAGACGGTAGTTTAGAGAGGAATTAAAACGTCACCGGTTTAAGGTTGTAAGCGCTATGCCAATAAACGGTGTCGTCATTTTCTGAAAGTGTGATTTTCACCAGCCCCCCGTGACAGGGGCCGCCCGCACACTGGCCGGTATCTGGCACGTAAGCGGCCCCGTGGCTGGCGCACAGCAGCCACTGCCCGCTGTCGTCAAAAATGCGGTTGGGCTGCCAGTCCAGCGCCATCGCGACGTGGGTGCAGCGGTTCAGATAAGCATGGGGCTGGCCTTTGTAGCGCACGGCAAAAGCCCGGCAGGTCTGGCCAGCGTAGTTGATGTCAAACGGCACGGCTTGGCCACCCTCGACCAAATCGCGGCTGTTGCAGAGGCTTTGCAGTGCGTCCATCAGGCAAATGGGATTTAACCGTTGGCAAGAAGCCAGTCCTGCAGATCAGGTACGGAGTGCGCCACATACTGCGGGGCCAGGGCCTTGAAAGCCGCCGGGTCATGCGCGCCGTAGCTCACACCCACGCTGGGGCAGCCCGCGCTGACCGCCATCTGCAGGTCATGCGTGGTGTCGCCCACCATCAGCATCCGGCCAGGCGCCACATCAAACTGCGCCATCAGCTCATGCAGCATGCGCGGATCGGGTTTGCCCGCCGTCTCGTCCGCCGTGCGGGAGCCGTCAAACACACCTTTGAGTTCAACCCGGTGCAGCACGTCATCCAGACCGTGCCGGGATTTTCCGGTGGCTACTGCCAGCTGGTAGCCACGCGCCTTGAGAGCCTCCAGCAAGGGCAGCACACCGTCAAAAAGACTCAGGTCGTTGGCGTGGGTTCCGTAATGATGGCGGTAGCGCTCGCCCAGCGCCGGGTATTTGTCAACCGGCACATCAGGTGCCGCGTGGGCCAGCGCCTGCATCAGGCCCAGGCCGATCACATAAGCAGCAGCCTCATCGGTCGGCACGGTCCCGCCAACATCGCGTACCGCAGCCTGAATGCAGCGGGTGATGATTTTGGTGGAGTCAAACAGCGTGCCGTCCCAGTCGAAGGCAATCAGGTCAAAGTTGCGTTGGTGCATGCCTGTATTGTCACCCGGCCCGGCAGGCAGGGTGTGGCAACATTAACCAGGCTCGCCAGTTGCGGGGTCTTGCATGCGCGAGGGTAAAAACTGCTGCAGCTCCTCTGGCAAAGTGGCCTGCAGATGGATGGTTTTGCGCGTTTTGGGGTGGTTGAACTTCAGGCTCCAGGCGTGTAAAAACATGCGTTTCAAAGTAGGCGCACCAGCGACTGGTTTTTGCAGGGCCTTGTTCAACTCAAAGTCACCGTACTTGTCATCGCCCACAATCGGATGGCCTTCGCCTGCCAGGTGTACGCGAATCTGGTGGGTTCTGCCAGTTTTAATGGTCACTTCGAGCAAACTGAAAGGCACGCCCGGCGCGGCAGGATTGGCAGCAATCGCTGTCTTGACCTTCACCAGCGTCACCGAGCGCATGCCGTCCGGGTGCTCATTGGCCACTATCTTGACGCGGCGCTCGCCATTTTCCAGCAGGTATTTGTGCAGCGCCTTGTCAATCACGCGCTTGTTCGCTGGCCAGGTGCCACTGGTGAGCGCCAGATAAACCTTGTCGGTTTCACGCTCCCGGAACTGCTCCTGCAGCAGTTTGAGGGCCATACGGCGCTTGGCAATCAGCAAAATACCGCTGGTTTCGCGGTCAAGCCGGTGTACCAGTTCCAGAAAGTCGGCTTCTGGCCGGGCCATGCGCAACTGCTCAATGACGCCAAAGCTCACGCCGCTGCCCCCATGCACGGCCACGCCCGCTGGTTTGTCAATGGCCAGTACAAAGTCGTCTTCAAACAGCACCGGAAATTCGGTAGGGGGCGCGTAACCGCCCACGGTTGAGCTGGCACCGTGGCGAACCACTTCTTTGGCAGCGGCAATGGCCTGGGCCTTCTGGTCTGCCCGCTCGGAGGTTCTGACTGGCGGCAGCCGCACAATGTCGCCGGTTTCCACGCGGGTATCGGCTTGCGCCCGACCCTTGTTGACCCGCACTTCACCACTTCGGATGATGCGGTAAACATGGGTTTTAGGCACGCCCTTGAGCTGGCGGATCAAAAAATTGTCCAGCCGCTGGCCTGCGTAGTCTTCGTCCACCGTTACAAAGCTGGCCTGCACGGTGGCTGCTGCCTGGGACTGTGCTGCTTCGCCTGAAGCTGCCCCTATAATGTGTTTCACTGGTATTGCGCTGTAAGTGGTTGATTTGTCTGGAGTTTAGTCCACACGAACAAGGGGTTGGTCAAAAGATCCAAACCCCAGGCCGCAAACAGCCATGCTGGAAGGTCGATGCCCATTCAGGCAATCCCGCCGAGCGATCAGTGCCAAGGTAAATACCAGGCACCTCCGCCAAGCGAATTGCATGAATCAGACAAGCCAACGTTTTGCGATACAACCACGGAAATACCATGCATGCAGCCCAAGTGATACACAACCGGCTGCCTGCGGATCCAGCTGAGAACAGGTTTTTAAAACAGGCCGCCCTCGAATGACAACGCTAACCAGTCTGATTGACCTGTGTCTGCAGCGCCTGACGGCACCGCTTTTTGGCACTGCTTTTTGGTACAAATCAGCCTGCGCCCCTTGTAATACCTGCGCAAGCAGCTACTATTTTAGTAGCAGGCACCTGTTTGACTCCTGCTCGCTCCATCCACGCGCCTACGCTTGAGAACCTTTTGGCCAGCTGATTTTTCAGCGGGTCAGAATGCGTCAAAAGCTCTCCGGCAATTCCCCACGTTCGCACTGCGTCTGCTTTGGCATCGTTGGCCCATTTTTGGGCTGTAGAGACAACGAATGATTGAAGGAATACCCGATGAAACGGATGCTGGTCAACGCCACACAGGCAGAAGAGCGCCGCCTGGCGATTGTCGATGGACAAAAACTCCTCGACTATGAAATTGAAATTGAAGGGCGCGAACAGCGCAAGGGCAATATCTACAAGGCCGTCGTCACCCGCGTCGAGCCGTCGTTAGAAGCCTGTTTTGTTGATTACGGCGAAGACCGTCACGGCTTTTTACCGTTCAAGGAAATCTCACGCAACTATTTTGCCCCTGGCGTGCAGGTCAATCAGGCGCGCATCCAGGACGTGATTCGCGAAGGCCAGGAACTGATGGTTCAGGTCGAAAAAGAAGAACGCGGCAACAAGGGCGCAGCGCTGACCACGTTTGTCTCACTGGCAGGCCGCTATGTGGTTTTGATGCCCAACAACCCGCGCGGCGGCGGTGTC
>JBBRMH010000025.1:0-29718 GCA_038230935.1 Burkholderiales bacterium | reverse complement strand
TTTTTGCTGCCAGCGGCACGGGCCTGGCCATTGGCTGGACGATTGCCGGACAGTTGCACAAACGCCTGGGGGTCAAGCGGCCAGCGACTGTGCAGCGTAAAGATCGATGACGCAAGACGGCAAAACTGAACTTCCAACGCAAAGGCGCAAAGATGCAAAGCTCGCAAAGCTCGCAAAGCCGGTTATCTGAATCTTTTACTTCGCGTTCTTTGCGCTTTTGCGCCTTTGCGTCGGAAACTTCTCCCTGTCACCTGAGCAGTTACCAATCAGCCCATAAACCCAAGATTCACCGGGTAATCCGGTCGCCCCGCTGCCACACCAAAACGGCTCAGATTGGGCAGAATGCCTGTCAGCTCGCTGTCTGCCACGCCGAACCATTTGGCCAGTGTGGCGGCGTACTGGTCTACCGAGGTGCTGGGCAGCAAGCGACCCTGGCCGACGTGCCACTGGTCACTGGCAGCTAGCGTGCTGCCTACGCTCACAGGAGGCGGTGTGCCGTAGAAGGCTTTGCCTTTGACGGCACCGCCCACCATCAGGTGGTGGCTGCCCCAGCCGTGGTCGGAGCCGTCGCCGTTCGATGCCAGCGTGCGGCCAAAGTCTGATGCGGTGAACGCGGTGACTTTGCTGGCCACACCCAGCTCGACGGTGGCGTTATAAAAAGCCGTCATGGCGCTGCTGACCTTGCCCAGCACGCCGGGGTGCTGGGCGATCAGGTTGTCATGCAGGTCAAAGCCGCCAATCGAGACCATGAACACCTGCCGTTTGGTGCCCAGCGCGCTGCGTGCGCCGATCAGTCGGGCGACTGTCTTGAGCTGGTCGGCCAGCGGATTGCCGGTCGGGAAAGGCGTGGCGAGTGTTACCCCGGCCAGGCCAGCGGTGATTTGTGACTCGGCACCGATGGCCCGGGCGGTGACCCTGTTGTATTCGTTTTCAAGCGTGTGGCTGCGGCTTTGCTGCACCAGTGTGGTCATGGCGTTTTTCACGGCGCTGGAGCCATACACATTGCTTTTGATACTGTTGATGGCCACCGCGCCGCCGCCGCTGCTGATCTGGTAAGACAAAGCGTTGTCGCCCGACAAAAACACCGCGTTGCCCGTGACATTGATACAGGTAAACAGCGAGGTGCTGTTGGACGCAAGCGCGAGGTCGCCGATGTTGCCACCCCAGCCAATCGTCGAGCCTTCGGGTGAAGACGATTGCCAGATCGACTGCTGGTCGTTGTGTGAAAACAGCTTGGGCGGCAGCGGGTAGGTCCTGCGGTCAGCGCTGTTGTACTGCGCCTTGGTCAGTGGCACCACCAGCGGCCCAACATTGAGCTGTACCGCTGCCTGGCCCGCATTGAACAAGCCTGACAATCCCGTCATAGAGGGATGCAGCGCGTACTGACGGCTACCGGCCAAGGCAGCAGTGGGCTGCAACAGCGTAGCGGCCAAATCAGACTTGGCCAGCGCAATGCCCCCTGCCGTCTGCCCAGCACCGCCGCCCCGAATGGTGCTGTAGGCGTTGTAGCTGGGGTCGTCGTACGTCACCACGGTGTTGGCGTAGTCGTTGCCGCCATAAAAAAATACACACACCAGTGCTTTGTAGTCGCTGGCTTCAAAGGCGGCGGCTTCGCCCATGGCGGCTAAATTCAGCGCGAAGGGCAGCGCGGTGCCCGTCAGTGCGAGCTGGCCAGTGCGGCGTAAAAAGGCGCGGCGGCTGTGGGCTTGGGGATCAATGAAGTGCATGGCAGCTCGCTTATTTTTGAATCAGGTAGTCGCTGGACGCCATCACCAGCAGCACCGCTGCGGCGACGCGGTCACGCCGCGCGTTGTCGGTGCTGGTGGCGCTCAAGGGGGTGGTATTGAGTGCATTGACGATCAAAGCCTGGTTGGTGCCAGACAACTGCCCGGCGCACAGCAGCAGGTTTAGCCGCCTGACCAGCGCGTCGGCATCCAGCACCAGGGCCAGCTCGGCGGTGTAGCTGGCGGTGATGTCAAAACCGTTGGTGGTGTTGCTGGTGCTGTTGGGCATATCGGGTGCGTTGACATACATGCCATTGCGGATGATGCCCTGCAGGTAGTTCAGGTAGCCACTGACGCTGCTCTCGTTGACCAGCTGAAACTCGGGGGCAGGCGTCTGGGACGCACTGAGCGCGGTCGATGGCGGTACATAACCCGGCCTGAAAAAATTGAACACGCTGGGCGAGCGCAGGGGGGTTTGGCCCAGCTGCGTGGCCGGGTTGCTCAGGTCGCCCATTTTCCAGCTGCCGCGTGCCGACGCAATGCCAAAGGTGCGACCCCACTGCACCAGGCGCACCATGGGCTCGCGCAGTTTGCCAAAGCCGTTTTGGCTTAGCCCAGCGGGGCCACGCGCCTCGTCGTCGAGCAGCACGGCTGAAAACACGGCGGCCAGGTCGCCACGCACGCCCGAGCCGTTGTTGTTGAAGACGGTGGCTACCCGTGCCACATACGCCGGGCTGGGGTTGCTGGTGACCAGCCGCTGGATCATCTGGCGGCCAAAAAACGGGCCAACGTTGGGGTGGTTAAACAGGGTGTCGAGCGCCGCCTTGAGCGCCGTCACACCGTCTGTGCCCGCTGCCACGGTAGTGCCCAGAAAGCTGGCAGCGATTGTGGAGTGGTTGGCAGCTGTCAGCCGCATGGGCAAGCGGGTGTAAGCGGTGTTGGAAATGGTGCGGTTTTGTATGGGCTCCAGGGTGTTCACGTTCTGGGTGTTGTCCACGTCCCAGCCCGTGAACATTCGGGCGATATTGCTCACGTCGCTTTGGGTGTAGCTATCGATTTTTTTGCCGCTGGCGTCGAGCTTGTCGGTGCCGTCCAGGTTGAGCTGGGTCAAACCGATGGTGAACAGCTGCATCACCTCGCGGCCATAGTTTTCGTCCGGTGCGCGGCCCGTGGCCGCGTTTTCCTTCATGTTTCCCTTGGTGTTGAGGTAGTAACCCATGGCGGCATTGAGCGTGACGCGCTCTAACAGTGCGCGGTAGTTGCCTGTGGCGTTGCTGACCAGCACATCCCACCAGGCGGCAATACCGTGGCTGCGCCAGGGGAAGTCCAGACCCGACAGGGAGACCACAAAAAACTCTGACAGCGCCAGCGCCAGACGCTTGCGCACCGCGTCGCTGGAGGTCATGAGCTGATGCCAAGCCATGTAGTCGCCAGGGTAGGTTTCGTCGTAATAGCGCGTCGTGTTGTTGATGCTTGCATAACCACGGGCATCCAGCCAGTCCAGACCTGACTGGCTGGCGGGCGCGCGCATCTGCTCGCCCAGATAGGCGGCGTAACCCTTGCTGCGCACCGCTGCAATGTCGGCACTGGATGCGCTGAACTGGGCTTGCAGCAAGAAACGTGCGGCGTCTTCGTCCGTGATGGCCGTAGGCACAGGGCTGGACGCAACGGAATCGGCAAACTGGGCCAGGGTGCCGACAGTTCGGGTGACGTTGTCGGAAATAGGGCCCAGCACCAGCACGTCGTTGCCAGAGACCCCGAGGTAGTTGCCACTCTTGGGGTAAAAACGGTAGGCGAGGGTACCTGCCCCCTGGTTGCTCTGGTGGTCAGGAAAGTAGGCCGGGTAAGTGCGTTCGGCCCAGTCCATGAACTGGTCTGGCGTGGGCAGTGCTACCGCAGCCTGTGCAGCAAGCCGGGAGGGCACTGGGGAGCCTGGCAATGGCTGATAAGGTGTGTTGGCGACATTGGCGCTGGCCAGAGTGCTGCCCCCTCCACCGTCACCACCGCCGCCGCAAGCAGCCAAAAGGGCCGCCACTGCCAGCGCGGCTGCCAGGCTGGGTGCAGCTTCCAGACCTTTTGCATCAGGCGCTGGGTCCGGCTCTACGCTATCGGGCAGGGCGGTGTTTGATTCACTGATCTTGTGTAAGTCCGCCATAGCCGTTTCTTGTGTAGGAAAAAGATGACAGCGTACACGCAAACACCTGAAGTCAATTGGACAATTAAGGCCTCAGGCGTATCAAACGTTACGAAAGGCTACAAAACGGCACGCGCTGCCTGCAAGGTGTCGCGCGTGGCCCGTGCGACGCGCCGGGCGGCCTCGGCAAAGTCATCGCCCTGCGACGCATACAGCACAGCGCGTGACGAGTTCACGATGATCGGCGCGCCAGGCCGCCAGCCCGCCCGCACCGTGGCCACCGCATCGCCGCCCTGCGCACCGACACCCGGAATCAAGAGCGGAAGTGTCGGAGCAACAGCGCGCACGCGTTCAATCTCCGCCGGGTACGTGGCACCGACCACCAGCCCCAACTGGCCATTGAGGTTCCACGGGCCTTGCGCCAGCCGGGCAACGTGTTCATACAGCAGGGGCTGGCCTTCGATGGACGCCAGGCGCTGGTTTTGCAGGTCATCGCCGCCAGGGTTGGAGGTGCGGCACAGCAAAAACGCACCCTTGCCGGGGTATTTGACCGCATCCAGATAAGGTGCGACCGAGTCAAAACCCATGAAGGGCGAGAGCGTGACGGCGTCTGCGCCATAACGCTCAAACGCTTCTATCGCGTACTGCTCGGCAGTACTGCCGATATCACCACGCTTGGCGTCCAGAATGATGGGCACCTGCGGGGCTGTTTGGCGCATGTGGGCCATCAGCCGCTCCAGCTGGACTTCAGCGCGGTGGGCTGAAAAATAGGCAATTTGCGGCTTGAAGGCGATCACCAGGTCAGCGGTCGCGTCCACCATCGCTGCGCAAAAGTCATAAATCTTTCTGGCATCGCCCTGGAGGCGGCCTGGAAAGCGGCTCGGCTCCGGGTCCAGGCCAACGCACAGCATGGAGGAATTTTGACGCTCGGCGGCGCCCAGCATGTCGAGAAAGGTCATGGCTTGGGTCATAAAGGGATTGTAAGAAGGCAGCGGGCGATCACCGGGCGCTCCAGGGACGTTTCAGGGACGTTTCAAACAGACTCAGCCAGCTGGCAGCACGCTCACAGCCAGACACAAATCCTCCCACGCCCTGGCTTTTTCAAGCGGGCTGCGCAGCAGGTAGGCGGCGTCATGGGTGACGATGGTGGGGCTGCCGTGCAGGCTGTGGACCTGGCCGCGCAGTTTGCCAAACGGCGCGCTGGACTGCAGCAGGGCCTGCGCCGCCAGACGGCCCATGACCAGCACCACATCGGGCTGCACGGTCTGCACCAGGCTCATCAGTGCAGCTTGAAAACCGGTGTCTGCTGTGGCTTCGTGGCCCATGCGTCTGACCAGCGGGGCCAGCAGGACGCTGCCGGTTTGATGCAGGTTCACTGCGCGCAGCATGTTGTCGAGCAGCTTGCCGGCCTCGCCTTCAAACGGGTTGAAGGCACTGTCAGCGCCAGCCACCTCAAGCTGCACTGCAGCGGCAGGTGTTTCGGCCAGCACCAGCCAGCGCGGGCCCAGGGTCAGTGCGGCCTGCGTGTACAGCGCCAGCACCTGGCCTGCGCTCCAGCTGACGGCACGGCTGTCACTGCGCACGTCTGGCTGGGGTGGCGCAGGTGGCTGCACGGGTGCGGATTGAGGGCGAAAAGTGCCTCTAGCGCTTGCAATACCTGCACCAGCAGCTATTGAATCAATAGCAACTTCAACATGAACCGGGGCTGGGCGTGGCGCTGGCAGTGCGGCTGAATCAGGGCTTTTTAATGCGGGTCTGACCGGCGGCGCCGCCACTGCGGCGGGCTCAGGTGCCATGGGCTGCCAGACCTGCACGCCGATTTCGCGCAGCATGGCGCGCTGGCGTTTGTCAAGGTTCAAGGACGGGTTCATCTCAAGCTGTTCACAGTGCAAAACTCATCACAATGGCGTCCTCGCGTTTTGAAAAACCACTGCCGCCCGAGGGGTAGTAGCCGCGGCGCAAACCGACTTCCCGAAAACCGTAGCGCTCGTACACCGCTTTGGCGCGTGCGTTGCTCACGCGCACCTCCAGCCACAGCCACTGCACACCCTGCCCGCGTGCCCAGATCGCCAGCGCGTCCAGCATGATGCGCGCCCAGCCCAGCCGCTGATGGGCAGGTGCGACGGTGATGTTCAGCAGATGCACCTCGTCAACGCCCTTCATGGCCACAAAATAGCCCAGCAGCGGTGCCGCCAGACCGGTGCCGTCGCCTGCGGTCAACAACTGCGCCTGGTAGCCCGCGTTGAGTGAATCGGTAAAGTTGGCGTGCGTCCAGGGGTGCTCGTAAGCACTGTGCTCGACTGCCACCACGGCGTCCAGCCAGGCGGTGGTCATGGTTTCAAATTGCGCCTCCAGGGGCTTGAGAACGGCGTTCATGCGGGGTTGTATTGCTGGTGAATGCTTGGCAGGTTAATTCAAGGGGATACCAGCTGGGCGGCCTGCGCTTTTTCAAACTTGATCTGGTCGCGCTCTTCGGTGGTCAGGGCTACTTTATCCCGAACGTACAGCGGCAGGGCCAGTGCCGCGTCAACGCAGTGCCCGGCAGCAGCCAGCGCAGGAGCCAGACGCAGCAAGGCGGTGGCAGTCGGCAGGGCTTCAACGCAGGTCATACCTACCAGTCCCGGCGGCAGGCGGTCGGCATAGACACCAAACACATTGCCTGCCAGCAGCGCGCCGTTCAGGGTGCTGGTATCGGGTTGCCTGTCAAGTGGTGCATCCAGCAACAGGTTTTCAGGTCGAATCAGCCTGCAGCCCTCTGTTTTCGTGCAGGAGCCGCTACGAAATTCATAGCTTTGAACATACATTTCGTCCATGCGTGCGTCGAGCAGTGCCGTCACACGCAGCGGTTCAGCCGTCGATGCATGGCGGGTGTGTGCATACCGCGCTTCTTCAGCCAGCGCCATCAGCGTGTCGATCGGCAAGACTTTGATGCCCGCCCCCAGCGCCAGCCCCTGCGCGACCGAGCACGCCGTGCGCAGCCCGGTAAACGAGCCAGGGCCACGGCCAAACACAATCGCGTCCAGCGCACCGAGCGCCATCTGCGCCTCGGCCAGCAGCGCCAAAATGCTTGGGATCAGCGTGGCAGACGATTTTGCGCCGCCCGGCCCGGTGTGCTGCCACACGCGCGTGCCATCGGTTACGGCAATCGACATCACGTCGGTACTGGTGTCAAACGCCAGAAATTTCATTGTTATGCATCAAAAAGGGCTCTGGGTCAGCAAATGCGTGGGCCAGCAGCTATCAAAAAAGGAGTATTTAAAGGTCTTTTAAAACCAGTGGCCCGGGCGATGCCGATGGACTGGAAACGCACCGGTGATTATCCGGCTTTGCGGCCATGGTGTTTTTCTTGGCCGCGTCGGGGACAATGCCGGACAGATAATCGGGCGATGCATTTCAATGACCTGTCCAGCGGCATCGCCCAAAGTCTGCGTTGTTTAAAATTTTCAGGCGCGGTACTCTGCCTGGCGGGCGCAGTGCTGGGCAGCGCTGCAGGGGCGCAAAACCTGCCGCCTGAAGTGGATGCCCTGCTGGCTCGCGCCAAGGTGCCGCGTGAGGCCATGGCCGCCATCGTGGTGGACGCTGCGCCCGCACTGGGCAGCAAGGCCAGCACAGCGCCGCCCCTGCTCAGCTGGCAGGCTGCCAGCCCCATGAACCCGGCCTCGGTCATGAAGCTGGTCACCACCTACGCCTCTCTGGAGCTGCTGGGCCCGGCCTACACCTGGGCCACGCCGGTGTACGTGGACGGCAGCATCAACGGCGGCGTGCTGCAGGGCAACCTGATCATTCAGGGCAAGGGTGACCCCAAGCTGGTGCAGGAGCGGCTCTGGCTGCTGCTGCGCCGGGTGCAGGGTCTGGGCATCAAAAGCATCACGGGGGATATTTTGCTGGACCGCAGTGCCTTTGCCGCCAGCACGCAAAACCCGGGCGACTTTGACGGTGAGCCGCTGCGCCCGTACAACGCCACGCCTGAGGCGCTGCTGATCAACTACAAGTCGGTGGTGATGACGTTCACGCCCAACCCCGGTGCAGGCACCGCAGCCGTGAGTTTTGAGCCCCCGCTGGCGAATGTGCAAATGCAGGCCAGCGTGCCTCTGAGTGCCGGTGCTGGCGGCGCACCCCTGGCCGATTGCAGTGACTACCGGGCCAGCCTGAAAGCCGACTTCAGCGACCCGTTTCGCATCAGCTTTGGTGGCAGTTACCCGGCAGCCTGTGGTGAAAAAGTCTGGCCGATTGCCTACGCCGACCCGGCCAGCTACGGCGAGCGTGCGGTGCTGGGCATGTGGCAGGAGCTGGGCGGCAAGCTGCAGGGCCGGGTCCGCGAAGGTCGTGCGCCAGCTGGGTTACGCCCGGTGTTTGAGGCCGTGTCGCCGCCACTGGCCGAGGTGATTCGCGACATCAACAAATACAGCAACAACGTGATGGCGCAGCAGCTTTTTTTAACCCTGAGCCTGCCGCAAAATGCCAACCAAAATACCAACGCTTTGCCGCGTACATCTGCACCCGTCGCGCCTGCCAGCATGGAGGCCTCACGCGAGGTGGCGCGCAACTGGTGGCGCGAGCGTTTTGGCGAGGCTGATCTGCCAGTGTTTGACAACGGCTCCGGGCTGTCACGGCTGGAACGCGTCACCCCGCAGGGCCTGGCACGCATGCTGCAAACCGCGTACCTGTCAGGCAGCATGCCAGAGCTGATGTCGTCGCTGCCCATCATCGGGGTGGACGGTACCCTGAAGCGCAGCAAATCACGCGTGTCGCAAGGCTGGGCGCACCTTAAAAGCGGCACCCTGAGCAACAGCACGGCGCTGGCGGGCTATGTCCACACAGCCAGTGGCCGGCGTCTGGTGGTGGTGGCCATCGTCAACCACCCGAACGCACCCGCCGCACGGCCTGCGCTGGAAGCACTGGTGGACTGGGCTGTCAAGGAAGGCAGCCGGTGATTTCAGCCTTTTTTTAAAACTCACATCAGGGTATCAGGGCAAAAAAGCCATTCAACGCAGAGGTGCAGAGAACGCAGAGTTGCGCAGAGAAGACGCGTCACCTGACTTTTTAACTCTGCGGTCCTCTGCGTTCTCTGCAACTCTGCGTTAAAGGTTTTCTGGTTTTCTGCACCTGATAGCCGAAAAAAACCGACTGTCTGATATCAGCTTTGGCTTCCCATGCATCGCCACTCAACCGCCAGCCAATAACCCCAGCGCCATCAGCTCTGCGGAGACGCCCTGCCAGCGCACATCAAAGCGACCTGAGGGCTCTGCTTTCAACAATGATTCTTGGCCTGTCCGAAGCAGCGCCTGACGGGTTCCGGCCAGCACGCTGTCAATCACCGGTACCTCAACACCAGCCTGAATGTCGGCGGCCATGCCTGCCAGACCTGCACCGCCCAGAATGACGGCTTTCACCTTGAAATCTTTGACAGCCTGCTGGCAGGCGTCGGCCAGCAAGACGCGGGCTGCAACCGGGTCTTGCGCCAGTTGTGCGCCAGTCGGCAGTACGGTGTGAATGCCCTGCAGCAAGTCGCCATAGCCCAGCTGCTGCGCCAGGCGCTCCAGCATGGGTTTCCAGCGTTGGCCACCTGTGACGATGGCAAACGGGCCGTAGCTGGCGGCTTCAACAAACGCGGCTTCAGCCAGACCGGTCACCGGTGCTTTGCTGACCTCGCGCAGCGCCAGCAGACCAGGGTCCCCAAAACAGCCAATCAGCACGGCATCTGGTGGTGCGCTGTCTGCAGCCAGAGCTGCCGCCCAGGCGTCGAGCACTGCATGCCCGGCTACCGCATACGTCGCTTCGCAAGCGATGTATGGTGCGCCAAACCGCGCTGTCACAGTGCTTGTCTGAACGCCAGGGCCAGCTGCTTTTGCAGCGTGTGTTTCCAGCAAAGTCGTGATGGCAGCCGTGGTGTTGGGGTTGATGATCAGCAGGCGCATGACGCACACCCGGAACCATGGCTCCCGCATGAACCGTTCGGCATGATGGCGGTATGGGGCCGGTCTGCTCTGACGCTGTGTGTATTGGGCAACTCAAACGCATGGGCTTGCATGATTTTTGACAGTCAGCGCGACTAAGCCTTGCGGGCGCGGTTGAGCCAGCGGCTGGCTGCCAGCGCCAGCCCCATCACGATGAACGAGACCAGCGTGGTGACGGTGCCCAGGGCGTAAATCGAAGGTGTGGTGACGGTGGTGGTCAGGCCCTGCAGTTCCAGCGGCAGGGTGTTGACGTCCCCAATGGCCTGCGACGTGCGGGCGATTTCGTCCCAGCTCAGGGTAAAACCAAACATGCCGACCCCGACCACAGCCGGTGCAATCAGTGGCAGCACCACATGCCTGAAACCTTGCCACGGCGTTGCACCCAGGTCACGCGCCGCTTCTTCGTAGGCCGGGTTGAAGCGGTTGAAGATGGCAAACATGATGAGCAGGCCAAAAGGCAGCGTCCAGGTCAGATGCGCGCCCAGGGCGGAGGTAAAAAGCCCAAGCGACGTACCGTAGCCTTCCAGCGCGCCCGTCATGCCCAAGACTTCGAGTGCCTTTTTGATGCCGGTATCGAGCAGGCGAAACTCCAGTCCGATGCCCAGCGACACAACGATGGACGGCATGATCAAGCTGGCCACCACGGTAAAAAACAGCGTATTGCCACCTGCGAGCTTTTTGCGAAAAGCCAGCCCGGCAAGCACTGAAAACACCACCGTGATCGCCATCACGGCCAGGCCCAGTGCCAAAGAACGGCGCAATGCCGCGCCAATATCGACCACGCCCAGCCCTTCGGCCAGTTTGTAAAACCAGTGCAGCGACACCCCCCGCAGCGGAAACGTCAACCCACCTTCAGGTCCCTGGAAGCTCAGAATCACAATGACCAGCATGGGGCCATACATGAACACCACAAACAGTGCGAAAAAAGCAGCCAGACACCAGAAGCTGGCGGCGCGTTTGTGATGCATTACAGCTCCTTGCGAATATCAACGAGTCGTGTCAGCGCCCAGATAATCATCAGCACAATGCTCAGCAAAATCATGGCATTGGCAGCGGCCAGGGGAAACTGTAAATACGACGTTTGCACCTGAATGATTTTGCCAATCGAGGCGATCTGCTGGCCACCCATCACACCAATCGTCACAAAGTCACCCATGACGATGGTGATGACAAAAATCGAGCCGATGATGATGCCGGTGCGGCTCAACGGCACGATGACATTCCAGAGCGTTTGCCAGGCCGTAGCGCCACTGTCGCTGGCCGCTTCAATCAGGCTGCGGTCAATGCGCATCATGGAATTGAAGATCGGCACAATCATGAACATGGTGTACAGGTGTACAAAAGCCAGCGTGACCGAGAAGTCTGAGAACAGCAGCCATTCAATCGGCTTGTCAATCAAGCCCAGGCTCTGCAAACTCTGGTTGGCCAGGCCATTGCGGCCCAGCAGCGGTACCCAGGAAATCATGCGGATGACATTCGATGTCCAGAACGGAATCGTGCACAGCACAAACAGCAGGGTTTGCACGCCGCTGGAGCGCACGTGAAAGGCCAGAAAATAGGACACGGCAAAACCGATGACCAGCGTCAGCATCCAGACCATAAAACTGAATTTGAAGGTCGATAAATAGGTTTTGAAAGTCGTACACAGATCACCACTGTCCGACAAGCCACTGCAGCCCTCAAACACTGAAATATAGTTTTTGAAGGTAAAAGCAGGCAGCAGCTCGTACTCATTGAAGTCCCAGAAGCTGACCATCAAAATCAGCGCCAGCGGAACCAGAAAAAACAGCACAAACACCGCACTCAAAGGCAGCGCCTGCCACCACGCACCCAGACTGCGCCCCGGCGCTTTGGCAAGCCCAGAAGAGGCAGTGGTGGCAGGAGAACGCATAAAAATCCAGGTTAAAGGGCAACAAAAATACATCAGCTTTCAATGCAATCCATGTTCAGCCAGTGACGGCGCGGAACCGGCTTTGCCGGGCCGCAGCGGTCGCCCCCTGCAAGGGGGAAACAGGCTACACGAAGTGAGCCTGTACGGGGATGTGCATGGCTCTAGGCTGCTACAAACTCATTCCACTTTTGCACCATATAGTTGTTCTCATCCATCAGTGCATTCCAGCAGGCAATGCTGCCCATGCGCGTCTCGTAGCTGCCGCCGTCGCGTATCGCACCAGTTTTGGCCAGTACATCACCCTTGGGGCTCTTGATGTCCTGCGTGGCTGGCTTGCCTTCCATCCAGTAAGCCCATTCGTAGGCTTCCATCTTCGCTTTGGCCGTTTCCAGAACGGCGCTGTAGTAGCCCTGGCGATTGAGGTAGGCACCGGCCCAGCCGTCGAGAAACCAGTTGATGAACTCATACGCGCCGTCGAGTTTGCGGCCTGACAGCGTGGCAGGCAAACCAAAACCGGCAGCCCAGGCACGGTAGCCTTCCTTGAGCGGCTGGAACGTGCAGTCAATTCCCTTGGATCGCACAGCCGTCACCGCTGGGCTCCACATTGACTGAATCACGACTTCGCCAGAGGACATCAGGTTGACGGATTCATTGAAGTCCTTCCACAGCGCGCGGAATTGTCCGGCTTTTTTGGCCTCGATGAGCGTCTTGATCGTGAGGTCAATTTCCTTCTTGGTCATGTTGCCCTTGTCAGGGTATTTGTAGATGCCCTTGGCTTCGACCACCATGGCAGCGTCCATGATGCCGATGGAAGGGATATTCAGAATCGAGGCCTTGCCCTTGAATTCAGGATTGAGCAGCTCTGCCCAGGACGTGATGGGCCGCTTGATCAGATCGGGCCGGATACCCAGGGTGTCTGCGTTGTACACCGTCGGGATCAGCGACATGAACTGGGTCGGAGTTTTTGAGAAGACCTTTGACTTTTCACCTTCCAGGTAGATGACCTTCAACGGTGCCGTGCCCTGGTCGCCCACTTTCTTGCCATTGACCTCGCCTTTGGTGAACAAAGTCGTGATCTTGTCCGCGTTCTTGATCCGTTTGGTGTCAATGCCTTTGAGGTTGCCGGTGGGTACGACCTTTTTGAGTGAGAAATACTCTTCATCAATCAAATCAAAACTGTTGGGTGCCGTGACAGCACGCTTGGTCACTTCGTCCGTCGTGACCGCTACGTACTGGATTTCAATACCGGTATCGGCCTTGAATTTGTCCGCAATGGCTTTGTCCTGGTTCACGGCAGTGCCCAGGTAACGCAGCACGATTTTTTCTTGTGAATGGACAGCCGGGAACATGCCGGTCGCCAAAATGCCTGCAGTACCCTTGAGCAGGGAGCGCCGTGGCAAGCCGGTGGCTGCTGGTTGCGCTGGGTCTTTTGGCAAATTGACAGTAATATCGTCAGACATATAAAACTCCTGGTGGGACGGTGGTTAAAAAAGGCGGGACCATGCAAAATATGCTTGGGGTGGGAAGGGCAGTACACACATCAGGCCGCCAGGCCATGTGCAGCTTCAGGTGCCCAGGACAGCTGCACGGTTTCAGCCAGCGCATAAGGCCGCTCGGCAAATGCGGCCTCAGACACCATGACCGACATGTCGGTGGTGCTGCTGGCGGTTTGTGCTGCACCGGGGTTTTGCAGGCCCAGCAGCACGTACGTGCCCTGGTATTCCACATCTGTGATGACGGCCAGTTTGTTGTGCGCGCCCTGAGGCTGGGCACGGCTGACAGGGGTCAACCGTATGTGGTCTGTGCGCACACCAATCTTGCCGGCAGGGGTGTCCAGCACGTTGTGACCGCCCATGAAGCGCGCTACAAACTCGCTTGCTGGGCGGTTATAGACGTCATGCGGCGAGCCCACCTGCTCAATCAACCCGTGGTTCATGACCACCATGGTGTCAGCCAGCGCCATGGCTTCTTCCTGTGAATGGGTGACGTGAATAAACGTCAGGCCCAGCTCTTTTTGCCAGCGGCGCAACTCGGCACGCATCTGGATGCGCAGAAACGGATCAAGCGCTGACAGTGGCTCGTCGAGCAGCAGCACACGCGGCTGGGTGATCAAGGCGCGTGCCAGCGCCACCCGCTGCTGCTGGCCACCCGAGAGCTCGCCCGGTTTGCGCTGCGCCAGCGGCCCCATGGCCACGCGTTCGAGCAGGTCCAGCGCCTGTTTGTGGCGTTCGGTTTTGCCAACGCCCTTCATCTTCAGGCTGAAAGCCACGTTGTCGAGCGCGCTCAGATGCGGGAACAAGGCAAAACTCTGAAACATCATGGCCGTGCCGCGTGCGGCGGCAGGCAGGTTCGTGATGTTCCGGCTTTCCAGCAGGATGTCGCCCGAGGTGACCGACTCGTGCCCGGCGATCATGCGCAGCGTGGTACTTTTGCCGCAACCCGATGGCCCGAGCAGACAGCAGTAACTGCCAATACCAATACGCAGGTTGATGTTGTCCACAGCCGGCTTGCCAACGCCGTACTGTTTGGTCAGCGCAACAACTTCAATGGCGGCTGTCTGCGAGCTGGATAGGGCGTTCATAGCCTGTGTCTGTGCAAATGCCGTGCCAGCGTTTTTGCGTCAGCGTGCGCACGAGACAGGAACAGACTGAACACGGTGTGCAGAGAAGTGTTGTACCCGCGCTTTAAAGGCAATCCACACGCCAACGCTGGTGGTTCCCCACCTTCGCGATGCCTTTAAACAATCATGCAGGGTTGCCCCGGCATTGGTGCATTTTTATGCCTCAAAGCAGTGCAGCCCTTGCTGCGCACCAAGATGGATTGAATCATTCAATAAAAAAATAATTGATTTATTCAATTCATTTTGCTATGGTGCATGGCGCGTTCAAACATGCTGTGCATTTGCCAGCAACAGGACGTGAAGAAAGTGGTCGGCTGATTTTTTTGCCAGTCACACGATATTCAAACCGTTAACAAGGAGTGATCCCCATGAAGTTAAACCGCATTGCAGCCCGGCTTGCCTTGAGTTTGCTGGCCGCTGCTGCCAGCGTTCCCGCCCTGGCCGCTGACTGGGTCGTTGGTGCCAATATCGGCAATGTGCCGTGGGAATTTCAGGACGCGTCCGGCAAGTTTGTAGGCTTTGAAATTGACCTGGTCAACGAAGTTGCCAAACGCGCAGGCAAAACCGTGCAAATTGAAAATATCCCGTTCAACGGCCTGTTCCCGGCGGTGCAGTCTGGCCGCATCCAGATCGCTATTTCGTCCATCACCATCACTCCCAAACGGCTGGAGTCACTGGCGTTTGCCCAGCCTTACTACGACAGCGACCAGTCCCTGTCGGTGCTGAAAACTGCAAAAATTGACAAGGTGGAAGATCTGGCGGGTAAAAACGTAGGCGTTGATACAGCATCAACCGGGGATATTTACGCCACAGAAAACACCGCCAAGCTCAAGATCGCCAAGATTTCCCGCTATGAAGGTTTGGCCCCGGCCATGCTCGATTTGGCAAGCGGACGGATTGACGGCTACATCAGCGATATCCCGGCGGTCGAGTACTACATCAAGGACAAACCGCAGTACAAGGTGGCAGCACGTATTCCGACCAACGAGCGTTACTCGTTCATGTTTTCCAAAACATTTGCCGATGCAGCCAGCATCAACACGATCCTCACGACGCTGAAAAAAGAAGGTTTCATTTCGGCCACACACAAGAAGTGGTTTGGCTCCACGCCGCCTGACAGCTCATCGAGCGTCAAGGTGATGGATGTGCCGAAACTTTGAATGACAGGTACCAGCCCATCCGCAGGCAGCAGACAGCGCCGTGATGCCGTGAGGGCTCAGTCATGAATCTGATCGAGACGTTTTTCAACTGGTCGGTCTTCATCAACGCTTTGCCGTTGCTGCTCGAAGGCCTGTGGATCACCATTGCGCTGGGCGCAGTCAGCATTGTGGCGGGTCTGGTCACAGGCTTGCTGATGTGCCTGGCGCGCCTGTATGGCGCGCCAGCAGTGCAAGTGGTGGCGCGTATTTACATTGATGTGTTTCGCTCCATTCCGCTGCTGGTGTTGCTGGTACTGGTGTATTACGCCCTGCCGTTTGTGGGCATCCGGCTCACGTCGTTTACGTCGGCGGCTACAGCATTGACGCTGGTGTCGTGTGCCTACACGTCTGAAATATTCCGGGCGGGCATTCAGGCGATTCCCAAGGGCCAGTTCGAGGCGGCGGATGCCATTGGCCTGAGCTTTTTCAACCGTATGCGTGACGTCGTCTTGCCACAGGCTTTTCGGATTGTGGTGCCGCCCCTGACCAGCAACTGCATCAATGTGCTCAAAGACACGGCGCTCGCTTCAGTGGTCGCCATGCCGGACCTTTTGAAACAGGCCACCCAGGCGCAGGCACTGGCCGCCAACCCGACACCGCTCATTGGTGCGGCAGTTTTATACCTGCTGCTGCTGTTGCCGCTGGTCAGGCTGGTGGCTTTTTTTGAAACCCGTCACCACAACAATACACGCTGAAAACAATCCCTATGGCTGCGCTTATCGAGATCAGGAAACTGCACAAGTTCTACGGCAAGTTTGAAGCCCTGCACGGCATTGACCTGGACGTGTCTGCGGGTGAGGTGGTGGTGGTGGTTGGCCCTTCAGGCTCGGGCAAATCCACCCTGATCCGCTGCATCAACCTGCTGGAGGACTACCAGAGCGGCGAGGTGCTGGTCAGTGGTGAAAAAGTCGTGCGTGGGCCTGCCTTAAGCAAAGTCCGGGCTGAGGTCGGCATGGTGTTTCAGAGTTTTAACCTGTTTCCGCACATGACGGCGCTGGCCAATGTTGCGCTGGGTCCGATGCGGGTTCGTCATCTGAGCCGAACGGACGCCGAAGCCCGTGCGCAAAAACTGCTCGACAAGGTCGGGCTGGCCAGTCACGCGCACAAGCTGCCCGGTCAGCTCTCAGGCGGGCAGCAGCAGCGCGTCGCCATTGCCCGCGCTTTGGCGATGGAGCCCAAAGTGTTGCTGTTTGACGAGCCTACTTCCGCGCTGGACCCCGAAATGGTCGGTGAGGTGCTGGACGTGATGCAAAACCTGGCCAAAACCGGCGTGACGATGGTGATCGTGACGCACGAGATGGGTTTTGCCAGCCGGGTGGCTGACCGTGTGATCTTCATGGAAGACGGCCGCATCGTCGAGCAGGCCGCACCGCAACAATTTTTTAACACACCGCGCGAAGAGCGCACGCAGGCTTTTCTCAAAGCCATTCTTCAACATTGACGTCCTGACGCTCTAAACGCCTGACGCATCCACACCCAAATGTCATGACCACGATCGAGTCAACCCTCAATTTACCCCGCATACGCGCCGAATTTCCCGCTCTCAATGACCACTGTGTCTATCTTGACAACGCAGGCGGCTCGCAGGTTTTGCGCCGCGTTGCAGACCGCATCAGCGACTATCTGCTGACCAGCAGCGTACAGCTCGGTGCCAGTTATGCAGAGTCGCAGCAGGCAGGTAGCAAGGTATTGGCGGCGCGCCAGTCGGTGGCGACGCTGATCAACGCAGCTTATGACGACGAGGTCGTGATGGGCGGCTCTACCACCTCGCTGATGTTCCAGCTGACGCAGGCGATCTTGCCTGACATCAAACCGGGCGATGAAATCATCGTGACCAACACCGATCACGAGGCCAATATTGGCGGCTGGACGCGCCTGCAGACGGCAGGCGCCGTTCTCAAAATATGGGAAGTCAACCCGCTGACTTTGGCGCTTGATTTGCAGGACCTGGAGCGCCTGCTCTCGCCCCGCGTGAAATGGGTTGCCATAACCCATGCCTCGAATGTGCTGGGCACCATCAACCCGGTGGCAAAAGTGGCTGACATGGTGCATGCCGTGGGTGCGCGTCTGTGTGTTGACGCGGTGGCCTATGCGCCGCACCGGCTGGTGGATGTGCAGGCCAGCGGTGCCGATGTTTACGTGTTCAGTTTTTATAAGGTGTTTGGGCCGCACTATGCGGTGATGTGGGGCAAGCGTGACCTTCTGCTGTCACTGCACAGCCTTAACCATTTTTTCATCGGCGAGAACGTCATTCCGTACAAGCTGCAGCCAGGCAATGTCAACTATGAGTTGTCTTATGGCTGCATGGGTATCAGTGACTACCTGACCAGCGTGGGCACAGACCTTGGCGCAACCGGTACAGCCCGGCAAAAAATGCAGGCGGCTTTCGATGCGTTTGAAAAGCATGAAGATGCCATGGCCGAACGCCTGCTGACTTATTTGCGCAGCAACAAGGCAGTGCGCATCATTGGGGTGGACAGCGCTGCAACTGGTGCCCGGATGCCAACTGTGAGCTTCATGGTGGCCGGACAGATGTCTGAGGCCGTGGTACGGCATACGGACCGTTTCAATATTGGCATCCGTTTTGGTGACTTTTATGCCCGACGCCTGATCGACGCTCTGGGCCTGCAGACGCAGGGTGGTGTGGTGCGAGTGTCGATTGCACACTACAACACGCCAGAAGAAATTGACCGCCTGGTTCAACACCTTGACGAATTTATTGGCTGAGCAAGCCGCTCGCCTTTTCAGTCAGCTTTTTCAATCAGCGCTTTCCTTCTGACGCTGGCCCGCATGTCACACCGAGACCCTTTACCGCTTACTGGAGCACCGCATGAGCAGCCCACCGACAGCTACCCTGATCCGTAACGGCCGAGTCATCACGGCAAGCGATGACTACGTGGCCGATGTGCTGATGAAAAACGGCATCATTGACACCATTGGTCAGAATATTCAGGTGGGTGACGACACCGCCATCATCGATGCCAAAGGTCTGTATGTTCTGCCGGGCGGTGTGGACACCCATGTCCACCTTGAGAACGTGATCGGCCCGACGATCACCTGCGACACCTTTGCAAGTGGCACCCGTGCAGCGGCATTTGGCGGCACCACAACGATCGTTGACTTTGCGTTGCAGACCGAAACCGACTCCCCGCTGGGCGCGATTGCCCGTGCGCAACGCAGCGCCGGCTCACAGGTGTCTGTTGACTACAGCGTCCATGTCATCATCACGCGGGTCGATGACCAGGTCCTGACCGATGTGCGCCATGCCATGCGCCATGAGGGTGTGACCAGCTTCAAGATGTTCATGGCCTACCCCGGCGTGATGATGGCCGACGACGCGGCGATTTTCCGCATGTTGCGGCAAGTCGGTGCCGATGGCGGCATGGTGGCGCTGCATGCAGAAAACGGCACGGTGATTGACCTGCTGATCAAGGAGGCGCTTGAAGCCGGTCATACGTCTCCGCGCTACCACGCCCTGACGCGTCCCGCTATTTTGGAAGGCGAGGCGACCCACCGGGGCATTCGCCTGGCCGAACTGGCCGAGGCACCCATTTATTTTGTCCATGTCTCCAGCAACCAGGCGCTCAAACACATCGTTGCTGCACGCGCTGAAGGCATACCGGTTTTTGCTGAAACCTGTCCCCATTACCTGCTGTTTGATGACTCGGTGTACAACACGGACGACTTTGAAATTGCAAAGTACGTCATGACACCGCCGCTGCGCAAGGAGGATGACCAGAAACACCTGTGGCGTGCCTTGCGTTATGACGACCTGCAGGTCATTGCCACCGACCACTGCCCGTTTTGCATGAAAGAAGGCCATCTTGGGTACCGTATGCAAAAAATGCGCGGCAAGGAAGACTTCTCGCTGATCCCCAATGGCGCACCGGGCATTGAAACCCGTCTGGTCAGCCTGTTTGACATCGGCGTGATGCAGGGAAAGTTATCGCTCAACCGGTTTGTGCAACTGACCGCCACCACACCTGCAAAACTGTTTGGCCTATTCCCTAAAAAGGGCACCATCGCCGTGGGCAGTGATGCCGATGTGGTGCTGTTTGACCCAGCCGCCACCCAGACCATTTACGCCAAGGACCTGCAGGGCAATTGCGACTACACCCTGCTCGAAGGACGCACCTTGCGTGGCCGGGTAGAAAAAGTATTTCTGCGTGGCAACCTGATTGTGGATGGCAAACAGTGGCTGGGACGCGAAGGCATGGGCCAGTTTGTGCCGCGTGGCGAGGTTCGTGCATTCTGAACAATGCGGCCACTTTTCCATGACGATCATCCAGGCCATGAGACCCACCAAACCAGACACGCTTGACGGGCTACGACAACTGATTGGCCAGCATGGCGAATGCCTGACGCCCCGTATGCGCGATGCCGCGCGTTACGCCTGTGAGCATCCCAACGAAGTCGCACTCAGCCCCCTTGCAGCGGTTGCCGAACGCGCAAAAATCGCACCGGCAGCATTCATCCGCATGGCCAAGGCACTGGGTTATGACGGCTACACCGACCTGCAGCGTTTGTTCCGTGAGCCTTTGCAACATGCGCACCAGCCGACCCAGCCTACGTTCAACGAGCGCATACGGCACTACGGCGGCGAACAGACGCTGGACAACCCGGACGATCCGGCTGAAGTGCTGCGCGCCTTCAGCCGGGCGAACATTGTCTCGCTGGAGCACCTGCAAGCTGATGCAGACAGTTTGCCGCTCAGGCAGGCCATCAGCCTGATTCAGAACGCGCGCATGGTGCATGTGGTCGGCCTGCGCCGCTCGTTTGCCGTAGCTGCCTACCTGTCTTATGCACTGAACCGGGTCGGCCAGCCGACTGTCCAGATCACCGGCATGGGCGGTGCCATCACCGAGCAGGCCAGCACGACCAATGCACAGGATGTACTGATTGCGATCAGTTTTCCGCCTTACGCCGCAGACACCTTGCAGGTGTGCGAGCAGGTGCGCTTGCAGGGTGCAAAACGACTGTGTATCACCAATAACCTGATGAGCCCGATTGCCAAAGACGCCGACCTGGTGCTGGAGGTCAATGACGCAGAACTCAAGGGTTTTCGGTCCCTGACATCGGCCATGTGTCTGGCGCAGACCCTGGCGATGGGCCTGGCCTTCAGCAAGCGCGAGCGACGCAAAAAAACCGCCCAGACACCCGCATTCGAGCCAGCCCCTGACTTGCAGGACATCGATTGCTGAACCCCTCATGTCAAACACCACTACCGCTACTACCATCGCCACCACTGCCACCGCCGGGCGTCATGCACTGAAAGTAGAGATGCTGACTCCGGCTGCATTCCAGATGTTTGGAGACGTGATTGAAGCCAGTCAAAGCGGACATCATTTTTCAATCAACAACGGTTTTGCAGAGCGTTTTCATGACCTCGCCCGGATTGATGTGAGCGCACTGGACGGGCAACCCATCATCAGTATTTTCAAGGCCCAACCACGCCAGTTCCCGATGCAGTTGATGTTGCTGGAGCGCCATCCGCTGGGCAGCCAGGCGTTTGTTCCCATGTCGTCCCAGCCGTTTCTGGTGGTGGTGGCGCCTGCTGGCAACGCGCCTGAGCTTCAGCAAATGCGATGCTTTGTGGCCGTGCCCGGACAGGGGGTCAATTACGCACGCGGCACCTGGCACCACCCCCTGATTGCGCTGCATGCACCCAGTGATTTCCTGGTGGTTGACCGGGCGGGTGTCAGGGCAGATGCCAATTGTGACGAATACCCGCTCACAGATGCGTACTTCTGGATTGACAGCCCGCAAGTGACTTGAACCACCCTTGACAAACCACCCGCCCAGTTTGAGGGCCAAACACCAAGGCAGAGACCATGCAAACAGAATCTGGAAAGACCACCCTTCATGACGCCGATATCGGCACAACGGCCAAAACCATCGTTGAAGAATTTTTACGCATCATCATGATTCCCGACCCGGCCGGAGCCCGCGTATTCACAGCGCCCGACATGCAGATACGTTTTACCGGTGGCCGCGAGATGCATGAGCCAGCCGACTGCAGCGCCTTCAACGCCAGCAGATACGCCTGGGTAAAAAAACGCTTTGAACGCACCGACGTGGTCTCTGGCGCAACGCACGACGAGGCGGTGGTCTATAACATTGGCACCCTGTACGGTGCCTGGCTGGATGGCACGCCGTTTGAAGGCAACCGGTATGTGGACCGTTACGTGGTCAGCCACGGGCTGATCACCCAGATGCAGGTCTGGAACGACAGTGCCGAATGGCTTTTGGTTCGGGCTGGGCTGGCGGATGCCTGGGTATCCCCGATGGCGGCCAGGCCGTGACAGCACTGCCCCGCATAGCCGTCAGCGGCCGTTTTGACTACAGCCCCATCACAAGTCGGCCTGATTACGTCTGGCCCAATGGCGCGCGACTGGCGGTGTACATTGGTTTTAACCTGGAGCATTTTGCGTTTGGCGAGGGCCTGGGTGCCTGTATTGGCCCGGTTTCGGTCCAGCCGGATGTCCTCAATTACAGCTGGCGCGAGTACGGCAACCGTGTCGGTGCCTGGCGTTGCCTGGAACTGTTTGACCAGCTTGCATGGCCCACCGCTGCCATCATCAACACGGCGCTGTACGACCACTGCCCGGAATTGATCGCCGCTTTTGTCAAGCGCGGCGATGAGCTGGTGGGCCATGGCCACACCAATTCAGAACGGCAAAACATACTGGATGAAGCCGCAGAGCACGCCTTGCTTGCTGCCTGCCGCGATCGGATACATACGCAAAGCGGTACGGCTCCGGCGGGGTGGTTGTCGCCCTGGATCGCCGAGACCTTGTACACCCCTGACCTGCTGGCAGAGACCGGCTACAGCTACACGCTGAACTGGTGCCACGACGACCAGCCGCTGCCCATGCGCACGCGCAGTGGTCAGCGGCTGTGGTCGATTCCCTATCCGCAGGAAGTCAACGACATTCCCGCCATCATGGCGCGGCAGATGGATGGCCGGGACTTTGCCGATCTGATCATCGACAACTTTGACGAAATGCTGGCACAGTCACAGCACCAGCCCCTGGTGATGGGCATTGCCCTGCATCCTTACATCATCGGCCAGCCTTACAGACTGCGCCATGTGCGCCGCGCACTCGAACACATCAACAAAGCGCGTGAAGCCGGGCGCGTGTGGATCACAACGCCAGGTGCGATCTGCAAGCATGTCGATACCCAGCCAGATGCCTGAAACCGCCTCGATATACTTGATCAGCAAAATTTTTTACGGGCTTGTTCATGGCAAACGGACAAATACATCCAGGCTCCAGACGATATATGCGGGTACAAATGCTACAAAACGTGACTGAATCGGTCACAGCTTTCACATCAGCCGTCCGATGGCCACGGCGATGACTTTTGATAACGCACTGATGGACATGGTCGGCTCGGCTGCCGCGTGCCTGACCACGGCAAGCTTTGTGCCACAGGTCTGGCTGAGCTTTAAAACCCGCGATGTCAGCGGTGTGTCGCTTGGCATGTACAGCGTTTTCACGGCAGGCGTTGCGCTTTGGCTGGTGTATGGCCTGTTGCTGGGCGCATGGCCGATTGTGGTGGCCAATGCCATCACGCTGCTGCTGGCGCTGGCTATATTGGGCATGAAACTGGTGTACGGAAAAAGCGAAAAAACACCGACTGCGACGTCAACCAAAGACATGACAAGCTGTCGCCGGATGTAACAGCCAAGTCCGAGGGTGACAAAGGCAGCGTTCTGTACTAATGTCTATGGTCAACGTCAACATGTTCAACCCACCCTGAAGCCCAACCGAACAAGCCGGGTCGCCCAGCTCCGTACATCCATGAAGATTTTTCAGAATCTTTTTTCCACCACCCGCAGCCAGCCGGGCGAGTTGCCAGTGCAGGGCAGATCGTCTTCCAGAGGACCTGAAACCGTACCCGTGAAGATGAACCTTGAAGAGCGTATGGAGTTCAGGCGTGAACTGCTTTTTGACACTGTGCGCAGCACCCTCGGCGACAGGCACATCATGCCGGACAGTTACCGCTTCAAAGTCATGCGTACCGACAGACGGGGGCATTGCTACGCCATCATGATGGACATGTCGTCCGCCTTCATGCACAGCGCACACGGCCAGCACAGGCAGCTGGCTGAAATAGCCGCACTGCTCACGCAAAATGCCCGCGTCCGCTACGGCCTGGTTGTCTCGGGAATGTACTGGCGCGTGGACGAAACACTGGACGTGGCCGTAGCCGCATGGGCCCGCCCGCCAGGCAGTCCTGCACCAGCCGCAGAGCCTGCCGATCCGGCCCTGAGCAACATCGAGAAATACGAACACGCCACAGCAGACCAGCTGGCCGCCTTTGAAGCTGCATGGCAAAAAAACAACGACATACAAATCGGTGACCGCACCTATTCGTCCGACCTCGCACCGCTGGGCGACGACTCTCCACGGACGTAAATTTGCTGCTGGTTCGTCGCTAGCTCGTCACTAACCCGTCACCATCACGGGCAAGCACGATCCATTCGGGGCAGGTATCCTCAATGTGACTGAAACACTGAAAACCACCATGCCCAACACCCCCCTGAACAATACGCATTTTTATGAGCCAAAAAATGGCCACGGCCTGCCGCACGACCCTTTCAATGCCATTGTGGGTCCACGCCCGATTGGCTGGATCTCATCGCGCAGCTCGCAAGGCCTGCTGAATCTGGCGCCTTACAGTTTTTTCAATGCTTTTAACTACATTCCACCCATCGTGGGATTTTCCAGCGTTGGCTACAAAGATACGGTGCGCAACGTCGAGCAGACCGGTGAGTTTGGCTGGAGCCTGACAACGCGCGCACTGGCCGAGGCCATGAACCAGACCTGCGCCCCGGTGCCGCCCGAAGTCGATGAGTTCGAGCTGGCAGGTTTGACCCCTGTGGCCTCCCGGCTGATCAACGTTCCGCGCGTGCAGGAAAGCCCGGTGTCTTTTGAATGCCGCGTGACGCAAATTGTGCAGCTAGAAGGTGCCAACCATGAAAAGGTACCCAGCTGGCTGGTGCTGGGCGAAGTGGTGGCTGTGCATATCGCCCAGGCCCTGCTCAAAAATGGCGTGTATGACACGGCCGCCGCCGGACACATCCTGCGCGGCGGCGGCGCAGGAGATTACTTCAGCATTGGGCCAGAGCAACTGTTTCGCATGACCCGCCCCACATCCTGAAGGACAAGGCGTACCTGGGCCAGCACCCAAGCCGGTGGCTCTGACAAATTTCTTTAATCTGCATTGAAAACACGTTGATTCCGGTATAAACTACAAGGCTTGCAATGCGGGAGTAGCTCAGTTGGTAGAGCGCAACCTTGCCAAGGTTGAGGTCGAGAGTTCGAGACTCTTCTCCCGCTCCACATATCAATACAGATGTGTGGCGTGCATGAAATTTATTGGGCGGTACTTAACACGGTACTGCCCTTTTTTATGGGCACGCACAGGCTACACACCCAGAATTGCTGAAAGCGCATGCCGCTGGTGGTTGCACAACGCGTGGCTGATCGCCAGATTCTCAAGGTGACTGTTGCCCCCTTCGCTCAGCGGCTGAATGTGCTCCAGCGTTGCGGCCTCCGGCAAAACATGCTCCCCGCACACCCAGCATGGCACCACGCCGTGCAATTGACGTGCCACGGTTTTGTAAATTTTGCCTCGGGTGTGGGCGAGTTTGCTCATGCTTTTTCAGGCTCAATGCACGCGGGCAATCCGGGCGGTCAGCCAGCTGCAGCGCGCATCAGGCGGTCGCGCACGCCGTCCCAGATCACAGCTTCCGGCAGTGTTTCAATCCAGATCAACTTGACACCCTGCGCATCAAAATCACGCAGGACGGCAAACAGCTGCTGCGCGGTGGCCGTTGCGTCGTCGGGCATGCGCCGGTACACCACACGAGATGACTGAATACGCACAATGGCCCGGGCATACACCGCAATGTGCGCAGCGTCTGCACCCAGCACATCCAGGGCGGTTTGAATGGCTTTGGCATCCATCAGGCGCACCCTGGCATGGGGCGCGTAGTGCGACGCCAGCGTGCCGGATGCGCGCGGGGTGGCGCTGCCCGGCAGGCGCTGGTCAGCCTCGTTTTTGTCCAGCACGCGCTCGCCACACGCCGCTTCAAGCTGCGCCCGTGTGAGCACGCCGGGCCGCAGCAGCACCGGCTGGCCGCGCGTGCAGTCCACGATGCACGATTCAATGCCGACCTGGCATGGTCCACCGTCCAGCACCATCAGCGCATCGCCAAACTCGCTGTGCACATGCTGCGCCGTGGTGGGGCTGACGCGGCCAAAGCGGTTGGCACTCGGGCCTGCCACACCCGTGTTGCAGGCGGCCAGAAAAGCCAGTGCCACCGGGTGATCGGGGCAGCGCAGGCCGATGGAGTCTTGCCCACCCGCAGCAGCACTGGCCACACCCGGCTTGCGCGGCAAAATCACCGTCAACGGGCCAGGCCAGAAGGCTTGCATCAAACGCTCGGCAAACAGCGGCACACTGCTGGCGTAATCAGGCACCTGCGCGCTGCTGGCAATATGAACGATCAGCGGATGGTTGGCTGGCCTGCCCTTTGCAGCGAAGATTTTGGCAACCGCCGCGTCGTTTGACGCATCTGCACCCAGGCCGTACACCGTCTCGGTCGGGAAGGCGACCAACTCGCCTGCACGGATTTTTTTCGCGCCTTGTTCAATCGTCAGCTCAAGCATACCGATACCTTAAACGCACAGGCGCACAAGCGCAGAGAGCCGCAGAGACAAAGCAATAAAAGAAAAATATGCTTTCTCTGCGCAACTCTGCGCAGCTCTGCGTTCTCTGCGTCTCTGCGTTGAATGACTGCGATTTCATCTTCTCAACCATCCAGCCCGCCCAAGCCCAGAATGCGCGCTGCCCGTTCGGCCGTCGCCTTCACACCGCCGACATCCGCACCCGTGATATTCAAGTGCCCCATCTTGCGGCCAGGGCGTGCGTCCAGCTTGCCGTACAGGTGCAGGTGTGCGCCGGGCAGGCCCAGCACCGCTTGCCAGTCTGGGATACGCGGCTGGCCAGCCGCGTCAAACCACACATCACCCAGCAAATTGAGCATGATGGCCGGCGAGTGCTGGCGTGGCTGTGTCAAGGGCAAACCGGCCATCGCATGCACCTGCAGATCAAACTGCGAGGCGTCGCAGGCGTCCATCGTGTAGTGGCCGCTGTTGTGCGGGCGCGGTGCCATTTCATTGACGATCAGGCCGCCTTGCGCGCTGCTATCGTCAACAATGAAAAACTCAACGCACAGCACACCCACATACCCGATGTGCTCCGCTATTGATTTGGTAGCGCCCAGCGCACGCAACGCGTGGGCCTGCGGCAGATTTCCTTCATAAGCATGGGTCACAGCCAGAATGCCATCGACATGCACATTGCGCTGCGGTGCAAAGCTCACGATGCTGCCGTCCCAGCCACGCGCCACCAGCACCGAGCACTCGGCCTGGAGCGGCATCCGCTTTTCCAGCACGCAGGGCACATTTTTCAAATCAGCCCAGGCTGCGGCCAGCTCTGCAGCATCTTTGACCCGCACCTGGCCTTTGCCATCGTAGCCCATGCGGGCGGTTTTCAAAATGCCGGGCAGCAAGCTGGCAGGTACAGCGTTGAGTTGTTCAAGCGTCTGAATCACCGCATAAGGCGCCACCGTCACGCCCGAAACGCTTGCACAGGCGGTGAAATGCGCTTTTTCCTCGATGCGGTTTTGCGCGATGGCAACGCAGGAAGCGCTGGGTGCGACGGGCCGGGAGCGGGCCAGTTGCGTCAGCGCGTCGGCGGGTACGTTTTCAAATTCAGTCGTGACCGCATCGCTGAGCGCCGCCAGTTGCGCCAGCCCCTGCGCGTCGTCGTAGCCGGTTTGAACATGGTGGTGGCTGACCCGGCCCGCCGGGCTTTGGGGGTCCGGGTCCAGCACCGCCGTGGTGTAGCCCAGGCGCTGCGCTGCGTGTACAAACATGCGGCCCAGCTGGCCACCGCCCATCACACCCAGCGTGGCAGGCTGGCCGGAAGCCGACGCGGTACCCGGAAAAATCGGGCTCATAGTGGGGGCAGCGTCATGGCACGGGCCGCTGCGGTTTGGTCTGCGCGAAACATCAGCAGTTTTTCAGCCAGCGCCTGGTCGTGCAGGGCCAGCATGCTGACGGCAAACAGCGCCGCATTGGCCGCGCCAGCATTGCCAATAGCAAACGTCGCCACCGGCACGCCCTTGGGCATTTGCACAATACTGTGCAGTGAATCGACGCCCGCCAGGTGCTTGCTGGCCACCGGCACGCCCAGCACCGGCACAATGGTTTTGGCAGCCAGCATGCCCGGCAAATGGGCAGCCCCCCCCGCCCCTGCGATGATGGCCTGCAAGCCCCGGCCAGAGGCTTGTTCGGCATAGGTAAACAGATCGTCGGGCATGCGATGGGCCGACACCACGCGGGCCTCATGCGCCACGCCAAACTGCTGCAAAATTTGCACCGCATGCTGCATGGTCTCCCAGTCGCTGGACGAGCCCATCACCACGCCAACGAGTGGCTGGGAAGGGTGGCTGGTAGAGGTTTTATCGGTCATTGGGAGCCTTTGCTGGAGGCTGTATTTTACCGGCGGCATGCTACCCTTCTGGCTGTTGTCAATTTATGTCATTTTTAGAATAGAAGCTCTCATGATGGACGTCACCGTAGCCAATTTTGAAGAGGAAGTCATCGCCGCTTCCATGCACACGCCTGTGCTGCTCGACTTCTGGGCACCCTGGTGCGGCCCGTGCAAGTCACTCGGGCCGATTCTGGAGAAAGTCGAAGCCGCCTATGCCGGGCGCTTCAAGCTGGTCAAAATCGACTCGGACCAAGAGCAGGAACTGGGCTCGGCGTTTGGCATCCGCAGCATTCCAACCTGTATCCTGATGGTCAACGGCCAGCCGGTAGACGGTTTTACAGGCGCGCTGCCTGAAGGCAAGGTCAAGGAGTTTTTAGACAAGCACCTGCCGCCTGCTGAAGAACTGCCCGAGGCGCTGCCCGAAGAAGCCCTGGCTCCGCAAGAGGTCACGCCTGAAGCGGCGATTGAAGAGCTCAAAGCCGACGTGGCCAATGCCCCCACCAGCGAAGCAGCCCGGTTTGAGCTGGTCAAGGCGCTGCTGCTGGCGGGCGATACGGATGCCGCCAAGGTCGCGTTTGCGCCCGTGATCGCTCAAACCAGCGTGGTACGGCGATTCGACTCGCTCAAGCGGATGATGAATGCTACTGATTTTGTAGCTGCCCACGCAGGCAATACAGGGGCCACAGCAGAGTTTGATGCAAAAATAGCCCTGAACAAGCGGGATTTTGACGCCCGCTTCGACAAAGCCCGCTGGCACATGGCGCACCAGCAGTGGACCGCTGCACTAGACGAATTACTCGATATCTTGATGCGCGATAAAACCTGGGATAACGACAAGGCGCGCAAAACCTACATTGCCATCCTCGACATTATGGAGGTGCCCAAACCCAAAGTAGCCGACGGCCAGATTCCGCCGGACGACCCGGTGGTGGCCACCTACCGCAGGCGGCTGAGCAGTGTGATTTTGAGTTGATGGCCTTAAAAACCGTTGGTGACGAAAGTTCAAGGAGTCCGGGATGGCGCTGATGTACATGGTGGCTGGTTTGCTGCTTTTCCTGGGTGTGCATTCCACCCGTGTTTTTGCCAACGACTGGCGTACCCGAACCCTGGCCCGCATGGGCGAAAAGCCGTTCAAAGGCGTTTATGCGCTGCTGTCGTTGCTCGGCTTTGTGTTGCTGGTGTGGGGCTACGGCCAGGCACGCCAGCAGGGCGTGATGCTCTGGAACCCACCTGTGGCCATGCGCCACATCGCGGCACTGCTCACGCTGGTGGCGTTTGTCTTGCTGGCTGCAGCGTATGTGCCCGGCAACCAGATCAAGGCCAAACTCCACCACCCCATGGTGCTGGGCACCAAAGTCTGGGCGTTCGCGCATTTGCTGGCCAACGGCAGCCTCGCTGACGTGGTGCTGTTCGGCAGCTTTCTGGTGTGGTCGGTGATGCTGTACGCAGCCTCCCGCAGGCGCGACCGCCGCGAGGGAACCGTTTATGCGCCTGGTACTGCAGGTGCAACGTCGATCACCGTGGGAGTGGGGATTGTGGCCTGGGCCGTGTTTGCCTTTTGGCTGCACCGCGTGCTGATTGGCGTGTCGCCGTTTGGCGCGATGGGCGCGTCCGCATGAG
>JBBRMH010000024.1:0-29760 GCA_038230935.1 Burkholderiales bacterium | reverse complement strand
TGGTCACGAAGGCTTCGAGGTCGTCGAGCACGGCTGCGCCGGTGGTGGGCGTGTTGATCAGCTCGACCAGCGTCATGTAGCGCGGCGGGTTGAAAAAGTGAATGCCGCAAAAGCGTGGTTTGATGGACTCGGGCAGCGCCTCGCTCAGCTTGGTGATCGACAGGCCCGAGGTGTTGCTGGCCACAATCGCGCCTTCTGCAATAAAGGGAGCGATCTTGTGGTACAGGTCGGTCTTCCAGTCCATGCGCTCGGCAATCGCCTCGATGATCAGGTCGCACTCTTTGAGCATATCCATGTGCTCTTCGTAGTTCGCCTGCTGGATCAGCGCGGCGTCTTCTGGCACGCCCAGGGGCGCTGGCTTGAGCTTTTTCAGGCCCTCGATAGCGCGCGTGACGATACCGTTTTTAGGACCTTCTTTGGCAGGTAGGTCAAACAGCACGACCGGCACCTTGAGGTTGACCAGATGGGCCGCGATTTGCGCGCCCATCACGCCTGCGCCTAAAACGGCGACTTTTTTGACACTGAACCGTTGCATGTGTTTCTTTCTTGTTGCCGTCAACTTGACGGACTTTGTCTGTCAAAGAATGCCTTGCTGCATTACTGAACGCGAATCCACGTCTGAGTCCGCCAAAACGGTCCAATGGAGCCGCGCACGTCCAGCTTGCTGCCGCCTTCAATCGGCATCAAGCGCAAGGCATAGGTTTTACCGTTGTCAGGATCCAGAATTTTGCCGCCTTCCCAGCTGTCTTTGCCGTCGGCCTTGACCGCGCCACGAATGATTTCCATCCCCAGCTTTGGTTTGTCTTTCCGGTCGTCGCTGCACAAGCTGCAGATCAGCTCCGGCGGTATGACCAGCGACTTTTCCACCAAACCGGTCAAGACACCCGTAGCGCTGGCTTTGATGCGGATCTCCGCTTTGGCCTGGCCCGTGTTGTCGTCAATGCTGCGCCACAGGCCGACCGGTGACAGGTTGGCGGTTTGCGCAGCCACAGGCACTGCGGCCACCGTCAATAACAGAGCGCTGGTTGCTATTAAAAAAATAGCTGCTCGTGCAAGTATTGATTGGCTTGCAGCACCAAAAGGCATAAAATCAGGCATCAAGCCAGCGCTTCGTCAGTTTCCATTAGCGACCGGGCACCGCTGCGGGCCGTGCGCATCAGCGTTGCGGTCTCAGGGAACAGCTTGGCAAAGTAAAAGCGTGCGGTTTGCAGCTTGGCGATGTAGAACTTGTCGGTGTTGCCAGCCGCAATCTCACGCAAAGCCACCTGCGCCATGCGCGCCCAGAAGTAGCCAAACACCAGGTGGCCCGCCACACGTAAATAATCGACTGCAGCAGCACCGACTTCATCGGCATTTTGAAAGCCCTTGAAGCCCAGCTCGGTCGTGAACTTGGTCATCTGCTCGCTAAGGACGGCCAGTGGGTTGATGAACTCGGCCATTTTTTCGTTCACGCCTTCTTCTTGAACCAGCGCGCCAATCAGCTTGCCGAATTTTTTAAGCGTTGCACCGTTGTTGCTCAAAATTTTGCGGCCCAGCAAATCCAGCGACTGGATGGTGTTGGTGCCCTCATAAATCATGTTGATGCGGTTGTCCCGCGCAAACTGCTCCATGCCCCACTCTTTGATGTAGCCGTGGCCGCCAAACACCTGCAGGCAGGCATTGGTCGAGATATGGCCGTTGTCTGTCAAAAAGGCTTTCACGATCGGTGTCAGCAGTGACAGCACTTCGCCGCTTTCCTTGCGCACGGCATCAATCGGGTGCTCCATCTCTTTGTCGAGCAGCACGGCGCAGTATGTCGCCAGAGCGCGGCCACCTTCGGCATAGGCCTTGGCGGTCAGCAGCATTTTGCGCACGTCAGGGTGAACAATGATCGGGTCAGCCGCTTTGTCTTTGGCTTTGACGCCTGACAGGGAGCGCATCTGGATGCGGTCTTTGGCATACGCCAGCGCGTTTTGATAAGCGACTTCCGTCAAGCCCAGTGACTGGTTGCCCACACCCAGGCGGGCGGCGTTCATCATCACAAACATGCCTTGCATGCCCTTGTTGGGTGCGCCGACGAGTGTGCCGATAGCACCGTCGAGCACGATTTGCGCCGTCGCGTTGCCGTGAATGCCCATTTTGTGCTCCAGCCCGCCGCAGTAAATGCCGTTGCGCTCGCCCAGCGTGCCGTCCGGGTTGACCATGAACTTGGGCACGATAAACAGGCTCACACCCTTGATGCCAGGGGGCGCATCGGCCAGGCGGGCCAGCACCAGATGAATGATGTTGCCCGCCATGTCGTGCTCACCAGCGCTGATGAAGATTTTGTTGCCGGTGATTTTGTAGGTGCCATCGGGCAGAGCCTCTGCCTTGGTGCGCATCATGCCCAGGTCGGTGCCGCAATGCGGCTCGGTCAGGCACATGGTGCCGGTCCATTCACCGCTGGTCATTTTGCGCAGATAGGTTTCTTTTTGCGCGTCGGTGCCGTGGCTGTGCAATGCTGCGTGCGCGCCATGCGTGAGGCCTGGATACATGGTCCAGGCCTGGTTGGCGCTGTTGAGCATTTCATAAAAGCACTGGTTGATCACCAGTGGCAGGCCCTGGCCGCCATAAGCCGGGTCGCCACTGAGCGCAGGCCAGCCGCCTTCAACGTACTTGGCGTACGCCTCTTTGAAGCCCTTGGGCGTGGTCACGGCGTGCGTGGTGATGTCAAGCTTGCAGCCTTCTTCGTCACCGCTGATATTGAGCGGGAAAATGACTTCTGTGGCGAACTTGGCACCTTCTTCCAGCACGGCATTGATGGTGTCGATGTCTGCATCAGCGTACTTGGCAATCGGCTTGAGCTCTTCAGAAACATGGAGCACTTCGTGCATGACAAACTGCATGTCGCGCAGGGGCGGGTTGTAAATAGGCATGTGATTACTCCTTGGAAACTGTGAAAGATGGACCCGCTGGAATGGGTAAGGTGGATGGCAAGGTATTTGCAGCGCTGGCTGTATCGGCGGTATCCGGGCTGCCGTAGCGCGCCACGATGTGGGCAAAGCCGGTGTTGGCGCGGTCTATGGAACCAGGCGTTTTGAGAAAGCGGGCTTCATAGTGCAGCGCGAGGATCAGGCCGTGAATTTCAAAGGCCATCTGATGCTCGTCGGCATCGCTGCGTAAATGCCCGGCTTCCTTGGCCTGCACCACCGCGCGGTACATGGCCGACAGCCAGATATTGACCGAGCCCGCCAGCGCGTCGCGCACCGGGCCGGGCCGGTCGTCGAACTCGACCGCGCCACTGATATACAGGCAGCCCGAATCAATCTCGACCGAAGTGCGTCGCATCCAGTTGCCAAACATGGCACGCAAGCGCGGCAAGCCGCGTGTCTGCCGCAGCGCCGGGTAAAACACTTCTTCCTCAAAGCGCATGTGGTATTCGCGGATGACGGAGATTTGCAGTTCTTCGCGTGAGCCAAAATGGGCAAACACCCCCGACTTGCTCATGCGCATGACCTCAGCCAGTGCGCCGATGCTCAAACCCTCCAGGCCAATTTGCGTGGCCAGCCCCAAAGCGGCATCCACAATCGCAGCTTTGGTTTGCTGGCCTTTTTGCATCAGCAGGCCCACGGGCGCGCTGTCGCGTCCCTCCCTGAGGGGGGTGCGCGCAGTTTTTACGGAGAGTTCTGAAACAGACATGACATGCTGGCAAAAAGTGAAAAATAAAACGGACCGTAAAAAAGAACGGTCGTACTATTTTGCAGCAATTTCAAAGCAATCACGTGTTTTGATGCGATAAACCCCGGTTTATAGAGGCTATCGTCTAGGAAAATGGCGGGTTAACCCGCGTCATCAAGCCGCCAGGTCAGCGTTTGAAGGGCACGACTGTCTGGCGTTGCTCACCCAGACCTTCAATACCCATGGTCATCACATCGCCCTTTTTCAGGTACACCGGGGGCTTCATGCCCAGTCCCACGCCCGGTGGCGTGCCCGTGGTGATCACGTCGCCCGGCTCCAGCGTCATGAACTGACTCACATAGCTGACGATTTTGGCCACGCTGAAAATCATGGTTTTGGTGTTGCCGGTCTGCATGCGCTTGCCGTTGACGTCCAGCCACATGCCGAGCTTTTGGGGGTTTGGTATCTCGTCCCGCGTAACCAGCCAGGGGCCAATCGGGCCAAAGGTGTCGCAGCCCTTGCCCTTGTCCCAGGTGCCGCCGCGCTCAATCTGATACTCGCGCTCGCTCACATCGTTGATGGTGCAGTAGCCCGCCACATGGCTGAGCGCGTCTTTTTGCGAGACATAGCTTGCGCGCGTGCCGATCACCACGCCCAGCTCGATTTCCCAATCGGTCTTGACCGAGCCTTTGGGCAGCATCACATCATCGTTCGGGCCCTGAATGCAGCTGGTGGCTTTCATGAAAACGATGGGCTCGGGCGGAATCGGCAAGCCGGACTCTGCTGCGTGGTCTGCAAAGTTCAGGCCAACGGCAATGAATTTGGGCACGCCTGTCACAGGGCTGCCGTAGCGGGGCGTGCCCCTGACCAGCGGCAGATCGTCAGTTTTGAGTGCGCGCAGACTGGCCAGCGCGGCATCGCCCAGCTGGTCGGGTCCGATGTTTTTGATGTGCTTGCTCAAATCGCGCAATTTGCCTTCTGCGTCAATGAGGCCAGGTTTTTCTTTTCCCGGCGTGCCGTAACGAACGAGTTTCATGGTGCTTCCTTTCGGGTGGTGAGAATGTGATGCAACTGGATTGACATCATTAAACGGATATGAACGCCTGCAGGATCAGTACGTCGCCCTACCGCCTGATAAATCGAACACTGCGCCGGTAGAAAACGAGCATTCTTCGGTACACAGCCAGGCCACCATGGCGGCGACTTCTTCGGGCTCGCCAAAGCGTCCCATGGGAATTTTTGCCAGCATGAACTGGATATGTTCCGGGCTCATCTGGTCAAAAATGGCGGTCTTCACGGCGGCAGGCGCGACGCAGTTGACGCGGATGCCAGTGTCGGCCAGCTCTTTGCCCAGCGACTTGGTCAAAGCCATCACAGCGGCCTTGCTGGCGCTGTAGGCGCTGGCGTTGGGGTTGCCCTCTTTGCCGGCGACCGAGGCGATGTTCACAATCCGCCCGTAGTTTTGCGAGCGCATCAGTGGCACCACTTCGCGGCAGCCGTAAAACAGACCGTTGAGGTTGACCTGCATGACCTGCAGCCAGTCATCCGGCGGGTAGTCCCATAGCTTGACGTTGGGCCCAGTGATGCCCGCGCAGTTGACCAGGATGTCAATGACGGGGTGGTGCGCCAGCGTTTGCCGCACGGCTTCGACCACGCTGGCATGCTGGCTGACATCGACCTGCACACTTTGTACAGGCTGCTCCAGCTGCGCTGCTGCCGCGCCCATGGCCGTAGCATCGCGGTCCCACCAGGTCACCGATGCGCCCGAGGCCAGCAGGCGTTGCGTGATCGCCAGGCCCAGCCCGGCAGCACCACCCGTCACGACGGCATGCCGCTTGCCAAGATCAAGCTGGTTCATATCGTGATACCGCCGTCAATGTTGTAGGCCTGGCCTGTGACAAAAGCGGCGTCGTTGCTGGCCAGAAAAACCACCAGCGGCGCGATTTCATGGGCTTGCGCCAGTCGTCCCAGAGGCTGCCTGGCCACAAAGTTTTTGCGTGCCTCCAGCGGGTCGGCCTGCGCGTTGATGCGGTCCTGCAATGACGGGGTGTCGACCGTGCCTGGGCAAATCGCATTGCAGCGGATGCCCTCACCGACAAAATCAGCCGCCACGCTTTTGGTCAGGCCGATCACTGCCGCCTTGGTGGTGCCATAGATAAAGCGGTTGGGCAGCCCCTTGATGCTGCTGCACACACTGGCCATGTTGATGATGCTGCCGCTTTTTTGCGCCTGCATTTTGGGCAGCACCGCCTGAATCATCCAGAACTGTGCGCGCACGTTGAGGTTGAAGGCAAACGCCAGGTCTTCGTCTTGCGCTTGCAAAACATTGCCGCTGTGCACAAACCCTGCGCAGTTGAACAATACATCGATGGTGGGCAGGCTGGCCACCAGTTTGTCGATGGCGGCCTTGTCCAGCACATCCAGTGGCAGCGCGGTGATGTTGGCCTCGCCCTGGTAGCTGTCCAAAAGGCTGACATTGACATCGGTGGCCCACACCTGCGCACCCTCGGCAGCCAGCGCCAGCGCACTGGCACGCCCGATGCCTTGCCCCGCTGCTGTGACCAGTGCACGCTTTCCGTTCAGTCTCATAAATGCTCCTATAAGGATGTACAGGGTTTTGCCCGATGCAGGTCATCTTGATAATATGGGATTATTAATTGGTCTGACCACTTGTCCAATTCTGGCTAACCCTGACTAACCCCTACTAACCATTAAACGCGTGTAGAGCCCGTGCCGCTGCAAACTGTAGAACCCAAACGCCTGTACCGCCAGATTGCCGAGCAATTACGCTCGCTGATCGGCGCTGGTGAATGGGTTGTGGGCGCGCGACTGCCTGCAGAGCGCGATCTGGCAAGGCAACTGGGCGTGAGCCGCCCCTCGGTGCGTGAGGCGCTGATTGCCATGGAAGTCGAGGGTTGGGTTGAAGTACGCACCGGCTCCGGCGTGTATGTGCTGGACCGTACCAGCCAGACCAGCCGGGGCCAGCCACTGTCGCCCGATGAATGGGGGCCACTGGAGCTGATACGTGCACGGCGGGTGGTAGAGGGCGAAGTCGCCGCCATGGCTGCAACGCAGGCCAAACGCAAACACCTGGTTGCGATGACCCGGGCTATTGCCAGCATGCAAACCGACACCGATCTGGGCGTGATGCCACTTGCCGGAGATCGTGCTTTTCACTGCGCCATCGCAGAGTCGTGCGCCAACATGGTGTTGATAGAAACCGTACAGCGATTTTGGGATGCCCGGCGCGGCCCACTGTTCGAGCGGCTCGGTGGGCACTTTGAAACGGTGGAGTCATGGCGCTCGGCGATTGCCGAGCACGAGGCGATTTTCGAGGCTATCGGCCAGCACGACCCGGCAGCAGCACGCCTGGCCATGCATGCGCACATGGACAACTCACACACCCGCTTCAGCGTGAGCTGGCGCCGAACCAAAAGCACATCAAAAGCAAAGGAATCCCACTGATATGACACCTTTCATACGCCTGCACCCTGACGACAACGTCGTGATTGCCAGAACCCAGCTCATGGGCGGCACACACCTTGAGGGCTTTACCGTACGCGGCCTGATTCCAGCCGGCCACAAAGTCGCCACGCGTGCGCTGAACCCAGGGGATGCGGTACGGCGCTACAACCAGATCATCGGGTTTGCCAGCCAGGCGATTGCGCCTGGTGAGCATGTGCATACCCACAATCTGAACATGGGGCCAGATAAAGGTGATTTTGCCCGCGACTACGCTGTGGGTGCTGATGTCAAGCCTGAAAAGCCCCAGCGCGAGGCGACCTTTATGGGCATCAAGCGGGCCGATGGCCGGGTCGCCACGCGCAACTACATCGGCATTTTGTCGAGCGTCAACTGCTCGGCCACCGCGGCCCGTGCCATTGCTGACCACTTTTCAAAGATCAATAACCCCGCTGCCTTAAAAGACTTTCCCAACGTCGATGGCGTCGTGGCTCTCACACACGGCACGGGTTGCGGCATGGACAGCGAAGGCCTGGGCCTGCAGCTGTTGCAACGCACGCTGACCGGCTACGCCACCCATGCCAACTTTGCCGGTGTGCTGGTGGTCGGGCTGGGCTGCGAGTCCAACCAGATCAAGGCCTGGCTGGCGCACGGCAGCCTGCGTGAAGGGGAAACCCTGCGCGTGTTCAATATTCAGGACACCGGCGGTACGGCCAAAACCGTGGCCAGAGGCATTGCACTTGTCAAAGAAATGCTGCCCCAGGCCAATGCCCTCAAGCGTGAGCCCTGCAGCGCCGCGCACATCACCATCGGCCTGCAATGCGGCGGCTCGGACGGCTATTCAGGCATCAGCGCCAACCCGGCGCTGGGTGCTGCCGTTGACTTGCTGGTGGCCCATGGCGGCACCGCCATATTGAGTGAAACACCCGAGATTTACGGTGCCGAGCATTTGCTCACCCGCCGCGCTGTGCGCCCCGACATTGCAGAAAAACTGATTGCCCGCATCAAGTGGTGGGAGCACTACACCCACATCAATGGTGGCGAGATGAACAACAACCCGTCACCCGGCAACAAGGCGGGCGGGCTGACTACCATTCTTGAAAAATCACTGGGCGCGGTCGCCAAGGGCGGCACCACCAATTTGCAGGCCGTTTATGAATACGCCGAACCGGTGACCGCCCACGGTTTTGTGTACATGGACACGCCCGGCTACGACCCCGTCAGCGCCACTGGCCAGGTGGCAGGCGGTGCCAACCTGATCTGCTTTACCACGGGCCGTGGGTCGGCTTACGGCTGCGCACCCTCGCCATCGCTCAAGCTGGCGACCAACACGGCACTGTGGCAGCGGCAGGAAGAAGACATGGACATCAACTGCGGCGACATCATCGACAGCGGCGCGTCCATTCAAGCCATGGGCCAGCGTATTTTTGAGATGGTGCTGGCTACGGCATCGGGTGCTCAGAGCAAGAGCGAGGCACACGGTTATGGTCAAAACGAGTTCGTGCCGTGGCAGGTTGGCGCGGTGATGTAGAAGGTTGAGTTATGTTCAGGAAACCAGGAAACCAGGAAACCTTCAACGCAGAGGCGCAGAGTACGCAGAGAGCCGCAGAGTTAAAGAACTGATGTTACGCAGGTAAAACGTGTTTCCCCAGTGGGGGCGTCTTTTGGATGTGCTATCTCCTTCATTGGGGAACGCGTAACATCAGTTAAAGAAAATAAGTTTATTTGTCTTCTCTGCGTAACTCTGCGTTCTCTGCGCCTCTGCGTTGAATGAACCCGTCTTTGCGTTTTAGGGTCATTATTTAAAATTTATATGCAAAAAGTACTCCCAGCCCATACATTGCGTGCGCAGTGCGCTACTGTTTTTATAGCGTGTGGCAGTTCGGCCCAAGAGGCCGAAACTGTTGCCAGCAACCTGGTCATGGCCAACCTGAGTGGCCATGACTCGCACGGTGTCGGCATGTTGCCGCGCTACGTCGATGCGGTGCTGGAGGGCGGTTTGACGCCCAACGCGCAGGTGCAAACCCTGCTCGACATCGGCTCCATGCTGACACTTGACGGCCAGTGTGGCTATGGCCAGGTCGTAGGCGAGCAGGCCATGCAGTTGGGCATGTCACGGGCCAGACTGCACGGCAGCTGCATCATGGCTTTGGGCCAGGCACACCACCTGGGGCGCATTGGTCACTTTGCCGAAATGGCGGTGGCTGAAGGCCTGGTGTCGCTGCATTTCGTCAATGTCATGTCACGCCCGACTGTCGCACCCTGGGGCGGCACGGATGGGCGCTTTGGCACCAACCCCTGCTGCATCGGTATTCCGCTGGCGGGCCAGGAGCCTTTTATTCTGGACTTCGCCACCAGTCGCGTGGCGCAGGGCAAGATGCGCGTGGCGCACAACCAGGGCAAAGAAGTCGCGCCCGGCCTGCTGATTGACGAGCATGGCCAGCCCACCACCCGGCCCGGCGTGGTGGTGGTGCCGCAATCTGGTGGGCTGTTCGGGGCCTTGATGCCATTTGGCGAACACAAAGGCTCCGGGCTGGCAGTGGCCTGCGAGCTCTTGGGCGGTGCGCTGACAGGGGGTGGCACCTGGCACCAGAGCACCCACACCGGCCGGGCCGTGACCAACAGCATGCTCACCATCCTGATTGACCCGGCCCGGCTGGGCACGCAAGCTTCATTTGAAAGCGAAGCCACCGCTTTTGCAGACTGGGTACAACGCAGCCCACCCGCACCAGGCGTTGACGCAGTGCAGATGGCCGGTGCCCCCGAGCGCCAGGCACGGCTGCAGCGCGAACGCGACGGCATTGAAATTGATCTCATCACCTGGCAGGAGATTCAGGCAGCGGCGAACAAAGTTGGCGTTATGCTCTGAGCGAAAGCAGGATTGATACCAGCTTGCAAAGACCAGAAAAACACCTATGCAGACCCTAGCCGCACTCGAAGCCGTTGCCACCGTACTGGACAGTCTGAACATTGGCTGTTGTGTTTTTGACGCACAGGACCGCACGCTGCTCTGGAACCGCTCCATGCTGGTTTTCTTCCCGGAGCACGCCGGGCATCTGCATGTTGGCGAGGCTTACCGGGACAATCTGCAACGGTTTTATGAAAAGCGCCTGAACCCGCAGGAAATGCCCAAAATCCACCAGTACATTGAAGCGGGCATAGAACGGCATCACAACCAGCAGCGTCCTTTTAACTTTCAGCACAACGGCGTCTGGCTGACCGTTGCGTCGATGCCGCTGCCAGAGGGCGGACGCATCAGAATCTGGACCCGGCTGGCCAACACGGCAGCACTGGACGCTGAGCAGCCCGCGCTTTCTACCCTGCTGTATGCGTCGATTCTGGAGTCACCCAAAGTCGTGGACCTGTTTGAATGCATGGCAGACGGCGTCATGATCGTGGACTCGTCGGGAAAAATAAGCTCGGTCAACCGCCAGTTTGCAGAGCTTTACCGGCTGAAAGAGAAAAACGCCGTGGTGGGTCTGCGCTTTGAAGACGTTTTCGAGACGGCCTGGCGCGACCACATGCACAACGACAACGCCCGTTATCAAGTTGGCGCGCTGACACTGACTGAAAACATGCGTTTTTCCGGCTCACCGTTTGAACTACCGCTTCCCGCCGGGTGCTGGGTTCGGGTGATGGAAAATGCCGAACCGGGCGGCTCCCAGTTCTCATCACATGTCAATGTCACGGCGATACGCAGAGGCCAGGCGCACTTTGCATAAGTACTGGCCGCATAGTTTTTTCAGCCAGCTATTCTAGGCAAAAAGTACCTCTCAGGCAACAAATACGCGGGCAGGCAGCTATGTAATTCATAGCAAATCCCACTCTATCGCTTCTATCTGGTGACATGGGACGTCTTCGGCCAGTAACGCCGCCAGGCTGGCATCCAGATATTCGGACGGCAGCCGCCGAAAGCCTGAACGGGAAAAGCGCTGTATTCGCCCCACCATAAAGGCTGTCGTGACGGACGCCTTGACCCGCGCATCGACCGAAGGCGTGGCTTCACCGGCGGCAGCGGCAGCGTCGCGCAGGCTTTGTTTCAGGCTGGTTTCGAGCTTGTCAAAAAACTGGTTCATGCGCTCTTGCAGGCGCTCGTTTTCAAACACCAGGGCGTCACCTGCCATCACGCGGGTCAAACCGGGGTTTTTCTCGGCAAACTGCAGCACCATCACCACCAGCTTGCGGGTGCGTGCTGCAGGTTCTGGCTCACGCTCGCTGATCTGGTTGACGAGGGTAAAGACGCTTTGCTCAATGAACTCGATCAGGCCTTCAAACATTTGCGCCTTACTGGCGAAATGACGGTACAGCGCCGCTTCACTGACGCACAGCTTCGCGGCCAGCGCAGAGGTGGTGATGCGTTCAGCACCCGGCTGCTCCAGCATGGTGGCCAGCGCCTGCAGAATCTGCACCCGTCGCTCGCCGGGTTTAGGCCGCTTGCGCACAGCAGGCTCTGCAGCGGCAGCACTCAGGCTTGACTCGGAAACGGGTAGCAGTTCAGGCATAGGGCTGATAGGGAAAAAAGAGGGGCAAGAAGAAAAAAAGTATGGCAACTGTTACCAGCCAAATCTGATTTTGGCACATCAGGATGTCATGTCGGTACCCGGTACTAGCGGCTTGCCAGTCATGCCAGAAGCCGGGTCAGTAAAGCTTTTAGGCGAAGTATTCGGCCTGCGCCAGCAGCCTGGCCTGCTGGTCTTTGGCTGACAGACTCGGCTCGCCCTGTATCGGCCACGCAATGCCGATAGTCGCATCGTTCCAGGCAATGCTGCGCTCGAACGCCGGTGCCCAGTAATCGGTGGTTTTATACAAAAACTCGGCAGTGTCCGAGGTCACCACAAAACCATGCGCGAAACCTTCGGGCACCCACAGCTGGCGCTTGTTGGCAGCCGACAGCACCGCGCCCACCCACTGACCAAAAGTTGGCGATGACTTGCGAATATCCACCGCCACGTCAAACACCTCGCCCTGCACCACGCGCACCAGCTTGCCCTGCGGCTGCTGAATCTGGTAGTGCAGGCCGCGCAGCACATTTTTGACAGAACGCGAGTGGTTGTCCTGCACAAAGCGCACAGGTCGGCCAATGGCGGCTTCAAACTTCGCCTGGTTAAAGCTTTCAAAGAAAAAGCCGCGCTCGTCGCCAAAGACCTGGGGTTCAAACAGGACAACGTCGGGAATGGACAGGGGTGTAGCTTTCATCAGAATACTTTTTCTTTGAGGATACGCAGCAGGTATTGCCCGTAGCCGTTTTTGGTCAAGGGTTGCGCCAGCTTTTCGAGCTGGGCGGCATCAATCCAGTGCTGGCGGTAGGCGATTTCTTCCGGGCAGGCGACTTTCAGCCCCTGGCGGTTTTCAAGTGTGGCGATGAACTGACTGGCTTCCAGCAGCGACTCGTGGGTGCCGGTGTCAAGCCAGGCGTAGCCCCGGCCCATGATCTCGACATTGAGCTGGTTTTTCTCCAGATACAGGCGGTTCAGGTCGGTGATTTCAAGCTCGCCGCGTGGTGAAGGTTTGAGGGCTTTGGCCAGTTCCACCACCTGGCTGTCGTAAAAATACAGGCCTGTCACCGCGTAATTTGACTTCGGAAGCTTGGGTTTTTCCTCAAGCGACAGCACGCGGCCAGCGCCATCAAACTCGGCGACGCCATAACGCTCCGGGTCATGCACGTGGTAGGCAAACACACTGGCCCCATCAGAGCGCGCCATGGCACTGCCCAGCAGGGTGTGAAAGTCATGGCCATAAAAAATGTTGTCTCCCAGCACCAGCGCGCTGGGGGAGTTGCCCAGAAATTTTTCACCGATCACAAAGGCCTGCGCCAGACCATCCGGGCTGGGCTGCACCGCGTATTGCAGGTCCATGCCCCATTGCTGGCCATTTCCCAGCAGCTGCTCAAAACGCGGCGTGTCTTGCGGCGTGCTGATGATCAACACCTCACGGATGCCCGCCAGCATCAGGGTGCTGAGCGGGTAGTAAATCATGGGCTTGTCATAGACCGGCAGCAGTTGTTTGCTGATCGCCAGTGTTGCAGGGTGCAAGCGGGTACCGGAGCCGCCCGCCAGAATAATGCCCTTGCGGGCAGGTGATGCGTGGGTCATGAACGTGTTTTTCTAGAGAATTTCCGTGAGCATACGTGCCACGCCCAACTTCCAGTCGGGCAAACCCAGGCCAAAGGTGGCTTGCAAGCGGGCGGTGTCCAACCGCGAATTGTGGGGCCGCCGGGCGGGCGTCGGGAACGCACTGGTGGCCACTGCCGCGACCTCTTTTGCTTTGATATTGATAGCAGGCTGCGCACGCTGTGCCTGCCCCAGCACGTATTTTGCATACCCGTTCCAGGTGGTTTCACCGCTGGCCACTAGATGGTAGAGCCCGGCGTCTTGCGGGCGTTGCAGCACTTGCCGGATGGCGTGGGCGGTGACGTCAGCCAGCAGATCGGCCCCGGTGGGCGCGCCAAACTGGTCGTCAATCACACTGAGCCGCTCGCGCTCTTGCCCGAGCCGCAACATGGTTTTGGCAAAGTTGCCACCACGCGCGGCGTACACCCAGCTGGTTCTGAAAATCAGGTGGTTCGGGCACGCGGCCTGGACGAGCCGCTCACCGTCGAGCTTGGTCTGGCCATAGACGCTCAGGGGTCCGGTGGCATCTTCCTCTCGCCAGGGCTTAGACCCGCTGCCGTCAAACACGTAGTCAGTGCTGTAATGCACCAGCAAGGCCCCGAGCCGGGCCGCTTCCTGCGCCAGCACGCCAGGGGCCAGCGCATTGAGGGTATGCGCGAGTTCTGCCTCGCTTTCGGCTTTGTCAACTGCGGTGTGCGCAGCGGCATTGACGATCACATCGGGGCGCACTCGTTGTACGGTTTCCGCCAGACCTTGGCTGTTGGCCAGGTCGCCGCACAAGTTGCCGTAAGCGCCGCTGTCGGAACCGCTGCCGTGGCGGTCCAGCGCAATCAACTCGCCCAAAGGTGCAAGGCTGCGCTGCAATTCCCAGCCGACCTGCCCGCCTGCCCCAAAAAGCAGGACTCTCAAGCGACCACCCTTTGCGGGCTGGTCAGCTCGTTCTTTGGCTCGCCGCCGTACTGCTTGCTGGTCCAGTCGCGGTAGGCACCACTTTGCACATTGCTTACCCAGTCAGGGTGGGCCAGATACCAGGCAACCGTTTTACGGATGCCGGTGTCAAAGGTTTCTGCTGGTTTCCAGCCCAAGTCACGCTCGATCTTGCTGGCGTCAATGGCATAGCGGCGGTCGTGCCCGGGGCGATCCGTGACGTAGGTGATTTGCGCTGAATAAGGGCTTGCGTCCGCTTTGGGCCGCAGCTCATCGAGCAGGGCGCAGACGGTATGCACGATGTCAAGGTTGGGTTTTTCATTCCAGCCGCCAATGTTGTACACCTCGCCCAGATTGCCTGCCTCAAGCACCCGGCGAATGGCGCTGCAGTGGTCTTTGACATACAGCCAGTCACGGATTTGCTGGCCATCACCATAAACCGGCAGCGGCTTGCCCGCCAATGCGTTGACGATCATCAGGGGGATCAGCTTTTCCGGGAAATGGTAGGGCCCGTAGTTGTTGCTGCAATTGGTGGTCAGCACCGGCAGGCCGTAGGTGTGGTGGTAGGCCCGCACCAGGTGGTCACTGGCCGCCTTGCTGGCAGAGTACGGGCTGTTCGGCTCATAGCGGTGGGTCTCAGAAAAAGCCGCGTCACCCAGGGCCAGCGAGCCATACACCTCATCGGTGGAGACATGCAGCAGGCGAAACGCGGCTTTGGCACCATCGTCCATCGCCATCCAGTAGGCTTTGACAGCCTCCAGCAGGCGAAAGGTGCCCACAATATTGGTCTGGATAAAGTCTTCCGGCCCATGAATGGAGCGGTCCACATGCGACTCTGCGGCAAAGTTGATGACCGCTCTGGGCTGGTGTGTCGCCAGCAGACCAGTGACCAGAGCCGCATCACCAATGTCGCCTTTGACAAAAATATGCCGTTTGTCACCTGCCAGCGACGACAGGTTGTCGAGGTTGCCAGCGTAGGTCAGATTGTCAAGATTGACCACCGGCTCATCGGATTGCGCCAGCCAGTCGAGTACAAAATTGGCGCCAATAAAGCCCGCGCCGCCGGTCACCAGAATCATGGAATCCCCTTTTAAATGGTGCGGCGCAAGGTGCCAGCAGCCGATCCTAAAAGATTATCCCATGCCGACTTTGCTGCCTTGCCGTGCAAAACCGGCGGCTCAGAAATGAATGCCGCGCATCATTTCTGCCATGGCCGTCGCCTCGGCTGACAAGCCTGGTTTGGCGGCTTTGTCACCTTTGACACCTTTGGCAGCCGAGCTGTCTGGGAACATCCTGAAGGTGGTGTTCATCAAAATTTGCGTCACGCGCGGTGCCACAGCGTGCAGCAGTTCAACCGTGGTGCCCAGGCGTGTGGCGACACGTACCGGCTTGTCAATACAGGCCCTGACCACCATGTCTGCGGCTTCTTGTGGGTCCAGCAGGGGCATGTTGTCGTAAATTTTGGTCGGTGCCGTCATGGGCGTGCGTACCAATGGCATGTTCACGGTTGTAAACGTGATGCCCTGGTCTTGAAACTCGCTGGCAGCACAGGCTGTCCACGCGTCCAGCGCGGCTTTGGAGGCCACATAGGCCGAAAAACGCGGTGCATTGACCAGCACACTGATCGAGCTCAGGTTTACCACATGCCCCTTGCGCTTGGCGACCATGCCAGGCAGCAAACCCATCGTGACCCGCAGTGAGCCAAAGTAGTTCAGCTGCATGGTGCGTTCGTAGTCGTGAAAACGGTCGTAGCTGGCTTCAATGGCGCGGCGAATCGAGCGGCCCGCGTTGTTGATCAGAAAGTCAACGCCGCCATGGACTTCTTCCAGCGTTTTGGTGAATGCAGCACAGCCCTCGGCATCAGAGATGTCTACCGAATAAGTAAACACCTGGGCATCTTTGCCAGCGAAGGCCATGATTTCTTTTTTGGCTTCGGCCAGTTTGTCTTCGCCGCGCCCACAGATGATGGTGATCGCACCCGCCTCGGCAAACTTGCAGGAAGCCGACAGACCGATACCCGAGGAGCCGCCTGTGACCAGCACGACTTTGCCGCCGACTGTGCCTCTGAGCGAGCGGTCAACGTGCAGCGCCGGGTCAAGATGGCGCTCCCAGTAATCCCACAGGCGCCAGGCGTAGTCGCGCAGATTGGGGCATTCAATGTTCGAGCCCTTGAGCGCTGCCGTCATGTCCCGGCTGTCAAAACGCGTGGGGTAGTTGATGAAGGTCATCATGTCTTCGGGCACGCCCAGATCCTTCATGACGGCGGCGCGCACCCGGCGCACCGGAGCCAGCGCCATCAGACCTTTTTTGACACTTTTTGGAATGAATCCGATCAGCGCCGCATTGATGAAGATGTTCATCTTGGGCGCATGCGCCGCCTTGCTGAAAATATCCAGCACGTCACCGACGCGGTAACCCACCGGGTCCACCAGGTGAAAGCACTTTTTGGCAATCGCGCTCTGGTGGCTGATGTGATCGAGCGCATCGACCACAAAATCGACCGGCACAATATTCACGCGCCCACCCTCCAGACCGACCGACGGCATCCACGGTGGCAATATCTGGCGCATGCGCTGGATCAGTTTGAAGAAGTAGTACGGCCCGTCAATCTTGTCCATCTCGCCGGTGGTGCTGTCACCCACCACCATGGCGGGCCTGAAAACGGTCCACGGCACCTTGCATTCCTTGCGGACGATTTTTTCGCTTTCGTGCTTGGTCTTGAAGTACGGGTGGTCGTAGTTCTCAGCCTCTTCAAACATGTCTTCGCGAAACACGCCTTCATACAGCCCTGCTGCAGCAATCGATGAGACATGGTGAAAGTGTGCAGCATCAATCGCCTTGGCAAACTCGACCGTGTTGCGTGTGCCGTCGATGTTCACAGCCGTCTGGCTTTCTTCGTCGGCGCTCAGGTCATACACGGCGGCGAGGTGGTAGAAATGGTCCACCTGGTTTTTCAGTTTTTTGATGTCTTCGGCGCTTACACCGAGTTTTTTACTGGTCAGGTCACCATGCACCGCTACCGCGCGGGCGGCACTGACACCCCAATAATCACGCAGTGCGGGCACTTTGCCGTCACTTTCCTTGCGGATCAGGAAATGCACGGTGCTGCCTTTTCGCTCCAGCAGTTTTTTCACCAGGCGTTTACCAATGAAGCCGGTGGCTCCTGTGACGAAATAATGCATATCCGCTGTCCTTGTGTTTTTCGCTTGCTGACCAATAAAGCCCTGATTCTTGCTTAAACCAGGGCAGTCTCTATTCAGCAAAAACCCGCGCTCAGGGCCGCCAACGCTGCTTTTTCATGGAACTGCAGGCCTAAAGGTCTAGGAGCCAGCGTCTAAACAGCAGGCGGCTTAACGCTTATATTTTGAGGTGTGCAAGGCTTGACGAGAATTTCGCAGCTTTGCAATCGTTCAAAACTACACTTTCATAATCAATACCCCGTCTGGAGCACCCCATGGTCAAAAAACTTCAAAAAATGAGCGCCGCCAAAAAATCAACCGCACCTCTGGCTGGTGCAGTCAAAGAGTCGGCCCAGCAAATCTGGCTGGCCGGACTGGGTGCTTTTTCAAAAGCCCAGGAAGGCGGCGGCAAAGTATTTGATGCGTTGATGAAGGAAGGCTTGTCCATCCAGCGTAAAACCCAGGCCGCAGCTGAAGAAAAAATCTCTGAAGCAACCAGCAAGATGGCCAACATGGCGGGCGACATCCAGTCCAAAGCGGGCTCCCAGTGGGACAAGCTTGAAAACATCTTTGAAGAACGTGTGGCCAAGGCTTTGAACAAGCTGGGCGTGCCCTCGGCCAAAGACATTGATGCCCTGATTGCACGCATTGACGAGCTCAACAAGAGTGTTCAAAAAATGAGCGGCAAAGCAGCAGCTGCCAAGGCACCTGCTGAAAAGGCACCTGCCGCCAAGGCACCCGCCAAAAAAGCGCCCGCTGCGAAAAAAGCAGCGCCTGCACGCAAGGCAGCAACGCCCAAAGCTGCTCCGGCCACAAAAGCACCGGTCCAGGTTGAAGCCGATACGGTCCAGGCGACCGAGGCTGCCCCGGCAGCCAAACCAGCGGCCAAAAAACGCGCACCGGCCAAGCGCCCAGCGGCCGTCCAGCCTGAGTAATCAACACGGGCCATGCGTCAGGACGTACGCATGGATGCACACAGTCGGTTAAAAATGGGGCCAGTCGTCCCATTTTTTTCGTCTGCTGTTGCTCTGTATTCTCACGAAGCGGCCTTCCAAACATTCATGCCATGAACCGATCCAGCACCTCTGACAACATGCCTCACGATGATTCAGCATCAAAGGCCGGCAGGATAAAACGCACCCCTGCCGGAAAATCGCGCATCGGCCTGGCACTGGCGGGCGGTGGGCCGCTGGGGGCGATTTACGAAATAGGCGCGCTCTGCGCGCTGGAGGAGTCCCTTGAAGGCTTGTCGTTCACCGGACTGCACCATTACGTCGGCGTATCGGCGGGCGGCTTCATCGCTGCAGGCCTGGCCAATGGCATGACGCCACGCGAGCTGTGCGCTGCCTTTATTGAAAACGACCACCAAGTCTCTGAAGTGTTTGACCCGGCCTGGCTGATGGTGCCCGCTTACGGCGAGTTTTTAAGGCGCGCCATCATGTTGCCCGGCCTTGCAGCGTCAGCCCTGTGGCGCGCCACGCTGGGTGGCAAATCACTGCTCAATGCTGCTGAAGCGCTCGGGCCGCTGCTGCCCACAGGCATCTTCTCGAACGATGAGATTGATACGCGCCTGACCCGATTGTTTGCCAAGCCGGGGCGCACCAACGACTTTAGGCAACTGCGCACCAAACTCACGCTGGTTGCCACCCATCTCGACAGCGGCGACGCTGCACCGTTTGGCCAGCCCGGCTGGGACCATGTGCCGATTTCAAAAGCCGTGCAGGCCAGCTCAGCGTTGCCTGGGCTCTTTCCGCCCGTGGAAATTGACGACCAGTACTTTGTCGATGGCGCGCTTAAAAAAACCATGCATGCCGGGGTGGCGATGGACGAAGGCATTGACCTGATGTTTTGCCTGAATCCGCTGGTGCCCTTTGACGCCACGCGGCCCTCGGCACTGGCGCTCAACCAGCGCGTGATGCGCCGTGGCCTGGCCCGGAAACACCAGGCCATTCCGCGCATTGTCGATGGCGGCCTGCCCGCCGTGCTGAGCCAGACCTTTCGCGCCATGATTCACTCACGGCTTGAACTGGGCATGAAACACTATGAACACGCCTACCCGCACACCGACATCGTGCTGCTGGAGCCCGACCACCGCGATACCGAGATGTACCTGGCCAACACCTTCAGCTATGGCCAGCGTCGCCAGATGGCCGAGCACGCCTACCAGCAGACCCGGCACATGCTGCGCGCCAGAAAAACCACGCTGGCGGCCAAACTGGCACGCCACGGCGTGTCACTGAACATGCAGGCCCTGGACGACCCCAAGCGGCATCTGGTCGCAGCCCAGCCCGCAGCGACCCGTGTAGGGCGGGCCATTGCGTCGCTGGAGGAAATCATGGAAGACTTGAACCACACCATCGCGCCGCGCCTGCACGCGCCTGCCTGAAGGGACCATGAAGGGACCATGAAGGGACCAGGTCCGCGCTGGTGCTGGACTTCCCTAGTGACAGTCATCTGATCGCTGGGTTACAGTGCCCCAAACCAACAGGAAGACAACATGGCGAAAAAAGCGCCGCGCCGCACTGCGGAACGCATTCTAGAAGTCACACTGGATTTGTTCAACCGCTTTGGCGAGCCGAATGTATCGACCACGCTGATCTCGGCTGAACTCGGCATCAGCCCGGGCAACCTGTACTACCACTACCCGGCCAAAGACGAGCTGATCAATTCACTGTTTGACCGCTACGAGAAATCCCTGAGCGAGCTGCTCAACGCCAGCGACGGCGTGCGCAATGTGGAGGACGCCTGGTTTTTCATGCACACCCTGTTTGAGCTGATCTGGCAGTACCGGTTTTTATACCGCGACCTGAACGACCTGCTCAGTAAAAACCGCCGCCTGGAAACGCATTTCCAGTGGGTGCTTAAAAACAAGACCCGCTCGGTCAAAGCCTTGCTGGACGGCATGAGCCGTTCCGGCGCCATGTCGATTGACTCCCGCGAAGTCGAGGCCACCGCCACCAGCATGGTGGTGGTGCTGACCTACTGGCTCAGCTTTGAGTATGTGCGCGACCCCAGGCGCGCGCTGGAGCCCGAGAATGCCCAGTCGGCATTGCTGCGGGGCGCACACCATGTGCTGAACCTGCTGATTCCCTACCTTGAACAAAGCCAGCGTACCCACCTGCAGGCTTTGGTCAGCGCCTACAGCAGCCCGGCAAACAGCCCGGCTACGATTGGCAGGTAAGCCGCAAGTCAGTAGCAAAAAGCGACTAAAGCATCAAAAAACAAGCAAATAACAACCGATATCACAGGAGACAAAAATGGCTAAATGGACCCCCTTCCCTCACGCTGGCGACTACGCATTTGACGTGGCCAGCCTTAAAAAGAACTGGGCGCACCTGCATCAGGGCGACTGCGAGCCGCTGCCCAAAGACGCTGCTGTGCTGCAGGCCTGGGTACTGTTTCACAACGGCGAATTTCAAAAAGCCTGTGAAGCGGGCCTCAAGGCTGGCGAAGCAGGCATGCCAGGTGGCCTGACGGTTGCCAACAAGGCCACCGGCATTTACGCCAACTACCTCGAAAGCAAGGAAAAAACCAAACTTGAGCTTTTCATGGAAATGGCCGAGCGCGCCGAGGCACAGCAGGCACAAGACCCGAAAAACGCCAACGCGTTTTATTGGCAGGCCTACGGGCTGGGCCGGTATGGCCAGGGCATCAGCGTGGCCAAGGCACTGGCCCAGGGCCTGGGTACCAAGGTCAAGCAGGCGCTGGAGCAGGCCATCAAGCTGCAACCCAAACACGCCGATGCCCATATTGCACTGGCCGCTTTTCACGCCGAAGTGATCGACAAGGTCGGCGCGCTCATAGGCGGCATGACCTACGGCGCCAAAAAAGACACCGGCCTGTCGCTGTTCAAGCAAGCCCTGCAGCTCAACCCCGGCTCAGCCATTGCCATGGTCGAGTACGCCAACGGCATGGTGATGTTGGAAGGCGACAAGAAAATGAAAGAAGCCACCAAACTCTATGAGCAGGCAGCCGCCAGCAAGCCCATGGACGCCACCGAGCGGCTGGATGTGGAGATGGCCAAGGCTGAACTGGAGGATTGACTGGCAGCGGAAGGATGTTTATTGATCCAGCCCGATGAAGCATGAAGTTTCCGTTCGGGCTGAGCCTGGCCTGTCCTGAACCAGTCGAAGGGCCGAAGCCTGGCTCGCGCGGGCAAATCCTTCGACAAGCTCAGGGCGAACGGCTGCAGACATTGAGACTTCACAGGGCCGGATCAATCGTTCGTTGAGATCGCCTTGCCGGGCAGTCACTTTTCCAGGCATCTTTTAAGCCTCCTGCCCAGCAGATGTCTGCACGAGCAGCTATGAATTACATAGCGCCTTGATGTGCGCTCACTTCTGCCTGGGTGCCCGCCCCATCAGATAAAACTCGGGGTTCGGCTGCATGCCGCTAAAACTGGCAATGCGGTTTGAAAGCCCGAAAAACGCGGTAATCGCTGCAATGTCCCAGGCGTCTTCATCATCGAACCCGTGGACTGCCAGCGCTGCAAAGTCTGCGTCTTCAATCTGGTCGGAATGCAAGCAGACTTTCATCGCAAAGTCCAGCATGGCGCGCTGGCGAGGGCTGATGTCGGCCTTGCGGTAGTTCACCGCCACCTGGTCGGCCACCAGTGGCTTTTTCTCGTAAATCCGTAAAATCGCGCCGTGCGCCACCACGCAGTACAGGCACTTGTTGGCCGCGCTGGTGGTGGTGACGATCATTTCGCGGTCGCCTTTGCTCAAGCTGCTGGTGCGACCAACCGACTCCGGCACCATGAGTGCGTCGTGGTAAGCAAAAAACGCTCGCCACTCTGCCGGGCGGCGTGCCAGGCCCAAAAACACGTTGGGTACAAAACCGGCTTTTTCCTGGACTTCAAGGATTTTGGCCTGGATGTCATCGGGCACGTCGTTCAGGTCAGGGGCGGGGTAGCGAGTAGCGGATGTGGTCATGGGAAGATGATGTGGAGTTTGGGGAAGTAGGTTTGAAAACGCACGGCGTCGCGTGTGAGTAGCCGCATATTACCTACCAGCGCGTGTGCGCCAATATAAAAGTCCGGCATGGGCGAGCGTTTGGTGCCTTTGGCAGTGCGGTAAAGCTTGAAGGCTTGCCCAGCCAGATAGGCTGCATCCCAGGGCAGGGCTTCGCGTTTGATGGGCAGTTGTGACAAGGCGGCCTCCAGATCGGCGGCACGCTCGAAGCGCGGGCTGATTTCAGCGAGGATGATGGGGTTGATCACCAGCGGTGCCTGCTGGCCGAGCGCATCAAGCTGATCAAGCGACCAGTCGGCCCAGTCGGGGTCGTTGGCCAGCACATCAATCAGCACGCAACTGTCCACCAGCGTCGGCGCCAACAAATAGCGCATATCGGGTTCACGCACGGCGAGGGTTGCTGTCCTAGCCACGGATGAACTTCATGAATTCGTCAGTTCCCATACCCTTGAATTGCGCTGCGTTGGCACTGCCGCGCACCCTTTCAAAAGCGCTGCGCAGGGGCGAGGCTGACGAGGCAGCGCGCCGCATGAGCACATCGCCGTTGGCGCAAACTTCAAATTCCACCTCGCTGTGCGGTTGCAGGCCGGCTTTGTCGCGTACGGCTTGGGGGATGGTGACCTGGCCTTTGCTGGTGAGTCGCACGATTCTTACTCCAAAAAGTAAGAATCTTACTATGAGTGTGAAAAAGTTGTAGCAGCAGGTGGGCTGGCGCAGCAACCTGATGCCAGGAAACATGAGACTGCTTTAAATTATTAAAAACTATCGACAGCTTATTTTTAATTGTCTTTTACTTTTTCACATACAGCTTCACAATTCACAGGTCTGAAGATTTTTAACCCATGCAAGGAGCCATCATGTCTGAACAACAAATGCAAAGCGAGGCCAAATGCCCATTTTCTAGCGGCTCCAGCGCGGCCATCAAGCCCGCGCCGCGCGGCACCACCAGCACAGCCTGGTGGCCGGAGCAGCTCAACCTCAAGGCGCTGCACCAGCAGTCTGCGCTGTCCAACCCGATGAACTCTGAATTCAACTACGCTGAAGAATTCAAAACCCTCGATCTGGACGCGGTGATCCAGGACCTGCATGCGCTGATGACCGACTCCCAGCCATGGTGGCCAGCTGACTACGGTCACTACGGCCCGTTCTTTGTGCGCATGGCCTGGCACGCGGCGGGAACGTACCGCATTTCTGATGGCCGTGGCGGCAGCGGCAGTGGCGAGCAGCGGTTTGCGCCGCTCAACAGCTGGCCCGACAACGGCAATCTTGACAAGGCGCGTCGCCTGCTCTGGCCCATCAAGGCCAAGTACGGGCGCAAGCTGTCATGGGCCGACCTGTTCATCCTGACGGGCAACATCTCTATGGAATCCATGGGTTTCAAGACCTTTGGGTTTGGCGGTGGCCGCCCTGACGTTTGGGAGCCGCTGGACATCAACTGGGGGTCAGAAACCACTTGGCTGGGCGACGAACGCTACAGTGGCGACCGCGAGCTGGCTAACCCGCTGGCCGCTGTGCAGATGGGCCTGATTTACGTCAACCCTGAAGGCCCGAACGGCAGGCCTGACCCACTTGGCTCGGCACGCGACATCCGTGAAACCTTTGCCCGTATGGCCATGAACGACGAAGAAACTGTGGCGCTGACAGCTGGCGGTCACACCTTTGGCAAAAGCCACGGCGCTGTCGATGTCAAACACATTGGGGTCGAGCCAGAAAGTTCCAGCATCGAAAGCATGGGGCTGGGATGGCTCAACAGCTTTGAGACCGGCCACGGCGTGCACACCACCACCAGCGGCATCGAAGGTGCCTGGACCAGCAACCCCATCAAATGGGACAACGGCTACTTCGAAAACCTGTTCGGCTACGAGTGGGAGCTGACCAAAAGCCCGGCAGGCGCGCACCAGTGGAAGCCGGTGGGAACAAGCGGTGATGGCACGGTGCCTGACGCGCACGACCCCACCCAACGTCATGCACCGATGATGACCACCGCTGATATGGCCATGCGCATGGACCCGGCCTATGAGAAAATCTCACGCCACTTCATGCACAACCCGCAGGCGTTTGCGGATGCCTTTGCCCGTGCCTGGTTCAAACTCACGCACCGTGACATGGGGCCGGTTGCCCGTTACTTGGGTCCACTGGTGCCAAAAGAAGAGCTGATCTGGCAAGACCCGGTGCCTGCTGTTGACCACCCGCTGGTCGATAGCCAGGACATGGCTGCGCTGAAAGCGACGATTTTGGCCTCGGGTCTGACAACTTCGCAGTTGGTGACAACCGCCTGGGCATCGGCCTCGACGTTTCGGGGCAGCGACAAGCGCGGTGGTGCCAATGGGGCGCGTATTCGCCTGGCGCCGCAAAAAGACTGGGAAGTCAACCAGCCCGCTGAGCTGGCCACCGTGCTGGCAACCCTTGAAGCTGTGCAGCAAGCGTTCAATGCCGCGCAAACGGGCGGCAAGCAGGTATCGCTGGCTGACATCATTGTTCTGGGCGGCACTGCAGCGGTGGAAGCGGCTGCACACAAAGCTGGCCAGGCCGTGACGGTTCCCTTTTCACCAGGCCGCACAGACGCGACACAAGCGCAAACCGATGCCCATTCCTTTGAGCCACTGGAGCCGGTGGCCGATGGCTTTCGCAACTACGTTCGCCAAGGGTATGAGGCGCAGGTTGCCGAGCTGCTGGTGGACAAGGCCAACCTGCTCACGCTGACTGCACCCGAGATGACGGTGCTGGTAGGTGGCTTGCGCTCGCTGGGTGCCAACGTGGGGGCGGCAAAGCACGGCGTTTTCACCGAGCGTACCGATGCATTGGCCAACGACTTCTTCGTCAAGCTGCTTGACATGAACACCCAGTGGAAAAAGTCTGCTGATATCGAATTTGTGCTGGAAGGGCGCGATCGCAAAACCCATGCGCTCAAGTTGACGGGCACCGTGGCTGACCTGGTGTTTGGCTCCAACGCGCAGCTCCGGGCACTGGCTGAGGTGTATGCCAGCAGCGATTCGCAAGACGTTTTTGTACGTGACTTTGTGAAGGCCTGGACCAAGGTGATGAACCTGGACCGCTACGATCTGGTTTGAGCACCGTAGCCCGTAACCCACAAAGCCCATAAAAAAAGCCCGCCAGGACGACGCCCTGGCGGGCTTTTTTACTTATACTTCTCTGGCATGGCTCTGAAGCTTTTTTGACTGGTAGCCCAATCAGAACCTGCCTGGGCAGCTATTAAATCAGTAGCGAATCAGACCTTGACGCCTGACAGCTCAGGCGGCTTTTTTGGCCCAGGCGGTGCACCAGCCCTTGGCTGCCACCTGCTTGCCCGCATACAGCGGGCAGGGGCCTTGCGCGGAACCTGCAGCACCCTGGTAGAGCGCACAGTTGGAGCACATGGAGCCCGCCACGTATTGCGCATGCTTGGCTTTATCAACCTTCGATGCGTCGCTGACGTAACCCAGACTCACGGCTGTGGCGTCTTTTTCATCGACCATCGCGCCGGTAGCGGCAGCGGTCGGTGATGTAGGTGGCGAAGGTGTTGCTTCTGGCGCAGCGGGCGCTGCAGCCATCGGAGCCGGTGCGGGCGCCGGCGCAGCGGCAGGTGCAGCAACCTCGACTGGTTTTTTATCGCCACAAGCCGCAAGCAGTGCAGTAGCACCTGCCACACTCATCAAGGGCAATGTCGGAACGATTCGGATGATTTGGCGACGTGTTGTCATGAAAAATGTCCTTTGGGTTGTAACTATTAATGAGCTGAGTGGTAGCTTGCGGTGAATTTGCTTGTTCAATGTTCAATAGCACGAGCTAGACGTTAACTTTTTCAATAGGGCGCTTGCGTAGGACGTTAACGCAGATTTCTGAAGGACATAAGCACGCGTTAAAACGTTGATTTCACACCTATTGCAACTGGAATTTGATCGCGCGCTGTTTCTGACTGTCAATATTGTTTTAACAATGAGATTTTTTTGTTACTAATTGTATTACAAGTGCTTTGTAGTTTCAATCTGCAAGTTGAATATTGATGCCGATCTTTCTCACTATCTCTCGCTCTTACCCTTGGTTTTTAGAGGAGAAAGTGAGCGTTCAATCTTGCGGCGAGCATTGCTCTGCAAGCTCAGAGTGCCGCCGCACTGGTTCAGACCACTGCTGCGTCATCCCCAAAATAAGGGATGGACAAATACTGAAAACTCAAAAATAATCTTTGTGTCCAAATATTTCTTTGACGCCAATTTATTGCCAACCTTATTGAGGAACATGTTGTATGGCCACTTCCACTTCGAAAATCACCACCACCCTGACGAATTCACCAGTGAATGAAGGTGCGTATGCAATCGCTACTTTCAAATTGACCCCTACGCTGAGCATCGCGTCCAAGGTCAAAGTCAATCTTGCGGGCTGGGGCACCACAACCGCTGACTTTACCGGGCTGGAGTTCAGTCAGGATGGTTCTAATTGGTCCAGTATTGCAAACGACGTAACACTCACCCTGGCAGCTGGTTTGTCCAGCTTCAAACTCCGAACTTTCATCAACCCTGACTCATTGACAAATGAAGTGGGCGAGTCGGTTAACTTTACGGTGAGTCAAATTGATTACAACTCTGGCCTTGTCGACTCTTATTACGTATCAGCAACATTCGCAATTAACGACACAACGGGTACGTCGGCAGGCGGACAGGCGGCACAACAACCTCCATTGCGGTTATACCGAGCAAAATCACAACTTCTGCGTCTACCACGGCGGTCGCCGAAGGCAGTGACGCGGTTGTGGCGTTCTCTATCTCACCGAAGCTAGGTGCTGATGCGGTAGTCAAAGTCGAGCTATCGGGTTCAGGTGCCACGACCGATGACTATACGGGTCTTAAGTACAGCTTTGATAGCGGCACAAGCTGGACCAGTATTACCAGCGGTAGCCTGCTCACACTGCCCAAAGACCTGACAGGCTTTCAACTCAAAACTATTATCAAAACCGACGCAATCTCGCCAGAAGCAGGAGAGTCCGTGGTGTTTGTGGTGCAGCAAACGGCCACTACCACCAGCCTTACAGACTCTTGGTGGGTATCTGCCACGGTTCCCATCACGGACGTTGCACCTGGCACATCGTCGGGTGGTGGTACGCCGCCTGCTGGTGCCAGCACCACAAAAATCACAGCCGACGCAGCCAGCTCCAATGTCACCGAAGGCCTTGATGCCTATGCAGTGGCGAAATTCTCATTGGCTGCTGCGCTGAACACAGAGGCTAAGGTAAACATCTTTTTATATGGCTGGAACACTACGCTGGGCACAGACACCGATGGCTTTGAGTACCGCACTTCTGCGGGAAGTGATAGCACAGCCACTGCGTGGCAAAGCGTACCTAGTAATGGTGTGGTCACCATTGCCGCAGGGAAAACCAAGCTGGAAGCGCGCACCAAAATTGTTAACGACAGCGTGGTGGAACAAGATGAAAGCATGGTTTTTGTTGTCCAGCAAGTCAGCAACAACCTGACCGACAGCTGGTATGTCAACCACACCGCCATCATCAAGGACGCCAGCACAGCTGGACCCGGCGGGTCAACTGTAACTGTGGCAACACCAAGCACCATCAGTGCGGTCCAAAGCGTGGTTACTGTGAACGAGGGCCAGGAAGCCATAGCCACTTTCAAACTCGACAGAGCGCTGGCAGGTACAGCCCTGGTTAAAATTGTATTAACCAGCTGGGACGCAACGGCGGGCTCAGGCAAGGACTACGACGGCGTATTGTCTTACCGCATGGGCGATTCCGGCATCTGGACTACCGCACCAAATCTGAGCCAGATCATGCTCGCTGACGGTATTTCAAAGTTTCAACTCAAGACCAACACACTGGCTGACAACATCACGCCAGAGCAGACCGAAACCCTGGAGTTTGTAGTGGTACAGGATGCCAATGCCAAGAATCTGGTGAACTCCTGGTGGTCTAGCGCACTTGTCAAGATATTAGATGTGCCAAGTACATCGTCAGGCGGTAGCGGCACAGCTGCTAATGTAGTCAATGGCACCAACCAAGGTAGCACTCTCGTAGGCACTTCTACCATAGACACATTTAAATTCAGCCTGGGCAACACCGATAACACCGTCACTGACTTCGCTAGCGGTGTTGACAAGCTGGACCTGTCGTCTGCGTTGTTAAGCTACAACGGCGTAAACGCTGGCAGTTTCGTTAAGTTTGAGATCAGCGGGAGCGATACAGCGGTGTCTGTGAGTCCCAACGGGTCAGCAGGTGCCTTTACCAATGTCGTCACCTTAACGGGAGTTTCAGGGCTCACGGTGGTGGGCATGCTCTCTGCCGGTTATCTGATACTTTCTTAATGATCCGGCCCTGTTAAGTCTGAATTTCTTGATCCGTTCGCCCTGAGCTTGGCCTGTCCTGAGCCAGTCGATGGATCGAAGGGCTTCACTGTGCGAGCCAAGCTTCGACAGGCTCAGCCCGAACGGAAACTCAATACTTCATTGGGCCGCAGCAATAATCATCACAGCCCACTCCATGGGTCGTTACTTTGAACATCCACACCGGTGTGCATAGCGAAGCATTCCCGCTCTGATGAACAAGATCGCGAAGAGCTTCGAAAAGGCTTGCAACATGCTCATGAAGCAGCTAAAGCCTCTGGCGATGTCAAACGGCGGTTAAATCGAATCAGCTGCAGTTTGACGCCTGATTTTCTGCCCCTCTACACGTGTAGGTGTTAGCGTTTGCTCAGGGCCATTGGCGGTCTTTACAGGTCACACGCCAGGCGCTTGACCTACAACCAGCCAGGGTAAAGCATGCTGGAATCGGGTTGATCAAACTCAAGAGTTCTACGCATGCCAAAAAAAGAAAGTGCCAGGTTCCAAGCCAGGTCAAACGAAGCTGCGCTGAAAGCTAGCGTTAGCAAGCAGCAAAAAATCCAGCGCGCACAGGACGCAAAAGACGCCAAAAAGCGCAAGAAAACGGGTGGTGTCTTGCTGAAAAAAAAGGCCATGCAGGCAGGCCCGCGTCACTATCCGGAGCTTCCATTTCCCGCGCAGCATCTGCAAAAGCCAGGCCTTGAAGCCGAGATGGAACTCCAGCCGCAATTCATGGCACCTTTTTATCAGGGCAGCGGCAAGCTTGAAGGCATGAGCGCCCTGATCACGGGGGGCGATTCAGGCATCGGCCGGGCGGTAGCGGTGCTGTTTGCGCGAGAGGGCGCGGATGTGGCCATCGCCTATCTAAACGAACACGAAGACGCTGAAGAAACCAGGCGCTGTGTAGAGGCTGAAGGCACACGCTGCATTCTGATCGCGGGCGATGTCAAGCGTTCAAAGTTCTGCAACCAGGCCGTTGAAAAAACCGTGAAGGCTTTCGGCAAGCTCGATATTTTGGTCAACAATGCTGCTTTTCAGGCGCACGCGGACGCTATTGAAGACCTGACTGACGAACGTATTGACGAGACACTGCACACCAATATCCGGGGCTACATGTACATGGCGCGGGCAGCGGTGCCGCATTTGAAAAGC
>JBBRMH010000023.1:0-29834 GCA_038230935.1 Burkholderiales bacterium | reverse complement strand
GTCTCTGGCGAAAAGGCCGTGTCAACCGACTGGCTGCTCACCAGCAAGACAAAGGCCGCGTACGCTGGATGTATGAATGGCGGGGTAGTCGCGAACCTGCGCCTGGGAGCGTTGTTTACAGCCCCCGAGTGCTTGCTGACCAGCCTTGCGTGGTGATTTCGGAAGATGGCACAGTATTTACTGTCGATCTGCCGAACTTTTTCATTTCAATACGGCAAAAGCCCAATGTGTTTCCGTATCTGGAGGGGCTGAAGAGCAGGTAAATAGTGTTGAGGCAAGGTTTCAAGGACACCTGCTGGCCTCGGGTAATGACGATGCGCGGCATCAGCACATCTCGCATTTAAGTCGGCACAAAACCACTTAGCAGACGCAACGCACGTGCTGCTAACACCGCACTCAAACAGCACCCAGAGAAACGGCAACCGAACGGCAACCAAAAGAAGATATGAGGCAAAAAAGAAGAAAGGACTTAGAGCATTTCTGCGCTAAGTCCTTGATTCATATGGTCGGTGTGAAAGGATTCGAACCTTCGACCCCTTGCACCCCATGCAAGTGCGCTACCAGGCTGCGCCACACACCGATCAAATCAAATTATAGCCTGCCCAATAACTGATGTTACGCAGTCACCTGGAGCAACCGAAGCTGGGCGTGAACGGAGCGCGAAGCGTGGATGAGTAGCTTGCGGCAAAGCACAAAGGCTTTGAGCTTGTTTGTGACGTTCAAACATTCGAGCTTGAAGGTGGCATGAATGACCATGAAGACGTGACTGCTTTGGGTCTTCAGTGTTAGCGTGGGCGACTTGGCCAGATCGGTATTGGACTTCAAGGATTTGTGAAACACCTCCACTTTGCACGGTCTTTGGCAGGTCGTGGTGATGGCGTCATGGTCACAGGTCAAGTCGCTGTCATCAGTGAAGGCTTTTTCTTGAATCGTGTCATCAAGAATCAGCACACCGTCGTCACGCTCGACTGAGCGCACGGTGCGTTTGACCTGGTGCCACAGGTCTTTTGAGGTGTATTCCTGAGCTGACAGAAACCGCGTGACCTGGTCGTGGCTCACCTTGCCTTCAACCATCGCTGACAAGCCTGTGACCGCTGCCGCACCGAATGTGCTCAGCAAGCAGTCTGCATACAAGTCAAGATCGGGTTTGTTCATTCGTGGAGCCTATCTGAGGTGGCTACATCACTCAATAACCTTCCTGATGGGACAGACTGAGCAAATCACGTATTTCAAACAGCTCGCGCCGCACCAGTTGCAAACGCTGCTGGGCCAAGCTGTCTTTGACAAAATCGGCGCCTGCTTCACTGGTGCCGCTGCCCTGAAAATTCGCAGATTCAGCGTCAGCGCCACCACGATCACCGAAACTAGCATCAACACTTTCCAGAATGACCTCACCAGGGCGAAGCTTGCTGATTTGCACGTGGGCAATTTCGAGCAGTTTGTTGCGGGCACCGCTGACAGTAAAGCCCTCGTCGTAGAGCAAATCGCGAATTCTGCGGATCATGAGCACTTCGTGGTGCTGGTAGTAGCGGCGATTGCCGCGGCGTTTCATGGGACGCAGCTGTGTAAACTCTTGCTCCCAATAACGAAGAACGTGCGGCTTGACACCGCACAATTCACTGACTTCACCAATGGTAAAGTAGCGTTTCGCGGGAATAGGGGGAAGGAATTTCTCCAATTAAATCAATGCGCTAATGGATGGACTTTCTAATCTACTCCAAGTCCAAACTTAGCGCAAAGAGTTGGCATGGTTTTTTTAAATGTGTTGTGTCGTCACACATTTCACACCTGCTAACACCTGCTCACTTCTGCTAATACCTTCCGTTACGCGTAGCAGACCATCTCAGGATGCAGAACCATCGCCCTGAATCTGGTCTTTTAGCTTGTGGCTGGCGTGAAACGTCACCACACGGCGAGCCTGGATGGGAATGGCCTCGCCGGTTCTGGGGTTCCGGCCGGGGCGTGGCGCTTTTGTTCTGATCTGAAAATTGCCAAAACCAGAAATCTTGACATCGGTGCCTTCGACCAGAGCATCAGAGATCAGGTCATAAAACGCGTCAACCATGTCTTTTGACTCGCGTTTATTCAGGCCGATGTGTTCAAACAACAGCTCGGCCAAATGTGCTTTGGTCAACGCTGGCGTTTCCAGACTTTCAACCGAAAAATCCATGAGGTCTTTGTCCTGGTCCATCTTGATATTTTTGCCTTTTCAAATCGTCCGGGTCAGCTCAAGCACGCAGGCGCGCTTGCAACTTCAACTGCAGATTGGCGAGTACGGCATGCATGGCGCTTTCAATGACCTCTTCGGTCAATGTCGCCACGTCGCTGGAAAGGACCAAGCGAACTGCCAGACTTTTCTCGCCACTGGCCATGCTGGATGTGCCCGATGCCGATGACTGTGACCGATACACATCAAACAGGGTGGCGCCCTTGAGCAAACCCTGGGTATCTGCACCGTGAACGGCAGCCATGAGCGCGACATGGGTCGTGCTCTCAGGAACGATCACGGCGATGTCACGCTCGACAGGCTGGAGTTTGCTGACAGGCTCAAAAATGGACACGGCGCGTTGCAACACCGCGTCCAGCTCCAGTTCAAACAACATGGGGGCCAGGGCCAGCTCGTAGCCTTGCCGCCATTTGGGATGCAATTCGCCAACGAACCCGACAGATACGCCATTGACAGTGATACTTGCGCACCGGCCGGGGTGCATGGCGGGATGTTGTGCAGGCGCAAACACGGCCTGTAACGGCGCCAGCAAGGCTTGCACGTCCCCTTTGACAGCATAAAAATCAACGGCCTTGTCTCCCGCCGCCCAGTGAACAGCGTCACGTGGGCCATAAGCCAGACCTGCCACACGCATGGGCTGGTTGAACCCGGCAACAGTGGTGTCGGTGTTTTGGGCCTGAGCGTCGCGCAGAAATACGCGTCCGAGTTCGAAGACATTGACGCGTGGCGCTTTGCGGTCAAGGTTGAACTTGAGCACCTGCAGCAGTGAGCCCAGCAACGACGAGCGCATCACGCTCATCTGGCTGGCAATCGGGTTAAGCAACTTGATGGGGTTGGAGTTACCGGCCAGCTCGTGCTCCCAGCGTTCTTCCACAAAACTGAAATTAATGGTTTCTTGATAGCCCAGCGACGCCAGGGCTCGACGAACAGCAAACGGGCTGCGCTCGGCTTCAGGCCGCAGTTTGGCAGTGATCGGTGCCAGCGGCGGGGTGTCTGGCAGGTTGTCATAACCCACCATGCGTACGACTTCTTCAATCAGATCTTCTTCAATCTGCAGGTCAAAGCGGTAGCTGGGAGGCGTGACCACGAGAATGCCATCACCCTCTGAGACCGGCAAACCCAGGCGTTCAAGCACCTCCAGGCATTGCGTCTGGGTCAGTGGCATGCCAATGACTTTGGCCGCCCGTGCCACACGCAAAGTCACGGGCTTTGAGACGGGCATGTTCACCTGCGCGTCATTCACAGGGCCACAAACGGTATCAAGCGTGCCGCAAATATCAAGAATCAGCTGCGTGATGCGTTCCAGGTGCTCTACGGTGTGGCCTGGATCTACGCCGCGCTCAAAACGGTGCCCTGCATCGGTGGAGAAGTTGTAGCGGCGTGAGCGGCCAGCAATCGCTTTGGGCCACCAGAAAGCGGCTTCAACGTACACATTTTTTGTGTCGTCAGTCACTGAAGTCGCGTCACCGCCCATGATGCCGGCGAGCGACTCGACCTGGGTATCGTCCGCAATCACGCCTACTTTTTCATCAACGGTGACGGTATTGCCATTCAGCAGTTTGAGTGTTTCGCCAGATTTACCCCAGCGCACGTCAAGTCCACCGTGAATTTTATCGAGGTCAAAAATATGCGAGGGCCGCCCCAGTTCAAACATCACGTAGTTTGAGATGTCAACCAGCGCTGTCACGCTGCGCTGGCCACAGCGTGCGAGACGATCAACCATCCACGAAGGCGTTGCTGCTTGGGTATTGACGTTGCGGACGATGCGGCCCGAAAACCGGCCACACAAGTCAGGCGCGCTGATTTTGACCGCTAAACGGCTTGGGTCGCCCACCGCTACTGCAGGAAATACTTGCGCCTTGAGCAGTGAACCCGTCAATGCAGAGACTTCTCGCGCAACGCCATAGACACTCAGGCAATGGGCCAGGTTCGGTGTGAGTTTTAGCGTGAACAAGGTGTCGTCCAGCCTCAAGTAAGCTCGAATGTCCTCCCCCAACGGCGCGCTTTGCGCCAATTCAAGCAAGCCGGCATGGTCTTCTGACAGTTTGAGCTCACGTGCCGAACACAACATGCCCTGGCTTTCAACCCCACGCAGTTGTCCCACCTTGATGAGAAAAGGCTTGCCATCGTCGCCGGGTGGCAGCACTGCACCAACCAGCGCACAAGGCACCTTGATGCCAACGCGCGCGTTCGGTGCGCCGCACACGATATTGAGCAAAGTTCCCTGCCCCACATCCACCTCGCAGACCTGCAGCTTGTCTGCGTTGGGGTGTTTGCTGGCAGACTTGATTTCACCAACGACGATGCTGGTGAACGATGGCGCGACAGGTTTGAGCTCTTCAACCTCCAGACCGGCCATGGTCAGGGTGTCGGCAAGTTGCTGGGTTGTAAGAGGTGGGTTGCAAAATTCGCGCAACCAGGATTCTGGGAATTGCATGGGCTACCTTGAATGCTTGGCTTGAATGGGTGGCTTGAACGGTGGACTTTTGGCTTTTCAGTTTTGAAACTGCGATAAAAAGCGGATATCGCCGTCAAAAAACAAGCGCAGGTCATTCACGCCATAACGCAACATGGTCAGTCGGTCTGGCCCCATGCCAAAGGCAAAACCAATGTATTTTTCAGCATCAAGTCCCATGTTGCGCACCACGTTCGGGTGTACCTGGCCAGAACCTGCCACTTCAAGCCAGCGGCCTGCGAGCGGTCCGGTCTGAAATTGAATATCTATCTCAGCGCTCGGCTCAGTGAATGGGAAAAAACTGGGCCTGAAACGCAGCACCAGGTCATCACTTTCAAAAAAAGTACGGCAAAAATCTGTGAAAACGAACTTCAGATCTTTAAAACTCACGTTCTCACCAATCCACAGGCCTTCGCACTGGTGAAACATCGGTGAATGCGTTGCATCGCTGTCAACGCGGTAGGTACGGCCAGGGGCGATGACGCGAATCTCGGGCATCCGTCCACCCTGGTCTATCAATTCACGGTGCTTTTTGACGTGCTGCACGGCGTAGCGGATCTGCATCGGGCTGGTGTGGGTACGCAGCAGGTTGGGTGCAGTTTCAGTGCCACCTTCAACGTAGAAGGTGTCGTGCATCGAGCGCGCAGGGTGATCTTCAGGGGTATTGAGCGCAGTGAAATTGAACCAGTCGGTTTCAATTTCCGGGCCTTGCGCCACATCAAAACCCATGGAGCCAAAAATGGCTTCAATACGCTCCAGTGTGAGCGACACGGGATGTAAACCACCCTGGCTGCGTTGCCTGCCGGGCAAAGTCACGTCAAGCGCTTCAGCTGTGAGCTGTTTTTCAAGCTCGGCATCCGCCAATGCCTGGCGCCGTGCGCTGAGAGCAGCCTCGATTGCCTGTTTGGCCAGGTTGATCGCAGCACCCCGAGATTTTTTCTCGTCAACGCTGAGCGCTGCCATACCCTTCATCAGCTCGGTCACCCGGCCCGATTTACCCAGAAACAGCGCTTTGGCGTTTTCAAGATCGGCAGGGTTCAAGGCCTGTGAAAAGCTGTCTTTGGCATGACTGACCAGACTGTCCAGCGATGGGGCATCGTTCATAAAAACTCTTGTACGAATTACAGAAAACCATGAAAAAAGGCCAGAGCTTTTTCAAGCTCCAGCCCTCTACAGTCCATTATTTCTGGCGGCACTCAGTTATTTATTCAATAGCATGTTGCCGCCGGAAAATCAGGCAGCCAGTTTGGCTTTCACCTGCTCGACAATGGCACCAAAAGCGGCGCTGTCGTGAATGGCCATATCAGACAGCACCTTGCGGTCAATCTCGATACCGGCTTTTCTCAGGCCATTGGCAAACTGGCTGTAGGTCAGGCCGCAGGCACGGCTTGCAGCGTTGATACGGGTGATCCACAGGCGGCGGAACACACGTTTTTTGGTACGGCGGTCACGGTAGGCATATTGCCCAGCCTTCATCACCGCTTCTTTGGCGACGCGAAAGACATTACCGCGGCGACCGCGAAAACCTTTTGCAAGGGCTAAAACTTTTTTGTGGCGGGCGCGAGCCGTTACACCACGTTTGACGCGAGGCATGTGATTACTCCTTGTTCGTCGTTAATTTAAATGCCACGGCCGGGCAACATCTGTGCCATGTGACCCATATTGGTCTCATGAACCGCTGTGGTTCCACGCAGGTGACGTTTGTTTTTGGTGGTCTTCTTGGTCAGGATGTGACGTTTGAAGGCTTGACCGCGTTTGACGGTACCACCTGGACGAACGCGAAAACGCTTTTTGGCGCCGCTCTTGGTCTTCATTTTGGGCATTCAATGCTCCTTTTCATTTGTGCTCGTGAGGCGCTGCAAAACTTATCGCAAACTTGATGGCCCCGAGACACTTGTTAGTGGCGAGTTTTAAATTCGTCACCTGGGCGCAAAGAGTTTGACCTCTTCACTTTTGAAAGTCTGGCGTATCACCAGACTTCACGGGAGCACAGTAAAGCACCCCTGAATTTTCACGACGCTTAGGCTGTAGCTGGTGCAGTTTCTGCAACTGCTTTGGCACCCGGCTTCTTGCGGCCTGGCGCGATCATCATGACCATCTGCCTGCCTTCAAGTTTGGGGAACTGCTCGACCACAATCAAATCAGCCAACTCGTCCCGGATCCGCGCCAACAAAGCCAAACCCAGTTCCTGATGCGTGATTTCACGGCCCCTGAAACGCAAGGTAATTTTGCACTTGTCGCCTTCTTCCAGAAAGCGCTTGATGTTGCGAACCTTGATGTTGTAGTCACCGTCATCTGTGCCGGGCCGGAATTTGATTTCCTTGATCTCGATGACTTTTTGCTTGGATTTCGCGTCCGCTGCCTTTTTTTGCTCGGCGTACTTAAACTTGCCGTAATCCATCAATCTGCACACCGGCGGCATGGCTGTGGGGGAAATCTCCACCAGATCAACATCATATTCACCTGCAAGTCGCAACGCTTCCATCAGGCTGACGATACCCAAAGGCTCGTTCTCGGGCCCTGAAAGTCGTACTTCAGGGGCCATGATTTCACGGTTCAAGCGGTGCTTGCGTTCTTCGCGGTGACGGCGGTCACGAAATTCTGTAGCGATGGTTCTAGTCCTTCAATGCTTGCTATAAAAGCTATAGCGGCTTGTGCCCGTCTCATAGGGACGCCATGCCAAAATCATTAACAAACAGTCAAAAATCAGGCTTTTTGCGCGATGCTAGAAGCAATCAACTGTAAGAAGGCTTCAAGAGGCATCACTCCAAGGTCTTTATTGCCCCGGGCGCGCACTGCAACCGCTTCGGCAGCTTTTTCTTTGTCGCCAACGACAATGATAAAAGGCAGCTTTTGCATTGAGTGCTCTCGTATTTTATACGTTATTTTCTCATTGCGCAGGTCTAGGTTGACCCTAAGCCCTTGATTCTGCAGCGTTTTGGCAACTTCCCGGGCGTAATCGGCCTGGGAATCGGTGATATTGAGCACTGAAACCTGTATGGGAGCCAGCCAGGTTGGCAGCGCCCCAGCGTGTTCTTCGATCAAAATCCCGATAAAACGTTCCAGGCTGCCGACAATCGCGCGGTGCAACATGACGGGCCGGTGGCGTGCGCCGTCTTCACCGACATATTCAGCGTCCAGACGCTCAGGCATTGAAAAATCAACCTGCATGGTGCCGCATTGCCACTGGCGGCCAATCGCGTCTTTCAGCGTATATTCAATTTTCGGGCCGTAAAAAGCGCCGTCTCCGGGGGAAATTTCAAATTCACATCCTGATGCACGCAGGCTTTCCATCAGCGCATGCTCGGCTTTGTCCCAGCTTTCGTCCGAACCGATGCGCGCTTCAGGCCGTGTGGCGACCTTGTAAATGATATTTTTAAAACCGAAGTCGGTATAGACCTTTTGCAGCAGCGTGGTGTAGTCCACACATTCTTTGAGAATCTGCTCTTCAGTGCAAAAAATATGGCCATCGTCCTGCGTGAAGCCACGTACCCGCATGATGCCGTGCAGCCCGCCCGAAGGCTCGTTGCGGTGGCACTGGCCAAACTCGCCGTAGCGCAATGGCAGGTCACGGTAGCTCTTGATGCCCTGCTTGAAAATCAAAATGTGACCGGGGCAGTTCATCGGCTTGAGCGCGTATTCACGCTTTTCGCTCTCAGTCGTGAACATGTTGTCACGGTACTTGTCCCAGTGGCCGGTTTTTTCCCACAGCGTTTTGTCAATGATCTGCGGGCCTTTGACTTCCTGATAGCCGTTGTCCTGGTAAACACGGCGCATGTACTGCTCAACGCCTTGCCACAACGTCCAGCCCTTGGGGTGCCAGAAGACCAGACCGGGTGCGTGATCGTCAATATGGAACAAATCCAGCTCTTTGCCAAGCCTGCGGTGGTCGCGCTTCTCAGCCTCTTCAAGCTGCGTCAGGTACTGCTGCAACTCGTCTTTGGTAGCCCAGGCTGTGCCGTACACACGTTGCAGCATCTCGTTGCGGTGGTCACCGCGCCAGTAGGCTCCGGCCAGCTTCATGAGTTTGAAGAACTTTAGTTTGCCAGTGCTAGGTACATGGGGGCCACGGCACAGGTCTTCAAAATTGCCTTCACGGTAGAGCGATACATCTTCGCCCGCTGGAATACTGGCAATGATTTCAGCCTTGTAGTGCTCGCCGATGCTTTTGAAATGCGCCACCGCCTCGTCGCGCGGCAACACACGGCGTGTCACCGGCTCGTCTTTGGCCGCCAGCTCGCCCATGCGCTTTTCAATCGCTACCAGGTCATCAGGCGTGAACGGGCGCTTATAGGAAAAATCGTAGAAAAACCCGTTTTCAATCACCGGGCCAATCGTGACCTGCGCATCAGGGAACAGCTCCTTGACGGCATAGGCCAACAAATGCGCGGCTGAATGGCGAATCACGTCCAGACCTTCCGCATCCTTGGCGGTAATGATGGCCAGCGCGCTGTCTTTGTCAATCAAATAGCTGGTATCGACTACTTTGCCATCGACCTTGCCAGCGAGCGCGGCTTTGGCCAAACCTGTACCAATCGATGCGGCCACCTCGGCAACGGTAACGGGCCCAGGGTACTGGCGCTGAGAATTATCGGGAAGCGTGATGTGGAGCATGTGCAGTGAAAATAAAAAAGCGCGGTCATGGCCGCGCTTGAAAAAGTCTTGGGGCAACAGGTATTTTACAGTTGCCCGGCGTGCGTTCGGCTTGTCAGTGGAACTGCTCTTCTTCGGTCGAACCCGTCAGCGCCGTCACGCTGGACTTACCGCCCTGGACATCAGGCTCATTGAATGTGGCCGCCTACCCTTCGAGCACATACTCGGGCAGCAACAACACGAGACCGCGCTTGCCGGGGCGATGAATCACTCGCTGCGTGTCAGTGTCAGCCACCTTGACACCTTTTTTTCAGGGGGTGGCTCGGGTCAATGCTCGTGTTTCATGCCGCAGTATTTGCCAATGGCCATGCCTGCAGCAGCGGCAGTAAGAGCAGAAAAATTTTTAACCAGACCAGGTTTCACGGGTGTACTCCGTCGGTATCAAGAAACGAAAAAAGGAATGAAAAAGGCCTGTAGCGCACGTTTAACCTGCGCAGGCAGCTATCAAATGAGGAGCAATCCAAGAAAGTTAACAACCTGCTTCAGTTTTGCTTCATGCCAGCAACGAGCTGGGTGACGTTATGGCGCATCAGCTTCAGATAGCTGTCTGCCGGGCCGGTGGCTTTGGACAGCGCATCGACATACAGCTCCGGCCCGACGGTGACGCCAGCGTCCTTGCTCAGCTGGGCCAACAGTTTGGAATTGCTCATGTTTTCAAAAAATACAGCCTTGATTTTTTCGCGCTGAATCTGCTGGATCAACTGTGCGACCTGTTTGGCGCTCGGCTCAGTCTCAGCCGAGATGCCCTGTGGTGCCAGAAATTTGATGCCGTAGTGCGCACCGAAGTAGCCAAAAGCGTCATGCGAGGTGATGACCTTGCGCTTGGGCTGCGATATCGCGGCGATCCGGGTTTTGGCATCGGTGTCCAGTACCTGCAACTCCTTTGCATAGGCTTCGCTGTTGGCCTGATAAATGCTGGCGCCCGCCGGGTCCAGTTTGCTCAATGCAGCTGCGATGTTGCGCACATAAAGCGTCACGTTGGTCGGGTCTTGCCAGGCGTGCGGGTCGGTCTCGACGCTCTTGCCTTTTTCACCGGGCATGCTGCGGGCCTTGATACCCTGGCTGGCCACGGCGACCGGACCTTTGTAGCCAGAAGACTTGACCAGTTTTTGCGCCCAGGGCTCAAAGCCCAGGCCATTGGTCACCATCAGTCTGGTTTGCAGCAGGTTTTTGGCGTCCGAGGCTTTGGGCTCGAAGACGTGTGCGTCTTCGTCCGGGCCTACCAGGGTAGTCACCGTGACGCGGTCGCTGCCCACGACCCGCACCAGGTCGCCGAGAATGCTGAAGCTGGCCAGCACCGGAATTTTGTCGGCAGCCATGCTGGCGGTTGCGATTGCAAAAACGGCCACGGCGGCCATTGATTTGATCAAGGTGGTGAAGAATTTTTTCATTTGAAAGGTTCAAGTCAGGGTGAGAAGTTGGAAAAATATCAGGCCACGCGGTGCCGTGGTGCCAGCACGCGCGCAAGCCAGCCGTCAGGTGCCACCAGCAGTGAGGCAAGGTACAGGGCACCCGCACAGCCAATGATGGTCGGCCCGGTCGGGGTGTCGAAGTGGTACGACAGCAGCAACCCGGCGTAACCAGCCAGCATGGCTTGTACGCTGGCGTTAACCAGTTGCGCGGGCAGCGTGTCGTGCCACAGCTTGGCTGACACCGCTGGCAGCATCATCAGCCCGACCGCCATCAGCGTGCCCAGTGTTTGAAAACCCGCCACCAGGTTAACGACCACCAGCATCAGGAAGCCTTGTTGCCACATCCAGTTCGGCCCGCCCCGCCCGCCCCTTGTAGCCGTGGTGCTTAAAAAAACCGGGTCAAAACTCTCCAGCACCAGGCCGCGATAGGTTGCCGCCAGTACCACTACGCTGATGCTGGCAACAGCGGCCACCAGCAGCAGGCCCGGCGTGTCAACGCCTAAAGCGCTGCCGAACAGGATGTGAAGCAAATCCAGCTGTGTGCCGTGGCGGGAGACCAGCGTGACGCCAATGGACAGCGCCAGCAGGTACAGCGCCGCCAGACTCGCATCCTCCTTGAGCGTGGTGGCGCGGCTGATCAACCCGGCGATGCCTGCAACCAGCATGCCCGCGACCACACCACCTGCCACCATGGCGGTTAGCGACAGGCCAAACAGCATGAAGCCGATGGCCACGCCGGGAAGAATCGCGTGGCTGAGCGCATCGCCGAACAGACTCATACGCCGCAGTGTCAAAAAAACACCCAGGGGTGCCGCACTCAATGCAAGGGCCAGCGTGGCCACCAGTGCGCGGCGCATGAAGGCAAATTCTGCAAAAGGCGCAAACGCCAGCGCCCAGACATCACCGAGTACGCTGCCGGGAACGTGTTGCAGGGCGTTCATGAGGTGCCTGGCCGGGTTGGAGCCATGGTCAGGCTGGCCTGTGGGGTAATCATCACATCCCTGTTGCACAGCTCCGCGTTGTCGTCCCACGCCTCGGCCATAGCGCGCGCAGCGGCGAGGTTAGCCGGTGTCATGACCTCTTGCGTCGGACCCCAGGCGAGAAGCTCACGCGCCAGCAACAGGGTCTGCGGGAAATACGCCTGCACCTGGACGTCGTCGTGCAGCACCACCAGTACGGTGCGCTTTTGCCTGTGCCAGTTTTTAATGATGGCCAGCAGTGCGGCAGTGGTTTTGCTGTCGATGGCGTTGAATGGCTCGTCGAGCAAAATCACGTCGGCGTCTTGCACCAGCAGGCGTGCAAACAGCACACGCTGGAATTGACCGCTGGACAGCGAACTGATCGGGCGATGCTCAAACCCCTGCAGACCGACATCGTGCAGGGCCGCGTTGATGCGCCCCAATTGCGCGCTACCGATGCCGCCCCAGGCGCGCTTCAACGGCCAGCAGCCCAGCGACACGCAGTCCCGCACGTCCATCGGAAAATGACGCTCTATTTCAGCGACCTGCGGCAGGTAAGCGATGCGTCCGGCAGCCCCTGAAAGCGTCAGCTGGCCGCCGCCAAGCGGCAGCAGACCCATGATGCTTTTGAGCAGCGTGCTTTTGCCTGAGCCGTTAGGCCCGACCACCGCCGTCAGCGAGCCTGGCGCAAAGTGACCGGTGATGTGGTGCAGGGCCGGGTGCTGGCGGTAGCTGACCGTCAGGTTGTCCAGTGTGATCACGGCGTTGCCCTCATGCTCACCACGGCGCAGCCTCAAGCTGTGCCCAGGCCACGGCCAGCCACAGCAGTACAAGCACAGGAAGTACAGCCAGCACGCGCAACCACGCGGGCCAGGCGAGCACGCTGCCTCTGTTTTTCAAATCATTGAGTTTCATGGCGTGCACCGGAATAGAGAAAACAGGGTCAAAAAACAGGATGGACAGGTCTTTACCAAACCGCAACCTCAAACGACACAAAACAGTCATAAGATCATGAGATAGTGCAACTGGATTGCGATATATTAACGCAAATTAGTTGCGTTAATACCCATGTACTCAAAACTTTAAACCCCATGGCGACCTTACTTTCTTCTGCCGACCACAAGGCGGACCCTATCGATGCACTGCTGACAGCCCACGGTCTGCGCCGCACCAGCGCTGCACGTCTGGTATTGGGCTGGCTATTGGCCCACCCAGACACCAGCTACACCCACGCACAGCTTCAGGCGGCGCTGGTCAGCAGCACCGAACTGGCACTTGACCGTGTCACCCTGTACCGGCTGATCGACCGGCTCACACAAGTCGGCCTGCTGCTGTGCCGGGTTGATGCCAGCCGGGTGCGTCGTTACCAGGCCATGCCGACCAGCGTGCATGCCATTCCGCACTTTGAATGCCAGAGCTGCCACCGCGACAGCCCGCTGGCTGGCGCGCTCCAGGCGAGTGCAGACGACCTGGAACGGGCCGCACAAACGGCGATTGACGCCCTGAAGGCACTGGGCTACCAGGACATCAGCATGGACTTTGCTGTGCGGGGCTTATGCGTGGACTGCGCTGCCGACCCGGTCGGAGCATCAGCGTGATTCGTACACACCAGCTGACCTACAGCTACCAGGCCGGGCCGACGCTGCAGTTTGACGATATGGACGTACCGCAGGGCGGTGTGCTGCTGCTGCGCGGTGCATCGGGTTCGGGCAAGTCCACCTGGCTGGCGCTGGCTGCGGGTTTGCTGGCTGCCAGCAGCGGCGACATCACCGTAGCCGGCCAGCCGCTCAAGGCGCTGGGCAAAGTGGCGGGTGATGCCTGGCGGGCACAAACCATCGGGTTTTTGCCGCAAAAGCTGCATTTGAGCGCAGCGCTGAGCGTGCACGACAACCTGGCCATGGCCCAGTGGGCGGCAGGCCAGGCACAAGACGAGGGCCGCATTGCTCAGGCGCTGGCGGCACTGGATGTGCAGGTGCTGGCCAGCCGCAAGCCGTCCCAGTTGTCAGGCGGGCAAGCCCAGCGTGTAGCACTGGCGCGGGCCGTGCTGCTCAAGCCCAAAGTCATTCTGGCGGACGAGCCCACAGCCAGTCTGGACGATGGCTCTGCCGCCACGTCGCTGGCCTTGCTGCGGGCCACCGCCGGGCGCGAAGGTGCAACACTGGTGATTGCCACCCATGACGCGCGTGTCAAGGCTTTTTTCAAGGACGAAAAAGGCATCTACGGCATGCAAACCGGGGGCAACCAGCTATGAAAACCATAGCATTTGCCTGGCGTTATCTGTGGTCCAGGCCGCTCGCTGCAGCGCTCAATTTGCTGCTGCTGACCCTGGGGCTGGCCTCGATCACGTTTTTGCTGCTGGTCAGCCACCAGCTGAGCAATGCGTTCGAGCGCGATCTGGCCGGTATTGACGTGGTGGTGGGGGCCAAAGGCAGCCCGATGCAACTGATTTTGTCGGGTGTGCTTCACCTGGACGTGCCGACGGGCAATGTGCCGCTGACCGCTGTCAAGGCACTTGAGACGCACCCGCAGGTCGCCAAGGTCATACCCATCAGTATGGGTGACAGTTTTCGCGGTTTTCGCATTGTGGGCACCACTGGGGAGTACCTCAAACACTACAACGTCAAGCTCCAGCAGGGTGTGATGTGGACACAGCCCATGCAAACCGTCATCGGTGCGCAGGTAGCGCGCCAGACCGGCTTGAAAGTGGGGGACCGCTTTGCGGGCACGCACGGCCTGGGTGGCGGGGGCGATGTGCATGAAAAAACGCCTTACACCGTGGTGGGCATTCTTGCGAGTAGCGGCACGGTACTTGACCGCTTGCTGCTGACTGCAACCGAGTCGGTGTGGAAGGTGCATGAGTCTGACACCGCACTGGACGCAGAGGACCAGAAAATTCTGGAAGAAGAACGTGAAGTCACGCTGGCGCTGATCCAGTACAAAACGCCGCTGGCCGCCGTGACTTTTCCGCGCTTTATCAACACCACCACCGAGATGCAGGCCGCCGCACCGGCATTTGAAATCACGCGCCTGCTGGGCATGGTGGGCATAGGCACCGACGTGCTGCGCGCTTTTGCAGGCGTGTTGCTGTTGACGGCGGGCCTGAGCGTGTTTATCGCGTTGTGGAGCGCGGTGCGCGAACGGCGCGCTGATCTGGCCCTGCTGCGCATGCTCGGCGCGCCGCCGCGCAAAATTGCCGGGCTGCTGCTGGTAGAGGCGCTATGGCTGGCGTTTCTGGCAACGCTGCTGGGTGTGCTGGCCGGGCAAGGCGTCACAGCCCTGATGGCCTGGGCCTTGCAACTGGAGCAGTCGGTTTTGATTGGTGCGCTGTCATGGCCTGCTGATTTGCTTGTGGTGCCGGTGCTGGCTTTTGGGGTGGCGCTGCTGTCCAGCGCCTTGCCCGCCTGGGAGGCCTACCGGGTCAGTGTGTTTGAGCTGCTTCAATCCAGATAATGTTTGCGTCTATGCAGTTGCGTTAATTCCTTCAACCTCTTCAACCTCTTCAACCCATTCAACAAGGTGAGCGTTTTATGAAATATCGTTTTTTCTCTGTCCAGCGCGCGGGAGTTCTGGCCGCCTTTTTGCTCGGCACCGCTTTCTCCCCTGCATTCGCCCAAACCCTCAGCAAGGAAGCCAAAGAAGACATTGCCCGCCACCGCGCCATGGCCGCCGCGCACGAGCAGGCAGCCAAGTGCCTGGAGTCGGGTAAAAAAGACGATGTCTGCGAGAAAGAACTGCAAGCATCTTGCAAAGGTCTGGCCATTGGAAAATACTGCGGCATGAAGCACGTCCACTGACAGCATTATTTTTATGGAGCATTCACTATGACCCAGCATTCGAGCACCCATTTGATCCAACAGTTGACCGAACACCTGCACCACTCCCCGACGAAGCGGCGCAGCCCGGTGTTTGCCAGGATGTTGATGGGCTCTTTATTTGCCACCGCTGTATGTGCCACAGCTGTGACGGCCAGCGCCCAGACGCTTTCCTCACCGCTGGGTATTTTGTCGCCGCCAGCCGCTTCTGGCAGTTCCAAAACAGCAGTGCCCGCAGCACCAGCGCCTGTGCAAGAGTTACCCGTTGGCCAGGGCCCAGGTGTGCATGGTGCCAACAGCCCATTTCCGGCGCTGGTTGCGCGCGATGATGTGCTGCCCTGGTCGGTATTGACATCCGTCACGGCGAAAAAAGTCAAAACCCGGTTTTTACCAGTGTTTACCCCGGTTCAGCTCGCCCTGAACCAGAAAACGCAGCGCGTTCAGGGCTACATGATGCCGCTGGACCCCGGCGAAAAGCAGGTGCATTTCCTGCTGTCATCGGTGCCATTGACCTGTGCATTCTGCACGCCAGGCGGGCCTGAAAGCATGGTCGAGGTCAAATCGAAAACCCCGGTGAAATACAGCACGGAACCGGTGGTGGTCGAAGGCATTTTTTCGGTACTTGAGGACGACGCTTACGGTCTTTACTACCGCATGAGTGACGCCAAAAGCATCAGGTAGCAGCGTCCGGTAAATCTGTTTTTTTGAGTGTGCTGCTGCGGGCCATCAATGACCCAGGGCAGCAATGGCCTGGTTCTGGACTGCCTGCAAATGCACAGCGTCTACCAGCCCGGGCGCAATCTCAGCCAGCGGCACCAGCACAAAGGCGCGTTGCCACATGCGCGGATGGGGCACGACCAGACTGGCGGAATCAATACGCGCACTGCCATACAGCAGCAAGTCCAGATCCAGCGTGCGTGGCGCGTTGATGTAGGGGCGTTGCCGGCCTGCAGCGTGTTCTATTTGCTGCAAATGTTGTAGCAAGGCAGGCGCGCTCAGCGTGGTGTCAACTTCAACCACCGCATTGATATAGTCACTGCCTGGTGCATGTCCGGGCAGCGTTTCAAGCGGTTCGGTTTTGTACAGGCGGGAGGTTTTTTTAACAGTGCAAAGCGGCAAAGCGTCAATGGACGCCACGGCTCGCTTCAGCATGACTGCTGCGTCGCCCAGGTTCGCTCCGAGCGCGATGTAGGCTGTGACCACAAGGCCTACGCCCCAGCAGGGGGCGCACCTTCGCTGCCGTTGCCATCGCCATTGCCTGCATCGCGATGGGTGGGTTTGCGGCGACGGCGGCGTTTTTTGGCTGGTGGGTTCTGATCAAATTCGCCCTGTGGCTGCTGCGAATCTGATGCTGATTCCGGCGCTGGCTCCGACGCTGAATCCGCAGGCTCCGCAAAGCGTGCGTCTCGTTGTGGTGCATCGGTTTTTTTGACCCGCACCCTCGCCTGCTGCGGCTTTTGCAGCTGTGCCACACGCATGGCCTCAATCATGTCGTGGCGTTCGTCGTCATACGCGGTGCTGAACTTTTCCCACCATTCGGCCAGTTCCATATCGACTTCACCGGTTTGGGCGCGAAGACGCAGAAAGTCAAACCCGGCGCGAAAGCGCGGCTGTTCCAATAGCGAATAAGGCGAGGCACCCACGCGCTTTTCAAAACGTGTCTGCAGGGTCCATATCTCACGCATGTCGGTGCCGAGCTTGCCACGACCGGACACATCACCAATTTTGGCGTTGAAGGCATCGTCAATGGCCTCCTGCAACGCAGGCATGGTGTGCTCGCCGCGCTTGAGCCGCCTGGCCCAGCCGTCGCGCACATCCGGCCACAGCACGCACGACAACAAGAAGCTGGGAGCCACCGGCTTGCCTTCACCCACACGACGGTCGGTGTCCATCAGCGCGAGATTCAAAAACGGCTCGTCAGCGGCTTGAACCACGACATCGAGCAAGGGGTAAATGCCCGTGGCCAAACCAAGCGCCTTGAGCTGCGCAATGCTGGCCAGCGAGTGGCCGGTTTGCAGGAGCTTGAGCATTTCGTCGAACAGGCGCGATTGCGGCACGTCAGCCAGCAGGCTGGACATCTCGCGCAGCGGTGCAGCGGTCTTGTCTTCAAAAACAAACCCCAGCGCATTGAGCTTGGCGGCAAAACGCACTGCGCGAATAATACGCACCGGGTCTTCCCGGTAGCGCACCGCCGGGTTGCCAATCATGCGGATGATTTTTTTCTTCGCATCCTGAATGCCGTTGTGATAGTCCACCACCACTTGCGTTTCGGGGTCGTAGTACATGGCGTTGATGGTGAAGTCGCGGCGGGCGGCGTCCTCGATCATCGGTCCCCAGACGTTGTCGCGCAACACGCGGCCCGAGGCATCTACCGCGTGCTTCATGCCCGCCAATTCGCTCTTGCTGGTGCGCTCGTTGCCGCCCACCTGCTCGGCCAGGCTGCTGTCCAGGTGCGCACGGAAAGTGGACACCTCAATGACCTCATGCTCGCGGCCCCGGCCATAAATGACGTGCACGATGCGAAAGCGTCGCCCAATGATGAAGGCGCGGCGAAACAGCTGCTTGACCTGCTCGGGCGTGGCGTTGGTGGCTACGTCAAAGTCTTTCGGGCGCAGGCCGACCAGCAGGTCGCGCACAGCGCCGCCCACAATATAAGCCTCAAAACCGGCCTGCTTCAGGGTGTGAACGACATCCCAGGCGCGCTCGTCAACCAGTTTGGGGTTGATGCCGTGGTCTGTGACCTGCAGGTCGTGACGCGTACCGAAGGGAGATTTTTTGACTGCTTTGGCACCCGTCGCGGGGCTGCCGGATTTGCCAAACAGCTTGTCGATGAATTTTTTAATCATGTATGTACAAAACTTCAGGAATCCACATGCCTGACACTCTGGCGGACTCGACTGATACCAGTCAAAAGGTTAAAACAATTCAAGTATGCGCCATCCACGCTGGGTCGCCAGCTCGCGCAGGCGCTCGTCGGGGTTGGTGGCTACCGGACAGGTGGCCTTTTCAAGCAGCGGCAAATCATTCATGGAGTCGCTGTAGAACGTGGTTTCAACGTCCTGCCAGCCAAGGTTGCGCGCCGCCAGCCAGGCTTCTACCCGCGTGACCTTGCCTTCACGAAACGAGGGTACGCCTGCAATATCGCCCGTAAATTCGCCCTGGCTGTCGCGCACCAGGTCAATGGCGATCAGCTCCTGCACGCCAAAGGCAGCGGCAATCGGACGCGTGACAAACTCATTGGTGGCTGTGACGATGGCGACGATATCACCCGCATCCTGATGGCTTTGTACCAGATCAAGTGCCGACTTTTGTATGCTTTTTTGCATCACAGACCGCATGAAATCTGCGTGAGCTGCTATGGATTCAGTAGCGCCTTTATCTCGAATGGCTTGAGTGGCAAAGCGGACGTACTCGTGAATATCGAGGGTGCCGTCCCGGTAATGCGCAAAATAGGTCTCATTGGCGCGCCTGAAAGCATCGCCATCGCGCCAGCCCAGCGCAATCGTGAACTCGTTCCAGGCAAAGTCAGAGTCAAACGGAATCAGGGTGTGGTCCAGGTCAAACAGGGCGATTTTTGTTGTCATTGGCTCTCCAGCATGGCTTTGATCAGGGGAATGGTAATGGCGCGCTGGGTTTGCAGGGCGTAGCTGTCGAGTTTGTCGAGCAGCTGCATCAGGCTGCTCAGGTCACGCGAGAAACGCCGCAGCATGAAGTCCATGGCCTCATCACTGAGAAAGACACCGCGCACATCGGCCTCTACCCGCAACACGGACCGACGTTGCGTCTCAGTCAAAGCGTGCAATTCAAACACATGACCCCAACCCAGGCGTGTACGCAAATCCTCCCGCAGCACCAGGTCTGAAGGGGGCAGGTCGCCAGCAGACAGCACCCAGCGCGCCTGGCCGTCAGCAGTGCTCAGGGCATTGACAAACCAGTTGAAGGCGGCCTGCTGCTGGACTGTGTTGTACAGGTGGCATTCATCCATGACTACGGCATCCCAGGACTCATTGAACTCGGGCGGCTCCAGACTGGACGCATCCATCCAGCCGACGCGCGCGCCTTGGGCATGCAGTGCTTCGCTTGCAGCCTTGAGCAAATGCGTCTTGCCACTGCCCGGCTCGCCCCAGATATAAGTGGGCACAGGTGAATCCAGACGGGTGCTTGACCACAGCTCCAGATGTTTGAGCGCCGCCTCGTTGGAGCCTGCAAAAAAATTGGAAAACGAGGCAACGCTCGCCAACCCGATATCCAGCGCAATCTGTTTCATATCCATCATGGTGCGCATCAGCCTTTATAAAGCTCGCTGGCCATATATTCCTGCTTGATACGGCGTACACCCACCAGCAGCACGGCGCTGGCAGGCAATGCAATCAGCACGCCGACAAAACCGAACACCTGGCCAAACGCCAACAGGGCAAAAATCACGGCCAGCGGGTGCAGCCCGATACGCTCGCCGACCAGCCGGGGCGTCAGGAAAAGGCTTTCCACCACCTGGCCAATGCCGTAAACCACGGCAACCATCACGAGCGCCTTGACAGACAGAAATTGCAGCAACCCCGCCAGTACAGCCAATATCAGGCCAATGCCAAAACCCAGATACGGGATAAACATCGCCAGACCGGTAAAAATACCAATCGGCAAGGCCAGGTCCAGCCCAAACAGCGCCAGCCCGATGGCATAAAAAGCCGCCATGATCAGCATCACCAGCAGTTGCCCGCGCAGGTACTGGCCCAGAACCGAGTCGGCTTCATCGGTAAAGCTGTCAACAGCCTGGCGCATGGGCGGCGGTACCAGCTCAAGCAGCCGCGCAATAAATTTGTCCCAGTCCATCAGCAGGTAAAACAGCGCCACGGGTATCAACACCGCATTGCCGATGACGGCCAGCGCCACGCTGCCGCCCAGTTTGAGGGACGACAACACCGAGCCAAACATTTCCTCGTAATTGGCATTGAGGTATTTCAGGGCGGCGACCTTGATGCTGCCCATATCCAGCGAGACCTTGACGCCAAACTGCGCCAGCCAGGGGGTCAGCCCGCTTGAAATGCGGTCGATCAGCAAAGGGATTTGCTCACGCAGCAAAGGAATTTCTTTGGCCACAATCGGCACGATCAACAGCACCAGGCTCAAAGCGACCACTACAAAAAGCAGTTCCACCAAAATCACAGCCAGCGCACGCGGCATACGGCCTCTGCCCAGACGATCAAGCTTGTTGACCAGCGGTGTCAATGCATAGGCCAGCACGGCAGCCACCACAAATGGCGTGAGCACGGGTCCAAGTTGCCAGAGTGCCAAAACCACCAAAGCGGCAATCAGGCACCAGGCAGAAGCGCGTTTTTGGGTATTGGTAAATTGCATGGATTTTTGGGTTGAGCTGATGACCGGGGCACCTGCAAAGCCCGGCAAAGCGCCCTGGAAAACCATTGACAGGTCGCTTTTGGAGGCCGATGCATGAGCCTTTAGAATCTCAGCTTCATTCTATCGGGCTTGCAATGCCGCTCCAGACTGCAAGTTGCCCACTTCACCCCCCCTTGAACCTGCCCGCCGCATCCTGCCCCACCATGACGAATTCCACCACCCCTCTGAGCTACAAAGACGCTGGCGTTGACATTGACGCGGGCGACGCGCTGGTCGAGCGCATCAAGCCGCTGGCCAAAAAAACCATGCGCGAAGGTGTGCTGGCAGGTATCGGCGGGTTTGGCGCGCTGTTTGAAGTCCCCAAACGTTACAAGGAGCCGGTGCTGGTCAGCGGCACCGACGGGGTAGGCACCAAACTGCGGCTGGCCTTTGAGTGGAACATGCACGACACCGTGGGCATTGACCTGGTGGCCATGAGCGTCAACGACGTGCTGGTGCAAGGGGCCGAGCCGCTGTTTTTTCTGGACTACTGTGCCTGCGGCAAGCTTGATATAGATACGGCTGCTGCGGTTGTGGGCGGTATTGCCCGGGGCTGCGAGCTCAGCGGCTGCGCCCTGATTGGTGGTGAGACTGCAGAAATGCCCGGCATGTACCCCGAAGGCGAATACGACCTGGCAGGTTTTGCGGTGGGTGCGGTTGAAAAATCAAAAATTTTGACCGGTAAAGATATCACGCCGGGTGACGTGGTGCTGGGCCTGGCCAGCAGTGGTGCGCATTCCAACGGTTTTAGCCTGGTGCGCAAATGCATCGAGCGTGCTGGCAGCGACCTTCCTGCCACGCTGGACGGCAAGCCGTTCCGGCAAGCCCTGATGGAGCCAACCCGTCTGTACGTTAAAAATGTGCTGGCAGCCCTGGCCGTGCATCCGATCAAGGCACTGGCCCACATCACCGGAGGCGGTTTGCTTGAGAATATTCCCCGCGTTCTGCCCGAAGGCATGGCCGCCCACCTGAGCAAAGGCAGCTGGCCGCAAACCGAGCTGTTTGCCTGGCTGCAAAAAACAGCAGCCATTTCTGACTTTGAAATGAACCGCACCTTCAACAACGGCATCGGCATGGTCGTGGTGGTCGATGCAGCGAACGCGCAGGCCACAGCTCAAACCCTGCGCGATTCGGGCGAGGCGGTTTATGAGCTGGGTGTGATTGCAGCGCTGGGCGACGGCGCTACTGTTGTGGTCAAGTAGTCCGTCGGCAGGCATGGCTCCAGACGCCATCCCGGCCTAATTGTTCTGATGCCTTAATTGCGCCAGGCGCTCGGTGACAGCATCAATATCCAGCGCATCACGTGACTTGGCCAGGTAGGTTTCAAGGTCCGTTGTGGCACGGTCAGCCTGACGCAGCGCAGCCCAGGCCAGACCGCGGTCCCGGTACTCTGTCCAGGCATCCGGATGCAACACAATGAGCCGGTCCAGGACGGCTACCAGACGTTGCCAGTCTTCCTGCGTTTTGTGGATTTCCTTGAGGTTGCGCAGCATGCGGCCAATGATGTCGCGCGGCAAGGCTGACTGCAAATACAAGCCGACAGGCATTTCAAAGTCGTCATAGTTCCCATGGCGCTGCTTGAATGGCTCCAGCCGCTCGGACAAATCTTCCCGACTGAGCGACTGGCCGCTGAAGGGGTCGATCACCACCTGGCCCTTGGGCAGATTCACCTTGACCATGAAATGCCCCGGAAACGCCACGCCACGCGCATTCAGGCCCAGCCCGGTGGCCAGCTCGAGCCAGAGCACAGCGAGTGTGATGGGTATGCCGCGCCGGGTTTTGAGAACCGCATTCATGTAGCTGTTGTCGGGGTCGTAGTAATCGTTGATATTGCCGCCAAAGCCCAGATCCCGAAAAAAGAACTGGTTCAGCGTTCGCAGCTTTTGCAGGGCTGATGCATCGCCCGGCAACCGTCGCTTGATGCGTGCCAGCAACTGGTCAACGTCGCCCAGCACCTGCTGCACATCCAGCTCAGGGTAGTCGTCCTGACCCAGGCTGACAGCGGCTTCCAGCAATGGAAAGTACTCATCACTTTGAACCAGGCTGGTGAAGTATTGCAGCGGCGACGGTACATCCAGATTTAATTGCATGGTTCTTACTTTCTCACAAATCAGAATAAATTGTGCGTACTTCCACTGGAAATACTCAACGGCGCACCAGCTGCCGCAGCTTCATGCCTGAAATCCTCAGTGCTACAAAATAAATAGCAGCAGAGGCAAGCAAAATGAGCGCCAGCAGCCCAATTTTCTGTAAATAGTCGGCTTTCAGGCCCAGCCAGTTCACGCTGCCAGCAGCCCACAGCAAAAACGACGCAAGCAGCGTGCTGGCTGCGACCACGCGCATCAGGAAAAACCCCCAGCCGGGCTCGGGCTTGTAGCTGCCGCGCCGCATCAAACCGACCAGCAACCACAGCGCATTGACGAGTGCACCGATGCTGATAGACAGTGTGAGCGCAGCGTGCTGCAACACCGGCACCAGAAAAAAGTTAAGTACCTGGGTGAGTATCAGCACGGCAATGGCAATCCACATCGGTGTGCGCATGTCTTGCCGGGCGTAGTAACCCGGTGCCAGCACCTTGATGGCCACAATCGCCACCAGCCCTACGCCATAGCCGACCAGTGCGGCGGTGGTGCGCTGCACGTCCAGCACTGAAAAATTGCCATGGTGAAACAAAACAGCAACCAGCGGCAGGGCAAACAGGCCCAGCGCTACCGCAGACGGTACCGACAGCAACACGACCAGGCGCAAGCCCCAGTCCAGCAGGCCCGAATAACGCGCCTCGTCTTTGGCAGCCCGGGCACTGGCGAGTTGTGGCATCAGCACCACACCCAGAGCCACACCCAGCATGGCGGTGGGAAATTCCATCAGCCGGTCAGCGTTGGCGATCCACGTCACGCTACCGGGTGCCAGATGGGAGGCAATCTGGGTGTTGATCAGCAGCGATATTTGCGCCACGCTCACACCCAGCAGCGCCGCGAACATGAGTTTGGTGATATTGCGGATACCCGGGTCAGTCCACGCGGCACGCAGCGCACTGATGCGCCAGCCCACGCGCGGCAGCATGCCAATGGAACGAAGCGCTGGCAACTGCAAGGCCAGCTGCAGCACACCGCCCAGCATCACACCCACACACTGCGCATAAATCGGCTCAATGCCCCAGCGTTTGAACAACGGCCCGCCCACCACCATTGACAAAATCAGGGCCACATTGAGCAGAACGGGTGACGCAGCAGGCACCGCAAACTTGCGCCAGGTGTTCAAAATACCGCCCGCCAGCGCCACCAACGACATGAAGCCGATGTACGGGAACATCCAGCGCGTCATCACCACCGCTGCATCAAAACCCTGAGGCGTCTGCTTCAAACCACTGGCCATGCCCAGCACCATCAGGGGCGCAGCCACCACACCAGCGGCGCAAATAACCACCAGCGTCCAGGTCAACAGCGTTGCCACATGGTCAACCAGCTGTTTGGCCCCTTCGTCACCGTGCTCGGTTTTGCAAGCTGCCAATACGGGCACAAAGGCCTGACTGAAAGCGCCCTCCCCAAACACCCGCCGAAACAGGTTGGGAATGCGAAAGGCCACATGAAATGCATCTGTCAACGCACTGACACCAAAAAATGAAGCCATCAACACATCACGTACCAGGCCGGTGAGGCGGGATGCAAGCGTTAAGAGTGAAACAGTGGAGGCAGATTTGAAAAGTGACACTGAGCGAGTTTAGCCCGCCGGGCTATAATATTGGGCTTCGCTCGCAACATCCGCATACTCCTCCCCGGATCAAAGGAATTTATATATGGCAACCGCCAAACCCAAGAAAAAGAACCCCCGCCTTGCATCAGGTCGCAAGCGCGTCCGTCAAGACGTCAAACTCAACGCCGCCAACACATCGCTGCGCTCCAAGTACCGCACAGCTGTAAAAAACGTCGAAAAAGCCGTTGCAGCGGGTGATGTCAGCAAAGCCAAAGACATGTTCGCCAAAGCCCAGAGCATTGTCGATACCGTTGCTGACAAAGGCATCTTCCACAAAAACAAGGCAGCGCGTGACAAGTCCCGCCTGTCTGCCAGGGTCAAAGCCCTGGCGCTGTCGGCACCAGCTGCCGCAGCAGCCGCCTAAGACATTAGGCAAAACCGCCCGGACAGCTCCTGAAAAAGCTGTCTGCCGTTTTGTAGGGTGCGCTGCAATCGAAGTAAAAAAGCCGTCTGAAGACGGCTTTTTTTATGGCCCAAAATCCCGTTCAGATTCAATCAGGTCTTGCCCACATCAGGCAGCAAACACGCCTCAACGAGTTGCAGATCGTTGTCTTTGGCAAAGTTGATCGCAAAGTCCCAGGCCATCGGCTCCACATCGCGCAGCTCGGCATTCACCACCACGCATTTCACACCACCGACTACTGTTGGCACGCACCAGGGTGAATAGGTCAGGTGGCTGCCGGGGTGCGGGCCGCCGGGGCGGAACTGGCTCATCACGCCGCACAGCCGGTCAGCCCAGTCACTGGGGCGAAAGGTTTTGCCGTCACTGGTGATGCCCTGAATGAAAACTTCTTTGGCGGAGCTAGAGACCATGGGGAAACATCAGGTGACCATCGGGTGGAAGTTTTTTTAGCATGCATGTCAAGCGCTTGTAGCGTCTGTAGCGACAGTCTGGCACGGGTGTGTGGCCATGCTGCATTGCAACAAGAGTGTATCTTATATAAGACTGGTGCTCCACAATGCAAGAGCGGCCTGCTTGCAGGACAGCTACACACCATCGCTGATGACGCGTACAAGGTATGCCCCTAAAATCACCAGACAGTCGCTTTTTTGAAGAGATCTTTTGTTTGCCTACTTCTTCCGGGAGTTCCCATGACCGCTGCCCTGCCCCCTTTCATCGAAGCCGCCTCGCCCCACGTCATGAACACGTATGGCCGCCTGCCGATTGCCCTGTCGCATGGTCAAGGCTGCCGTGTCTGGGACGTGAATGGCAAGCAGTACCTGGACGCGCTGGGCGGTATTGCCGTCAACACTCTGGGCCACAACCACCCCAAGCTGGTGCCTGCATTGCAAGACCAGTTGGGCAAGCTGATTCATTGCTCCAACTACTACCATGTGCCGCTGCAAGAAACGCTTGCCGCCAAACTGGTGGCGCTGTCAGGTCTGGAGAACGTGTTTTTCTGCTCCACAGGATTGGAAGCTAATGAGGCTGCCCTCAAGCTGGCGCGCAAATTCGGCCACGACAAGGGCATTGATCGTCCTGAAGTGGTGGTCTATGAAAAAGCCTTTCATGGCCGCAGCATTGCCACGCTGAGCGCGACCGGCAACCCCAAAGTGCAAGCCGGTTTTGGCCCCCTGGTCGAGGGATTTATCCGTGTGCCGCTCAACGATATTGAAGCCATCAAGGCAGCTACAGCCAACAACCCCAACGTGGTTGCCGTATTTTTTGAAGCCATTCAGGGTGAAGGCGGCGTGCACCCGATGAGCGACGAGTACATGCGCGAGGTGCGCGCATTGTGCGACGAGCGCGACTGGCTTCTGATGATTGACGAAGTGCAGTGCGGCATGGGCCGTACCGGCAAATGGTTTGCGCATCAGTGGTCGGGCATCAAGCCTGATGTGATGCCACTGGCCAAAGGCCTGGGTTCAGGTGTGCCGATTGGGGCTGTCGTGTGCGGCCCCAAAGCGGCCCATATTTTTCAGCCCGGCAACCACGGAACCACCTTTGGCGGCAACCCGCTGGCCATGCGCGCCGGGGTCGAGACGATTCGCATTCTGGAAGAAGACAATGTGGTCGCCAATGCCGTGAACACCGGCGCGCACCTGCATGACGCTCTGGTGCGTGAGCTGGCAGGCGTCGTGGGTGTCAAGGACATTCGTGGCCGGGGCCTGATGATTGGCGTTGAGCTGACGATGCCGTGCGGAGAGTTGCTCAAGCGCGCAGCTGATAACTCACTGCTGATCAGCGTGACCGCCGACAGCGTGATTCGTCTGGTGCCGCCACTGATCATGACCACGGCTGAGGCTGACGAAGTCGTGGCAATTCTGGTGCCGCTGATCAAGCAGTTTTTGAAAGAAAAAGCATGAGCAGCCCCGCAACCCCGGCGAAACCGATCAAACACTACCTGCAGTTCAGTGACCTCAACGCTGACGAATACGCCTACCTGTTTGAACGCGCCGCGCTGATCAAGAAAAAATTCAAGACCTACGAAAAACACCAGCCGCTGGTGGACCGCACTTTGGTCATGATTTTTGAAAAAGCCTCGACCCGCACCCGCGTGAGTTTTGAAGCCGGCATGTACCAGCTGGGCGGCACGGTGGTCAACCTCACCACGGAGGGCAGTCAGCTGGGCCGGGCCGAGCCGATTGAAGACAGCGCCCAGGTGATCAGCCGCATGGTTGATCTGGTGATGATCCGCACGTTTGAGCAAAACAAAATCGACCGTTTTGCCAGCTGCTCGCGGGTACCGGTCATCAACGGGCTGACGAATGAGTTCCACCCTTGCCAGATTCTGGCGGACATCTTCACCTACATCGAACACCGCGGCAGCATCAAGGGCAAGACAGTCGCGTGGGTCGGTGACGGCAACAACATGGCCAACACCTGGCTGCAGGCCAGCGAGATTCTGGGTTTCAAGGTGCACCTGAGCACACCCGGCGGCTATGAGGTGGACCAGTCGGTCGCAGGCATTCGGTCAGCCGAGAGCTACCAGGTGTTCAAAGACCCGATGCAGGCCTGTGCCGGGGCTGATCTGGTCACCACCGACGTGTGGACTTCCATGGGTTACGAGGCTGAAAACGAAGCCCGCAAAAAAGCTTTTGCCCACTGGTGTGTGGACACCGAGATGATGAAGGTCGCCAAACCTGACGCCCTGTTCATGCACTGCCTGCCTGCACACCGGGGTGAGGAAGTACAAGCCGAGGTCATTGACGGCCCCCAGTCCGTCGTGTGGGACGAAGCCGAAAACCGCATGCATGCCCAAAAAGCGCTGATGGAGTATTTGCTGCTGGGTAAGTTGGGCTAGACACTCGGGCGTTGACTGACATGACAATCATGGTGCCCGTTTGCGACATGGCATAAAATGTGTACACAATGATTCACAAAATATCCCATCAAAGGCATTCAACATGGAAACGACAAAGGTAGGCATACGAGAGTTTCGCTCAGATCTGGCCGAGTATATTGCTTCAAGTACACCAGTAGCCGTCACGCGTCATGGTCAAACGGTGGGGTACTTTATCCCTGCACACGGCCAGGTGCAAGCCCATCTTGCCGCGTTAAAAAAAGCCAGCAAAACCCTGGACAAGTTACTGGATACGCAAAGCGTGGACGTTGATGCCGTAGTGGCGGATTTCAAGGATGCACGTAAAAAGGCTACACAAGCTGCGAAATTGAAAGTCAAGACGGCGTGAGCGGCAGGGCCATCGTTCTTGATGCAAACATTTTGATCAGGGCGGTGCTGGGAACACGTGCGCTGGCGTTGATTTTGAAAAATGCCGCCACAGTCAATTTTTTTGCACCGGACGTGGCTTATGCGGATGCATACAAGTACCTGCCTGCTCTGCTGGCAAAGCGCGGCATACAAGGCGATGCCGCATTGAAAGTAGTGGACAGCCTGGAGATGGTCGTTGAACTCTATGAAGGCATGCAACAGCAGGCCCTTCAACGAATTGCCAGCCGGGATGCAGATGACTGGCCTGTACTGGCATGCGCCATGACACTGGGCTGCCCGGTATGGACGGAAGATGCCGATTTTTTTGGTACGGGCGTGGCAACTTGGACATCTGACAGAGTTGTCCTTTATTTTTCTTGAGTGCGCACCCCACACGCAAATACACCTTCTGCGGGGCTAGAAAAATAACCCATCACCACGCACTGGGTAACACGGTTTGTATGCATAACCGCCAGATCATTAACCCCGCCCCACAAACGGCATGTTGGTGGCCATGATGGTCATGAACTGGATGTTGGTTGACAGTGGCAACGCCGCCATGTGAATGACGGCATCGGCGACCTCAGTGGCATCCATCATGGGCTCGACAGCGACTTCCCCGTTGGCTTGCATCACCCCCTTGGTCATGCGTACCGACAGCTCGGTCAGTGCGTTACCGATATCAATCTGCCCACAGGCAATGTTGTATTTGCGGCCGTCCAGTGAAATCGATTTGGTCAGCCCGGTAATGGCATGTTTGGTGGCGGTATAAGACGCTGAATTGGGCCGGGGCGCGTGCGCTGAAATCGAGCCGTTGTTGATGATGCGGCCGCCCTGCGGCGTTTGGTCTTTCATCATTTTGAAAGCGCCCTGCGCGCACAAAAATGAGCCCGTCAAATTGATATTGACCACGCTCTGCCAGGTTTCAAAAGAAATGTCTTCAAAGTGGGTGCCTATGCCGCTGATACCCGCATTGTTGAACAGCACGTCAATACGGCCAAACATCTCAGCGATTTTGGTGAACAGTGCTGCGACCGATTCAGGGTTGCCCACGTCGGTCGGTACCGCCAGTGCGCGGTCAGAGCCCGATTCCTTCACCACCGCTTCAAGGGGCTCAGCCCGCCGGCCGACCAGCACCACGCTGTAGCCATCGCGCAAAAACGCCAGTGCGACTGCCCGGCCAATGCCGGTGCCCGCGCCAGTGATGAGTGCGACCTTGTTACCGGTCTCGTCTTTGGAAGTCATGCTGTGCCTTTGTCTCTGTGTAAAAATTTAAAATCGAGAATCACAAGATTTCAATTGTGCCCGAGCGGTCCAGCCGCAGTGACCGCAAAGGTACCAGCTAACTCAGGCCATTCATCCAGGCTATTCAATTGCAGGACTTACGCATTGAAGCAGAGCAAAAAAAGTGCTACCAAAGCAATTGTCTGCTGCACAAAGCTGGCACGCTTGTGCAAGATGAGAAAAATATCGCGCCCGGCCACAGCAAAATGCACACTACCGATGTACATAGGGT
>JBBRMH010000022.1:0-31620 GCA_038230935.1 Burkholderiales bacterium | reverse complement strand
GCATGTTAAACGCCATGTGTATAAAAAATCTGATTTTTTATACACGACGACGGCCCTGTGTATAGAAAACAGGTTTTGCCCTTCGCGTCCTCTGCACTGATCTCACCAGCGTCTGAATACATATGAAATATGGCTCTAGCGCAGGCAACGCCTGCACAAGCAGCTATTAATTAAATAGCGAAATGACTGGACTACGCCGAGTCCCTATGACTGTTTAAGATTTTCCAGCTCGCGGGCGCGGCCAGCGGTGGCCGTCATCATGCAGTCGTTGGCACTGACTCGCGCCATGGAGCCGCCGTCCGGGTCGTCATAGAAAGCGCAGTTGGCGTCGCGGAACTTGAGCCAGGCGCGCTGGGCTTCGAGCAGCTGCTTCTTGCGCTCGGGTGTCAACCCGGTCATGACGGCTTTGTAGGCTTTGTTCAGGCGCGCATCCTGGCGCTGAAACTCGGCGGTGATGCACTCCATCATGCCCGCTGTCGTGCTGCCGGACTTGTCCATACAGGCGGTGTGCTGCTTGGTCAGCCCGGTGTCCTGGGCGCTGGCTGAATACGGCGCGATGGCCATGAGGAGGGCTACCCAGAGAGGTTTAAAGGCGTTCATGCGGCAAGCTCCTGAGATTGCGGTGTGGATTCGGTGTCGAATAGTCGCAACTGACCTGAGATCAAGCGCGGGAGCAGGATGTCGCGCAGGGTGGCGAGGGTCGGGATTACCGATGCGTTACAGCGCATTCAGCAAGGATTCACTCGCTGCATTGTCATTGTCAGCACTGGCAAACCTTACGCCGAACTCGTTCGCCTCCAATGAAAGCTCTTCGGTGTAGTCTTGCACGATGCTGCGCTCCTTGTCGGTCAAATTGGGACTTTCTAATGGCGGGAAACCCAAAACAAGCAAGCTTGCGCGGCTGCTGGCGCGTTGTGCCAACGAAAGTTCAACGATCAACCCACGGGTAGTTCGTACCGTATTGCCAATTTTGCTTGGCTGCAAGACGCCAAAGTGGGCAACCAGAGAATCCGACAAGAATCCAAACCTTGTCCGCCGGCGAGTACTCATCAGCGATGCCTCTCGGTTAAAACACACGCCCAGCGAGGCGTTACGGGCGACAACCAAATCACGAATCCGCGTTGCAAACTGCCGAGACGGTTGTGATTGGTCGGCTCGGGCATCATCAGACTCTGCAGCATCGGCGTCATCTGGCTCGGCAAAAGTGGCCAAACTAGAACTCATTAATTTAGCCACACGCAATAAATCGCTATAGCTATTAACGTGGCTAACCTCGACATCGCCAAAGTAAATGCCAGACATAGATGCTTCGGTGACCTGGAGCGTAGGCGTATCAGACAGCCGCGCATTCAACAATCGAAACGCACGCTCCAGTAACCCATGCGCCTTACTGCCGGCGGCACCAAACAAGGTAGCCAACAGATCAGGACGAATCGTCAAGACCGCTTTAGATTGTTGTTCCCAGGCAGTTAAAAAACCTACGCAGATGCGCTCACCAGTTTGCATAACTGGCTCCCAATACACCGCACGCCATGCGCCCGAACTTGCAGGAAGCGCAGGTACTTTTGTCAAAAGTATTTCTGTCGTCATAAAAGCCCCTTGATAGATGATGCCAAAGCAGGCAAACGGGCAGACACCTGTCGCGCAAACGGCTGCGCGAAGGCAGCTACTCGTGCGTGATTAACCATTTCAGTAGCGGATGCAAGCGTGCAGTCGGTCGGAAAAGTTAGCGCGTTGCTTATGGCACTGGCTTCCATGTTCGCACAGTCTAACGAATTTGCATGGCCCGCAATGACCCTGTAAATTTTATGCAGTTTATAGGGCGCAAGTGGGTCAATTTCTAGCGTTCGCCCATGGTCGATGGCCCAGAAGTCTTGACCATCCGTCAACAGGTTTTCCGGATTGCGGTCTGAATTGCGCACCAGAACGTCCAACGCGATTAGTCGGCCCAATCCAATCCATGCCACCAGTTCGGCAACCAGCGCCTGAATCTCTGCCTTACCTGGGGCATTGGGGTCGATGTGGAACCGCTGCATCAAATTCGGCGCCTGAACGTCTATGCTGGCAAACAGCGGCGTAGCTTGCTCGTAGACAATGCCGCACGGCGGCGTTTTCACCCCTAACGCATCCGCAAGCAAAGTGCAAAAGAACTCGGCAGCCAACTCCATAGGCGGACAGTTTTTAACAATTACTCCCCTGGGAACGCCCGAGAACATAGCTACACCGCGCCTTGCGCCGTTGATGCCCACTCCAACTGGGCGTGCGCCCGGCTGCAATACGCCAATCAAAATTTCTGCCATACAGTTCTCACTTACAATTTTTTATATTGACAGATTTTGCTTTTCTAGCCGCAACTGCCCCGAGATCAGGCGCGGGAGCAGGGTGTCGCGGAGGGTAGCGAGGGTTTGGGCTTGTTTTTGGTTTTCTATGATCTTCTCTACCAAGGGCTCAATCACGTCGTCAAAATGCTGTGCGAGTTCCAGAGTGGCCAACAGCACGGGAAGCTGCTCAAACCCCGACTTGCTCAAGTTATGAAACACAGAGCCGCCTGACCCGTTTGATCGCACCGCGTCACCAATACGCCTAAGCAAGAAAAGTGGAAAAGCTTTGCCCCATTTGGAGTGCGGAACGACGCTGTTAATTTGCTGATTGGTCTGCGCTGCAGTGGTTACCCGAACGACCAATCCTGGAGTGGCGATGCACGAGACGCAAATGGAGCCCGTCGGCAGGTACTTCTTTTTTTGAGTATCAGCACCCAGCTGGGAAAGTGACCTAGCCGTAGTTGTAACTGCCAATAAGTTGTGCATGTCAGGAATAGTGATGAATGGAACATCACTGCCGTAGTTCGCCGCCACTGAGGTTGGCGGAGTTTTACCGCATACAACCTCGCCTAGATCGTCGACGCGACCAACCCGCCACCCCCTCGGCACCAAACCCAACTCCGACTCCTCCAACCCGTCCGGAAACAGCGCCACCGTGGCCTCGTCCATGCCTTCGGGTGCGCGGCCTTCCATCTTGGCGCGCACGGGGTCGAAATCGACAAACCATGACTTGAACAGCGCCTGGGCGATGGCTTCGAGCGTGGTGTTGGTTTCGCGCAGGAGGGTGATGCGGTCGTCAAGGGCGCCCAGCATCGCCGCAATTTCTAGCTGGATTCGCAGAGGCGGCAGGTCGATTGGCACCGCCGAAAGAATGCCAGTGTTCAAATTCGGCATCGTAGCGCCTACGGCATGGCGTATCAGCCAATCCTTGATGTCGGGCAAACGTAGGCAGTAAGAGACAAATTTGGCGTTGGCAATGGATTCATCGCCCAGCCTTACTTTCAAACAGCCGGTACCACAAAACCAGCCGACTTCATGCGGCCGAATCAGCGCATTTTTCGTCACGTCGCCACGACGACTGAAAACGATGTCGCCCATTTTCAATTTGTGCTGAGATAACCGATCCACGTCCGCTTGATCAATCCGGGAAATACCGTCTTCAACGATGCCTCCCTCACCAATATTGGTCGGCATGACTACTGGAATCCCAACCTCTTTGTAGTCCGAAGTGTGTAACTGGCTACCGAAGGGACCTGTTTGTATTGCGCCACCTTGAGCGCCGCAAATCTGACCAAGGGTTGTGGTTTTCCACTCAGCACTCATACCCCAGCCCTCCCAGCCTGAACCGATTCATCTCCGCCATCATCAAGTCCCAGCTCCCGCTCAATCTCCTCAATACTGGGCAAGCTGCCGCGCAGTTCCTCGGGCAATGAGCGGGTGAACTGCGTCGCCCAATCGGCCACGCTGATGGGGTGGGTGGTGCCGTCCAGGGCGTACTCAACCAGCATTTCGTTCTTCCCGCGCACCAGCAGCAAGCCCAAAGCGGGCTTGTCGTCCGGGTGATTGAGCAGGCGGTTGATGGCCGTGATGTACATGCCCAGCTGTGCGCCGTCGCCGGGCGCAAAGGGGCGCGCTTTCAACTCGATGGCCACATAGCGGCGCAGCTTCAGGTGATAAAACAGCAAGTCGAGGTAAAAATCCTGCCCGCCCAGCTCCAGATGCACCTGTCGGCCCACAAAGGCAAAGCCCTGACCCAGTTCAAGCAGGAATTTTTGCAGGTGATCCATCAGGCCCTGTTCAAGCTCTTTCTCGCGGCGCGGCGCATCGGTGCCCAAAAAGTCAAACAGGTAAGGGTCTTTGAACACCTGCACGGCCATGTCAGAGTCCGCCGGCGGCAAGGTCGCGGCCAGGTTGTTGGGCGCCATGCCTTGGCGCTGCATGCTGCCCGCCTCGATCTGCAGGGCCAAAATGTTACGCGACCAGCCGTAAACCAGGGTTTGGCGGGCACACCACAGGCGCTGCGGCGCATCGGCCAGCTTTTCCAGCAGGGCCAGGTTGTGATACCAGGTCAATTGTGCAAGTGGCGCTTGCACAATTGCGCGGTCTGGCCAGGCGGCGGCAAAACTGTGCATGTATTTCAGGTTGCGCGGCGAAAACCCCTTCATCTCGGGAAAGGCTTCGCGCAAGTCGGCAGACAGGCGGTCAATGACGCGCGCGCCCCAGCCTTCGCTGCTTTGCTTGCTCAAAATGCGCTGGCCAATGTCCCAGTACAGCAGCACCATGATGGCGTTGCTGGCCAGTACCACGCGCAGCCGTTCGCTGTGAATGCGCTGCTTCAACTCGGCCAACACCTCGGCGTAGCTGGCAGGCGACTCAGCTGCCGCCGGGGCCACGGGAAACATCACCTCGCGGTCAATGCTGCCGCGTTGCTGGCGCGGGTGTTTGTCGTCAGAAGTCATAGCCCAGCCCCCCGAGCTTTTGCCGAATCAGTGTGTCCAGCTCTGCGCCCTTGGCCATCTGCTCACCCAGCTTCTCAGTCAGCTGCTGCATTTTGGTGGCAAAGTCCTCGTCGTTGTCCTCGACCGCTTCGGCACCCACGTAGCGGCCCGGTGTCAGCACATGCCCGTGCTGGGCAATCTCGGCCAGCTTGACGCTGCGGCAGTAGCCAGGCTCGTCTTTGTACTCACCCGCATCTGCTTCCCCGCGCCAGGCGGCAACCGTGGCGGCAATGCGGTCAATCACCGCGTCAGTGAACTCGCTCTGCACCCGGCTGATCATGGTGGCCAGCTTGCGGGCATCAATAAACAGCACTTCACCCTTGCGCTGAGTCTTTTGCTTGACCAGAAACCATAGGCAGGCAGGAATCTGCGTGTTGAAGAACAGCTGGCCAGGCAGCGCCACCATCACCTCCACCGCATCCGCTTCCACCATGGCAGCGCGGATTTGCCCTTCGCTTTTCTGGCTGCTGCTCATGCTGCCATTGTCCAACACAATGCCAGCACGCCCAGTGGTTTTGAGGTGGTGCAGCATGTGCTGAAGCCACGCGTAGTTGGCGTTGCCCTGCGGCGGGTCACCATGCACCCAGCGCGGGTCGCCCGTCATGCTGCCGTGCCACCAGTCTGAAATATTGAACGGCGGGTTCGCCAGAATGAAGTCAGCGCGCAGGTCAGGGTGCTGGTTGCGTGTGAACGTGTCACCCGGCTCACGGCCCAGATTGAAGTCGATGCCCCGGATGGCCAGGTTCATGGCGGCGAGCCGCCAGGTGGTGGGGTTGGCTTCCTGCCCGTAGATGGATACATCTCCCAGTTTGCCGCCGTGGGCTTCAATGAACTTCTCGGACTGCACAAACATGCCGCCCGAGCCGCAACAGGGGTCATACACCTTGCCGGTGTGCGGTGCCAGGATGGCGACCAGGGTTTTGACGATGCTGGCAGGGGTGTAGAACTGCCCGCCGCGCTTGCCCTCTGCGCTGGCGAACATGCCCAGAAAGTACTCGTACACCTGCCCCAAAATGTCACGGGCGGTGCTGGGGTTGTCGCCAAACCCGATGGTTGAGATCAGGTCAACGAGTTCACCCAATTTGCCGTCCGGCAGCTGGGCACGGGCGTAGCGCTTGTCCAGAATACCTTTGAGCTTGGGGTTTTCGGTCTCAATCAGGCTCAAGGCATCATCAATGCGCTTGCCGATGTCGGGTTGCTTGGCAGCAAAGCGCAGCGCCTCCCAGCGGGCTTGTTCTGGTACCCAGAAGGCATTGACCTCCCGTAGTAGTCGCGGTCTTCCAGCTCGGCCTGCAGGCTCTCAGGGGTTGCATCGCTCAGAAAATACGCATCGGCAGGGTCGGTGAGCCGGGCAGTCAGTTCAGCCCGGCGCGCGGCAAAGGTGTCAGAGATGTACTTGACGAAGATCAGGCCGAGGACCAGATGTTTGTATTCGGCTGCATCCATGTTGGCACGCAGCTTGTCGGCGGTGGCCCAGAGTGTTTTCTTGATGTCGTCGAGCATGGGTATTTGATGGGGTGATCGGGCGGCTGCGCAAGGTGGCAGAGGCACAGTGGCTGTACCTTCCTGTGCGGCTCGATATATCTTACGCGCGGGCCAGAGCAGGCACCCATACAAGCGGGGAGAGCAATGTCCCGAGCTTGATCAACAATAACGCATTGGGGCTCTTGAGCTGCCGCCCGGCAAAAGAAAGCACATGTTGGTGTGCCGACATATCATGACTGCCGTGATGCAACGTCGCCACTTCCTGATCTGCCTGGCTGCAGGCCCTCTGACAGCCTGCGACAGCGCGCCGCCCGACGAGCATGACGAATCGATCCGCCAGCGACTGGTAGGCACTTGGTTACGCGATTACGACGAGCGGGGTGTGCGCGTGCGGCGGGTACTGGTGCTGGACGACAACGGTACGTTTCAGGAAGCAGCGTCGATGCAGCCTGGCAAGGGACTGGTGCCGCAGCCGCTGGCCAGCGGCTCGGGTAACTGGCTGTTTGACGGCACCAACCTCAAGCGGCATTACCGCTTGATCAATGGCAAACCGACAGCTGCCCCCACCGTGCCTTTTGCGACCTTCGAGATACGGTTTACGAGCCGCACCGAATTTATCGGGATCGACCGGGTGCGCCGTTTCGAGGTGGTCTATGCACGCGTGCCGGACGGCTCCCAGGCGTGACGCCATTTCCACATCAATGCGATATGTTGTTGCCTCGCTTTGCCGTGCCAAAGCACCGTCTGCAGCTTGGCACCAATCTCTCAATGCCCAGATGTGTCCTGCGGACGGCTGGCTTCAAACAAAAACCAGGTACGGCGTTCTGTCTCGTCAATGTAGACTTCGATCAGGCTGGTGGTTGCAATGTCATTGTGTTCTTCACAAACACCATGCGCCTCGCGAAGCCTTGAGACCAGGGTTTTGTTGTCATCACACAATTCGCCCAGCATGTCGGAAGGTTCGACATAGTCTGCATCGTTGTCCAGAATTCGCTGTGAACGGGCAATGTGACCGATGGAGCGCAAGGTGTTGCCTCCGACCTTGCGAATACGCTCGGCAATCGGGTCGGTCATTTCGTAAATTTGTGTGGCCTGCTCATCGAGCATGACGTGGTAGTCGCGAAAATGGGGTCCCGACATGTGCCAATGAAAGTTTTTGGTTTTCAGATACAGGGCAAATACGTCAGCCAGTATTCCATTCATCGCAGCGGCAATGTCTTTGGTCGCACTGGCTTTCAGGTCAGTCGGCGTTCGCAGGGCCGCTGTTTGATGTTTTTTTGCTTCAGTGATTTCTTTTTTGACGGTGTTGTTCATCATGGTTCCTTGGGTAAAGTCAGTCAATCAAAAGGATTTGCATCAGTCCTGAATTGTGTGGCTTGTCGCTGTGCCTGTCGTCAGGTGAAGATGCCATTACAGCGTCGGACAGAGCGCCAAGTTCAAAGGATTCTCTCCCTGTTTCACTGCTTTGGAAAAATGCTTTGAGCAGCAACTCTTTCGTCTGTACAGCACCAGGGGCCTGCAATTCATGAGAGGAGATCGATGGGAAATCCAGAGCTCAAAGCCGCTGGTGACAGCAACATGCACATGTTTTCAACCAGATAGTTCCTGCCGATCAGATGCACCGCACGCAAGACCGCCCTGTTTCCTATTTCTCCAGCGGCAACGCCATCCGCAGCCGAAGCGTGGGCAGTGCCGCGCTGTCGGTTCATCTTGATGTGCCTGTGCCGCCGCCAAGGCTTGCAGCAGACTGGCAGAAAGACGTGTCAATGCACCTGAAGCTGCAGCCCGGTGAGGTCGAGGCCTTGCCGCTGGCACGCGCCCGTGTGCGCTGGCCCGATTACCGGCATGCCGTGCAGGCAGTGGCTGACTGGACCGGCACGCTTGGCTTTCCCGGCTTGCTTGCCAGTTGTGACGTTGCGCTGATGGCCTGCCGGGGCGCCATTTACCACCATGACGGCGCACAGTATGGCGCAGCAGCTTTTTGTAATCTGTTCCTGAGCGAGGACATCGGGCTGGACCTGCATTTCGCGGCGACAGGCCAGCGCGTCCCCTTGAGCAGGGGAACGGTGGTGCTGTTTGATACGGGCCAGCCGCATGCTGTCATCAGGCGCTGCAGCAGTGGCTTTAATGCAGCCGACTTCCCGCCTGGGCAGGATGACACCCAGGTATTTCTGACCTGGGAGCTTCCGGTGGAAAACGATGCTGTGGCGCAGGCGCTTGGGGTGAGCTTCGACATTGACCCTGCTACTGCGTTGCTGCTGCATGAAGAGCAGGTCTGGCACAACGGTGCCCGAGCCAGCGTGTGCCCGGCTTCCGGGCGGTGGTTGCCGGGGTAAATCAACCCGCTACTGCGCCTTAAACCCAGGCTTAAGCTGCCAGGCCCGCAAAAATGTTTTGCACATCGTCATTTGCGTCAACGGCTGCCAGAAACGCTTCGACTTCTTCCAGGTCTTTCGCGCTAAGCGATGCCGGGTCCACCGGGTTTTTGGCCTTGTAGCCCAGTTTGGCCGACAGCACTTTGAAGCCGTGGGCCGGCAGTGCGCGGCTGACCAGGTCCAGATCAGCGGGGTCGGTCAAAAACAGCGTGTTGCCGTCTTCCTCGCCTGGCTCAAAGTCTTGCGCACCGGCCTCAATGGCGGCCAGTTCGGCGTCTGCGCCAGCCACCGCAGGCTCGGCTTCGATCATGCCGACATGGTCAAAGTCCCAGGCAACAGAGCCGGAGGTACCCAGCTGGCCCTTGCGAAACAGCACGCGTACTTCAGACGCCGTGCGGTTCAGGTTATCCGTCAGGCATTCGACCATGAGCGGTACGCGGTGCGGCGCAAAACCTTCATAAATCACATGCTCAAAATGCACCGCCTCACCGGTCAGGCCCGCGCCTTTTTTAATCGCCCGGTCCAGCGTTTCCTTGGGCATGGAGACCTTGCGCGCCTGCTCGACCACCAGGCGCAGGCGCGCGTTGGACGCCGGGTCAGCCCCGCTGCGCGCCGCGATCATGATGTCTTTGGCCAGCTTCCCGAATACCCGGCCTTTGGCATTTGCCGCCAGGTCCTTGCCTTTTGCTTTCCACTGCGCGCCCATGTCTGTTTTTCCTTGATGTTGTGGCGTTCAAATACGCCTGGCCTGACTGAGGTCTGGATCAAAGCAGTTTATACCTGTGCGGGCAGGGTCTTGATTTGACAGTGAAAAAGGCTTTCCAGGCAGCAAATACGTGGGCTAACAGCTATTAAAAAGATAGTAAATCGCTGACTTTCGCCGACTTTTGCTTCTTGTCCAGCATCCATGACTTATCGTCGCTGAGCCCTGGTGTGCGGTTTGGCCCTGTCGCTCGGTGCCTTGTCTGACCACTGGGCGCGTGCGCAAGCCATTGCCTCGGCTACAAGGCGCAGTTGCCAAAGCACACCTGGCAGACCGGCTAGTGCTTCAGGTGGCTGTAATATCGTGCCCTTCATATCCGTTGATCTGTCCTGAACCATGAAAAATCACCTGAGCCTTGCCATCACCTTGCCACTTGATGCCCCTGACGCACTGCTGGTTGGCCGCGTCTGGATTGAAGGTACTGGCCCGGTGCTGGCGCTGATTGATTCGACCAGCGTGCTGGACCTGTCCAGTGTGGCGGCTACAGCCAGCCAGCTGCTGGAGCTGCCCCATGTTGCCCAGGTGGTCCGTCAGGCTGCACCATCGCTGCCCCGACTGGCAGGCACTGCAGAGGTGCTGGCCAATTCGGACGCGCGTGACCCGAAACTTCCGTGGCTGCTGGCGCCCTGTGATTTGCAGGCCATCAAGGCCGCCGGGGTGACGTTTGTGGCCTCCATGCTGGAGCGGGTGATTGAAGAGCAGGCGCGCGGGGACGCCAGCCAGGCCGAAGCCGTGCGTGTAGCGGTGGTCAGCGTCATCGGCGAGAACCTCAGCAGCATCCAGCCCGGATCGCCCGAAGCCGCGCGGCTCAAAGACGTGCTGCTGGCGCAAGGCGTGTGGTCGCAGTACCTCGAAGTCGGCATTGGCCCGGACGCAGAAATTTTCACCAAAAGCCAGCCACTCAGTGCCGTGGGCACGGGTGCCGAGGTCGGCATTCACCCGCAAAGCGTCTGGAACAACCCCGAGCCCGAGGTGGTGCTGGCTGTTAATTCACGCGGTGAAACCGTGGGCGCCACGCTAGGCAATGACGTGAACCTGCGCGACTTTGAAGGCCGCAGCGCGCTGTTGCTGGGCAAAGCCAAGGACAACAACGCATCGTGCGCGATCGGGCCGTTCATTCGCCTGTTTGACGAGCACTTCACCATCGATCACGTGCGCCAGTGCGACCTGACGATGACCGTGACCGGGCCTGAGATTCCTGTGCCCTTCAGCATGTCAGGTGGCTCATCCCTGAGAAAAATCAGCCGCGACCCACTGGACCTGGTAGCACAGGCCTGCGGTGCCAACCACCAGTACCCGGACGGCTTCATGCTGTATCTGGGTACCATGTTTGCGCCGACGCAAGACCGCCACGGCCCCGGCCAGGGCTTCACGCATGTGGTGGGCGATGTGGTGGCGATTTCAACGCCGCAACTTGGCACACTGGTGAACCGCGTCACCACCTCCGACAAGGCCACGCCGTGGACGTTTGGCATGGCAGCGCTGATGAAAAGCCTGGCAAAGCGTCGCCTTTTATAAATTGACACGTTCAAGCATGCACACTTCAGCCCTCGTTTTATTCTCAGGTGGCCAGGACTCCACGACCTGTCTGGCCCAGGCGCTCTCAAAATATGAGCGCGTGGAAACCGTCGCGTTTGACTACGGCCAGCGTCACATCGTGGAGTTGCAGGCGCGGCTCAACGTTCTACGCGAAATCAAAGAAAAATTTCCCCAGTGGGCCAGCAAACTGGGCGACGACCACCTGGTGGACCTGGCCGTGCTGGGCCAGATCAGCGACACCTCATTGACGCGTGACGTGGCCTTCAAGATGGAAAGCTCAGGCTTGCCGAACACCTTTGTGCCGGGCCGCAATCTGCTGTTTTTAACGCTGGCTGCGGCATTGGCGTACCGGCGTGATTTGCAGGTACTGGTCACTGGCGTGTGCGAAACCGATTTTTCAGGCTACCCCGACTGTCGCGACGACACCATGAAAGCCATGCAGCTGGCGCTGTCGCTGGGCATGGACAAGCGCTTTTTGATCGACACGCCCCTGATGTGGATTGACAAGGCGGATACCTGGGCGCTGGCCCAACAGCTCGGAGGCCAGGCGCTGGTCGATTTGATTGTGGAGCACACCCACACCTGCTACATGGGTGACCGTACGCATCGCCATGTCTGGGGTTATGGCTGCGGGGATTGCTCGGCCTGTGCGTTGCGGGCGCGAGGGTTTGAAAAGTTTGAGCGATGTGCGTCCAGGCAGGCATTACAGACTTGAATGCTATCAATTAAATAGCTTCCTGCGCATGTCCGTCAAGCGCTGGTGATGCTTTTATGGTGTCATGGTCCGCCAGCCCATCACTTTGACCCCACCGCGCTCGTAGCTACCCTCGCCACCGTGAATCAGCCACGGCGTTAACGCCTCGTCACCTGCCATGCGCTTGCTGCGCAGGCCGGCGCGAATACTGTCTGACGTGACGGTTTGCCCTGATTTGATTTCAGCCGTTTGCAGGCCAAGCGGCGTTTCAAACATCAAGTCAGCCTCTACGCCATTGTTGTCGCGCCAAAAATACAGGTCATCTGGCAATCCTGTGTGGTAACGGCCTTTCAGGGCCTCTGCGATCACCCAGGTTTCAAACAGGGCACCGCGCGCCGGGTGTGTGGCCAACTGTTCAGATGTGTATATGCCAAGCAGCCAGGCGGCCAGGCCCGTGTCCAGAAAATACAGCTTGGGTGTCTTGACCAGGCGCTTGCCAAAGTTGCGATGATATGGCGGCAGCAAATGCACCACATAACTCGCCTCAAGCACCGACAACCATGCTTTGGCGGTGGACTGCGACACGCCAGCCTCGTCGGCCAGTGAAGAAATTTTAAGCAGCTGGCCCGTGCGGCCTGCACACAGCCGCAGAAAACGCGCAAACACCGACAGGTCCTGCACGTTTAAAACCTGCCGCACATCGCGCTCCAGGTAGGTGGCTACATAACTGGCCATCCAGTCGCGCGTCGGGACTTCGCTGGTGTGCAGTTCGGGGTAGCCGCCCCGCAGCATGAGGTCGTCAAGACTCAGAACGGCGCTTTGCCCCGCAGGTATTTCGCCATAGCCAAGCGGCAGCAGGGTGTTCATGCCGACGCGGCCCGCAAGCGACTGGGTGATGCCTGAAAGCAGCCCAAACTGCTGGGAGCCCGTCAACACAAAGCGTCCGGGTCTGCGGTCTTCGTCCACCAAGCCTTGAAGGTATGAAAAAAGTTCAGGCCAGCGCTGTGCTTCGTCAAAAATCGCCCCGTCCTTGAAACGGGCCAAAAAACCGCGTGGATCCTCATGCGCAAAGGCGCGTTCGATGGGGTCTTCAAGGCTGACGTACGGCTTGCCCGCAAACACGCTTCGTACCAGCGTCGTTTTGCCAGACTGACGCGGGCCAGTGGCCGCGATGACCGGAAAGAATGCTGCCTGGCGTCTTAAGGTGGCTTCTAGATTGCGTGGAAACATAGTCAAATTATACAAATTGGCTTTTCAAAAACGAATTTGTATAAATATGACCCTTATGTACGACTGCAAATGGCTTCACGCTTTCAATGACCCCGTGACACAACATGAAATGAATCAAAACCGCAGGCCGGATTGCAGGTTTCTCATGCGTTTTGACTGCTGGTTTGGCGGTATTGCACCTTTGGATTGACAGCGACCTGGACGATTGCTGCAGCGCTGCCAGAGACTGGAATGAAGCGTTTAACCTTGCCCCAGATAAACCCGCCGCACTTCGGCATTGCCCCGAATCTCATCGGGCGAGCCTTGTGCCAGCAGTTCGCCATGGTGCAGCACGATCAGCCTTTCGCACAGTCCCATGACCATTTTCATTTTGTGCTCCACCAGCACCACCGTGCATTCGGTGGCCAGGCGGGTGATGAGGTCCATCATGGTGCGGGTTTCCTCGGGCGACATGCCCGCAGTGGGCTCGTCCATCAAAAGCAGCTTGGGTTTGCTGGCCAGCGCCATGGCGATTTCCAGGGCGCGCTGCTGCCCGTGTGCCAGGTCAGCAGCCGGTTTGCTGGCGACCAACTCCAAACCGACCCGGGCGAGCAATTGATGCGCTTCTTCTGTCACGGCTTCAAGGGTGCTTCGTGCGCGCAGCAGTGCAAAACGTGAATGACGCATTTGCGCGGCGACCCGTACATTCTCATGGGCTGAAAGCTGCTTGAACACGTTGGTAATCTGAAAGCTTTTGGCGATGCCGATGCGTGCGAACTCATGCTGTTTGATGCCGGTGATGTCCTGGCCCTCAAAGCGCATGCTGCCGTGTGTTGGCGCGAAAGCGCCGCTGATGACATTGAAAAACGTACTTTTACCTGCGCCATTGGGGCCAATAATGGCGGTGAGTTTGTTGCGCTCAAACGCCACACTGACGTTATTGAGTGCCACAAAGCTGCCAAAACGCTTGCTGATATTTTCAACTTCCAAAATGGAGGTGTTCATTTCACGACCTCTGACGTCGCTGCAGGACGGTCCATGCGCCGATCCATGCGACGATTGATGCGGCGCTGCATCCAGTACACGGCTGAGCCCCAGATACCGCGCGGGAAAAACAGCACAAACACCATGAACACGCCGCCGACCACAGCCATCCAGTGCGTGGTGTAGGTGGTGGTCACGTCTTCCAGGTACAGAAAGGCAGCTGCTCCCACAAAGGGGCCTAAAAATGTGCCCATGCCCCCGAGCAGGCACATCATCACGGCCTGGCCCGACTGGATGTAATGCAGCGAATCAATCGGCACGATCGACAGGTGAAGCGCCCGCAAAGCGCCCGCCAGTCCGCACAAGGCGGCTGACAACACAAACACCAGCAGCTTGGCCCGTGCAACGTCATAACCGCATGCGGCAGCGCGTGGCTCGTTCTCCCGGATGGCCTCCATCACCGCACCGAAAGGGGAGTTCAACAGCCGCGAGACCAGCCACAAGGCGGCCATGACAAACATCAAAATGACGTAATACTTGGTGGTGGGATTCACGAAGTCGAGCGTCAAACCCAACAGGTTGATTTTGTCGATGGTGATGCCGCGCAAACCGTTTTCGCCGCCCGTCCAGCTCTCTGCTTTGTAAAAACCGTAGTAAACGATTTGCGCCAGTGCCAGGGTGACCATTGAAAAGTAAATACCGCGCGTGCGAATGGCCAGGTAGCCGATGACCAGCCCGACCAGACTGCTGGCGAGCACACCCGCAAGAATGGCCGCCCACCAGGGCCAGCCGCCATGCACGATGGCAATACCGCACAGGTAGCTGCCCACACCTAAAAAAGCAGCATGCCCAAAAGACAGCATGCCGGTGTAGCCAAACAGCAGGTTGAAGCCGACCGCGTACAAACCGAATATCAGGATGTTGATGGCCAGCGCTTCATAGGGCATGACCAGCGGAAACACGAGAAGCAGCAGCAGGGTGGCCAGCACCCGGTGCGTTGCGATGGTGTTGAAAAGCTTGTGCAAAATTAAACCTCAAGACCTTGATACGGCTACTTGCTCATCAAACCGGCTTTGCCGAAAAAGCCCTGCGGCCTCACCAGCAGCACCAGCGCCATCAGCACAAAAATTGAAAGTTCAGCGTAGGCAGGCGCGAACAGCGATGTCATGCTGAACACAATGCCTACCAGCAGGCCTGCCAGTACAGCACCGGGCAGCGAGCCCATGCCCCCCACCACAGTGACGACAAAAGCCTCGGCCAGCACATTGATGCCCATCTCGGGGTTCACCGCCCGCGTGGGTGCTGCGAGCACGCCTGAAAGACCGGCAATCGCGGTGCCCACGCCAAACACCAGTAACCACACCCTGGCCACATCAACGCCCAACACCTTGACGATCTCGGGGTCACGCGAGCCCGCGCGAATGATGAGGCCGTAGCGTGTCTTCTCAATCAAAAGCCACAGGCCCAGCACCACTGCGGCAGTAGCACCAATTAAAAACAGCCGGTACAGCGGGAAAAAGCCAAATCCCAAATTGACCGCGCCGCGCAGGGCCGCAGGCGTGGCGGTGGGCACACCTTCAATGCCAAACAGCACGCGCATGGCTTCCACCATGACGTAGGACAAGCCAAACGTCAGCAGCAGCGGGTAGTCAATGCCGCGCCCGTAAAGCGGGCGCACCAAAAACTTTTCGACCACCATGCCCAGCGCACCGACGGCCAGAGGCGTGAGCAACAGGCTGAACCAGAAGCTGCCCGTGATGCCCAAAAAGTAGACACCCAAAAAGGCACCCACCATGAAAAACGCACCATGTGCGAAGTTGACGATGGTGAGCATGCCAAAAATCAGCGACAAGCCCAGCGCCAACAGCGCGTAAACCGCACCCAGCGCTATGCCCGTCATCAGTTGCGACAGCAGCAGCGATACCGTCAACTCATCGCTCATGTGGTGACCTTGTGACCGAGTTCTTCGCAGCTGCGCAGATTGGCGACATCGGGGTTTTCAATCGCCAGCACATTGAAGACATCGTTCTTGTCTTTCATGTTTTTTGACTTGGATTCAACAATGACCACCGACTGCACCGACTGGTGATCGCACTTGCGGTAGAACTGCTCGCCTTTGTAGAAGTCATATTTGAGCTGACGCAGCGCGATGCTGACAGGCTGTGATTCGGTTGACTTTGAGTTGAGCACCGCCTGCAACACGCTGCGAATACCCGCATAGCCCAGCGCGCCGTAGTCAGACGGTACAGCCCCTGCATACGCCTTGCGGAACTTGTCGTTAAACACCTTGGCGGTGGGCACCTTGTCTTCCATACCCCAGTAATAAGATGTGCCGCCCAGAATGCCTTCAAATGCATCGGCACCGCCTGCCTGGCGCGCGGTGTACAGCAACACGGGAGCGATCACTTTGGTGTTGGTCTTCAGGCCAAAATCAGTGACCTGTTTGGCAGAGTTCACCAGGTCACGGCCAAAGTTGCACAGGGCCAGGATGTCGGGCTTGAGGGCCTGAATACGCGGCAAAAACGCTGAGTAATCGGCAGCGCCCAGCGGGTGGCGGATATCAGCCAGGGTCGTGGCACCGAGGGCCTTGCCAGCCCGTTCAAAGCCCCGCACCATCTCGTGACCGTAGGCATAGTCTGCGGTCAGGTAAACAATTTTTTTGCCGAACTTGGGAAAAGCATAACGCGCTACAGCGCCTGCGGTCAGGTGGGGCGTGAGGGCTTCGTGAAAGGTATAAAAACCCCAATCCTTGACCTCGTTGATCGCGTCTGACTGGCTGATCGAATTGAAAATGATTTTGCGGTCGCGTGCGACAGCGTTGATCGAGAGCTGGGTCGCAGCCGACAGCGAGCCCACAATGAAGTGGACTTTTTCTTTTTCGATCAGCTCCAGCGTACGCGTAGCCGCTTCACCCGGGCTGAGCTTGTCGTCGCGCACCAGCAGCTCGGCCATGCGGCCATTAAAGCCGCCCGCGTCATTGAACTCCTTGATGGCCAGGTGCGCTGCCCGCACCTGATCCTGTGCCTCGGCTGAAAATGCACCCGTCAATGGCACCGGAAAACCAATTTTGATGGTGTTGGTCTGAGCCCGTGCAATGTTGAAAAGCAGGGGTGAAGCAGCTACCCCGCTTGCGGCGAGGATGATGCGGCGGCGGCTTATTGCAGAGGTGTCAGCGAGGGCGTTGGCGGTAGCGTTGGCAAATTGATCAGTCATGGGGGTCTCCTTTTGGTTTTTAAATGCGCACTGGAACGTAAACGGGTCATTAAAGAAATTAAGGAAATTAAGGAAATCAGAGGTCTGCTGTCTGGCGCTTTGCAGTCGGCGGTTTGGGCAAAAGATGCCGGGGTGTTACCAGGACAACAGGACCTGTGCCAAGGTCAACCGCCGTATGTTCAAGCACCCACGCCGCATCGTCAGCTTGCGCACCAAATCTGGCGTGCATGTTTTCCTGACTGCCCTGCATGTGGTTGCCCAGGCTTCGTGCCCGCTCAACGATGGCCAGGCCCGCTGGCAGGCGCTGTGCTTCGTACTGTTTGAGAGCGCTTTCGGTGGCGCCATGTGCGCGAATACAGTCAGCCAGAACGCTGGCATCCAGTGCGGCCTTGGTCACGCCCATGCCAACGTGGGGGCGGGCGACAAAGGCGGCATCGCCCAGCAACGCCACGCGCCCAAAAGCGATTTGAGTCGATGCCAAATCGTGAATCGGCTGAAAAAACGGCTGCACGGTTTTTTCAATCACTTCGGCAAACTGCGGGGCCAGCAGGCGCTGTGCATCGTCTCGCATGGCCTTGATATGGCAGCTGGCGACCTGGTCTGGCGCAATCCCGTTGGGGTGGTGCGTGCCGCCTTCGTCGGTCATCAGGTCAACCAGCGTGTGGTTGGCATCTGCCGTGCGGTACCACACTGTGTTGTAGCAGCGCTTGCCCACACCGGTGGCGTGACCTGGGCCTGCCACCGGATAGCCAAGAATCTGCTCGCCTGCCGACAAGCCAAAACCGAAATAATTGAACAAGGTGTTTTGAGTGCGGCTTGATAAAACCGCCTCGTCACACATCCCGCGCCAGGCGATGTAGCCTGCGTAGCAAGAACGGATGGTGGGAGCCAATTGCGCGCGCACGCTCGAACGAATGCCGTCACAGGCTATCAGCAGGTCAGCGGTTTCCTTCGATGGCTGGCCGTGCCGCGTGAACGTCGCGCAAACTTCTGAACCCTCCGTCGAAACGTGCTGCAGACTGGTTGCGCAGTGGTAACGGTCTGCAGGAAACAAGTCCTTCAGCAGGGCATACAGGCGGCTCCAGGAGGTCAGCACTTGCGGCATGTGCAGGGCGCTTTGCGTGCTGCCGTCCTGCGCCAGGACGACCCGGCCTTGCACCGCGACGCCAAGACTTTCAAAACCCGCCTCATCGACCAGACCCGCTCGCCTGAGCGCCTGGTTCAGCGCCTGGTGTGTCACGATGCCCGCCCCGCGCCCGTCAAGAGAGCTGGGGCTGCGTTCCATCACCTGTACGTCATGGCCATCACGCAGCAGCATATTTGCAGTAAACAGGCCACCCAAAGAGCCGCCAATGATGAGAATGCGCGCCATCGGCTGGCTTCAGTTCAGCGGGGCAGCCTGCAATGCAGCCTGTTCGGCGGCGGGGTAGTTCAGTTCCACCACCACGCCGTTGGGATCATCCAGAAACAGCTGGTACAAACCAATGGACGGAACAATGCGTTCGCGCGGCGTGACCCCCTGAAGTTTCAAATGCGCCAGCATGCCTGCCAGGCCATCCGCAAAAAATGCAACGTGATCGACCGCGCCACTGCCTTTGAGAGAGCTGGCATCACGCTCACCCAGATATTTTTTCAAGCCCTCGGGGTCGTTCGCATCCATGCCAATGATGTGCACGACCGCGTTGGCCATATCGGCGTGATCGCCCCGGTACATCCATAGCCCCGGAAACGGAAAGTCGGGCCGGGGCCCGACTGTCAAACCCAGCAGCTTTTCGTAAAAATGGCGTGTCGCATCCAGGTCAGTGGTGCGAATCGAGTAATGGTTCAGTGTCAAGGCCACGATGTCAATCCTAAATGGGAGTCTCAATGGAAGAGGCCAGACCGGCAGACCCCGTCGGCTCCAGTACCAGGCTGGCAGACAAATAGCCGCGCACCCGGTCTGCAATGGTTGTCGGGTCATTGAGCGCTGGCTCGTCAGGGTGCACGGCTTGTGCGTACACAAACGAGCGCAGTCCGCCGTAAAACACGCCGCCGTGCAGGCCCATCAACAGTTCATGTTCGCGCACGGTAGGCCGGGCGCGACTGCGGCTGCCACGGTAACGCCGGGTTTCGCGCACCAGACGTGGAAACAGGCGCTCAGCCAGCAGGCCAAAAAAGCGGTCAGGAATACTGCGGTCCGTCAAACCCGAAAAAATCAGGATACGCACAAAGTCACGCGTCAAAATCGTCTTGGCGTAGTCCCTGTAAAACTGGTTGAGCTTGTCTTCAACACTCAGGCTGCGGTGGTCCAGCAGCGCTTCCCATTCGGGTTTCCAGCGTCCTTCAAAGACTTCGAGATAAACGCGGTCCAGCAAGGCCTGCTTGGTTGGAAAGTAGTGGTACACCAGAGTGTGCGTGACACCGATGGCGCTGGCCAGGTCACGCATTTGCGCGTTCATGCCATGCTCGGCAAAAAAGCTAATCGCGCCCTGCACAATGTGGCGCTCGCGTTCAGCCACGCTCATGCGCTTGCGTGTGGCGGCGGTTGAGGCAGGAGCGCCCGCACCGTCTGCAGACTCGCCGTCAGCTTCAGGGTTTGTCCTGAGTGGATTGCTATTTACCAAAGTGTCAACCATGCGTACCATTATTGAACAACTGGTTAATACAAGTATCCGCAGAAACCCCTAATCGTCTGGTGTGGTTTCCGGTAAAAACGCTTGAACACTTGACCCGACTCACAGATAAATTTACTCAGGCCATTCAATGGAATTAATTGGTGAAGTTCTGGTGCAAGCCCCGCGCAGTCAGGTCTGGGCTGCGCTCAATGACCCGGCTGTATTGCAAGCCTGCATACCCGGTTGCGAGCAGGTCACTGACGAGTCGGACACGGTGCGGCTGGTCAAACTCATGGTCAAGCTGGGGCCTGTGCGGGCGCGCTTTTCAGGTCGGGTCACGCAGTCTGAAGTCGTGGTGCCTGAACGCTGCGTGATGGCCTTTGAAGGCTCGGGCGGCGCTGCCGGCATGGCTTCCGGTCGCTCCCAGGTCGAGCTTTTTGAAGCCGATGGCGGCGCTTCGACCCGACTGACCTACACCGTCAAGGCGTCGGTTGGCGGCAAGCTGGGGCAAATTGGTGGCCGCATGCTGGACGCGTCAGCCAAACAGCTGGCAGACCAGTTTTTTGCAGCGCTTGGCGCACACCTGCAGCCACCCCCGGTTGAAAATGCGGCTGAAGTAGCACTTGAAAGCGTGCCTGTCATTGAACAGGCCGCAATCGATTTATCGGCCAACACACCCAAACCAGCAAGTGCACTGCCAGCCGTTCGGGCAGTTGTTACGCCACCATTGCAACCTTCACCCCCTTCGCCCGCACCGCAAAGCGAGTGGACCCGCATCATCTGGTTTTTAATGGGTGTGGCATCCACTGGTTTTGGTGTCTGGTTAGGAGCGCATCTGTTATGAAATCACCCGACTTCGATTACGTCAAGGTACAAAGCGTTGAGCAGGCGCTGACCTTGCTGGCGCAGCACGGCGACGACGCCCGCATTCTGGCAGGCGGGCAAACCTTGCTGGCAACACTCAACATGCGTTTGTCTGAACCCGCCCTGCTGATTGACATCACCGGTATTGACGCCTTGCGCTGCATCGAGCTGCGCGGTGACCGCTTGTTCATTGGTGCACTGGTCACGCATGCGGCCATTGAGTCGTCAAGCCTGGTGGCTGAGCATGCACCCATACTGTCGGCTGCCGCGCCGCACATTGCACACCGCGCCATTCGCAATGCCGGAACCTGGGGCGGCTCGCTCGCCTATGGCGACCCTGCCGCCGAATGGCCATGCTGCCTGGCCGCGCTGGACGGTGTGGTGGTGGTGCAAGGCCCAAAAGGCCAGCGCCGCATTGCTGCAGACAAGTTCTTTCAATACCTGTACACGACCGACCTGCAGCTTGACGAGATCGTCATCGGCGCAGACATGGCACGCGCCACCACAGCCGACTGGTTTGCGTTTGACGAGCTGGCCCGACGCCACGGCGACTATGCCATCGCCGGGCTGGCTGTGGCTGCACGGTTTGAAGGCGCCGTTGTGCGTCAGCTTCGATTGTCTTTTCTGGGCATTGGCAACACGCCCATTCGTGCCTTTAAAACCGAGGCCTTGCTCACCGGTCAAACCTTGAATATGACAACCATCGAAAGCGCTGTGGATGCGCTCAAGGCCGAGCTGGACCCTGCTGCAGATTTGACCAACGAAAGCGCCACCAAGCGCCACCTGGCTTGCGTTCTCACCCGCCGCCTGCTGGCCGCAGCCCACGCCAGTCGCACTGCGCTGGCTGTTTAATTCATTTCAGGAAGCCACTATGGTCACACCCCACACCATCGAGATCACCGTTAACGGACAAAGCCATGAGCGCAGCGTGCAGCCACGCCAGCATCTGGTTGATTTTTTGCGGCAGGACCTGGGACTTAAAGGCTCGCACCTGGGTTGCGAGCATGGCGTGTGTGGCGCGTGTACGGTGGAGCTGGATGGCCACATTGTGCGCGGCTGCCTGACATTGGCGGTGCAGGCGCAGGGCTGCAGCGTGCGAACCATTGAGGGCCTGAGCCACGACGGCGATGTGAAGGATTTGCAAGACGCTTTTGTACGCAACAACGCGCTTCAATGCGGCTTTTGCACGCCAGGCATGGTGATGGCGGCCAAAGAGTTGCTGGAACAAAAACCAGACGCCACCCGCAGCGAGGTGCGTGAATGGATGAGTGGCAATTACTGTCGCTGCACCGGCTACCACGCCATCATTGACGCCATTTGCCAAACGCTGGCAGCACGGCTTGACCAGGCTGCAAATACGGAGGCTGCATGAACACCGAAGTTACGGATACCGAAATTAGCGATACCGAAGTCACGGAGCGGCCATTGGTGACGCCCGCTCAAGCGTCACCCAAAGAAAACCCATTGCACAACCTGACCGATGACCCGCGCTACATCGGTGCCAGCAGTGAGCGCCCCAGCGCCCGCCGCCTGGTGCAAGGCATGGGCTGCTACGTGGATGACATGGAACTGCCGCGCATGGCGCATGTGGTGTACTGGCGCAGCCCGGTCGCGCACTGCCGCATCACGCACATTGATGCAGAAGCTGCGCGCGCCATCAAGGGCGTGATTTTGGTAGCTGACGGGCATGACATTGCCAAAATTTGCAAGCCTTGGGTGGCCACGCTGGCGCATCTGGCAGGCATGAAGTCTGCACCCCAATACCCGCTGGCAATGGACCGTGCCTGCTGGCAGGGCGAGCCGGTGGTGGCCATTGTGGCGGAAACCCGTGAGCAGGCTGAAAACGCGCTGCAGCTTATCGACGTTCAGTTTGAACGCCTGCCGCCCGTAGTGGACATGGCCACTGCCCTGGAGCCGGGCACACCGCTGATTCACCCCGAACTGGGTGACAACCTGTGTTTTACCCGCAGCCTCGACACCGGCGGTGTGGATGAAGCCTTCGCACGGGCCGACGAGGTGGTCAGCGCGACTTTCGAGTTTGGCCGCCACACCGGCGTGACGCTGGAGCCGCGCTGCCAGATCGCCGACTGGAACCCTGGCGACCAGCGCCTGACGGTCTATCATTCCTGCCAGGCACCGCACATGATGCAGGACCTGTACGCGCGCCAGTTCGACTTGCCCGAAAGCGCGGTTCGTGTGGTGTGCAAAGACGTGGGGGGCTCCTTTGGCATCAAGGTACACGCTTACCCGGACGACTTTGCCACGGTGGCGCTGTCCATCCTGTGCCGTCGCCCGGTCAAGTTTGTGGCCGACCGGCTGGAGTCGTTCACCAGCGACATTCATGCGCGTCATCATCTGATCAAGGCGCGACTGGCTGTGAACCGGACCGGCGAAATCCTCGCGTTTGACATGGATGACCTGACAGGTATTGGCCCGTACTCGATGTTCCCCCGAACCAGCGCGATTGAGGGCAATCAGGTGGTTAACCTGGTCGGCGGCCCGTACAGGCACCAGCACTACCGCGCCAAACTCAACGTGGTGTTTCAAAACAAGACGCCGACCTGCCAGTACCGGGGTGTGGGACACCCGGTGGCGTGTGCTGTTACCGAGGGCCTGGTCGATATGGCAGCCCGGAAAATCGGCATGGATGCGCTGGAGCTGCGCCGCCGTAACGTGATCCCCGACAACGCCTACCCGGCCACCGGGGCCAGCGGTATCAAGCTGGAAGTACTCTCGCACGAGGCTTGCCTGGCAAAAATCGAAACCCTCATGGACTACCCCACGCTGCTGGCCGAGCAAGCCGCGCTGCGGGCGCAAGGCATTTACCGGGGCATAGGTTTTGCCACCCTGATTGAGCTGACCAACCCAAGCGCCGCGTTTTACGGCGTGGGGGGCGCGCGTATCGCGTCACAAGACGGCGCGACCCTGCGGCTGGACCCTTCCGGTGCGGTGGTGGTGCAAAGCGGTGTGGGCGAGCAAGGCCAGGGTGCCGAAGGAATTTTCAGGCAAATCGCGGCTGACGCTGTGGGTGTTGACCTGGAGAAAGTGCGCGTTGTCACGGGCGACACCGATGTCACGCCCTACGGCGGCGGCACCTGGGCCTCACGCGGTGCAGGCATTGGCGGTGAGGCCGTGTTGCTGGCAGGCCAGGCCCTGCGCGCCAACATCATCAAGGTGGCGGCAGTGATTTTGAAACGCGAAGCACACACCCTGGCCGCGCGCCGTGGCCAGGTGGTGGATGCGCAAAGCCTGGAGCCACTGCTGCCATTTGCAGAAGTGGGCCGCATCAGCTACTTCCGCTCAGACACACTACCGGCTGACTTCACGCCAGAGCTGATGGTCACGCGCCACTACGCGCAGCGCGACTACCCGTTTATTTTTACCAATGGCGTGCAGGCCTCGTATGTCGAGGTCGATACCGACACCGGCTTTGTCAAACTGCTCAAACACTGGGCCGTAGAAGACTGCGGGCGGGTGATCAACCCCAGTCTGGTGGACGAGCAGATTCGCGGCGCCATTGTGCAGGGCATTGGCGGGGCGCTGTTTGAAGAGTGCCTGTATGACGACGAAGGCCTGATGCGCAACGCCAGCATGGCCGACTACCTGGTGCCCATGAGCGCCGAGATGCCTGACATTCAGGTCGCGCACATCCAGACGCCCACCCGCAGCAGCCAGCTCGGGGCCAAGGGCGCAGGTGAGGCGGGCACGGCTGGCGCACCTGCGGCAGTGGTCAATGCCATCAACAACGCGCTGGCACCGCTGAATGCGGCGGTATGGTCGCAGCCTGTCACGCCAGAAAAAATACTCCGGGCGCTGGGTTGCGTGCCTTAACGTCATAACGTCGCCATCTCTTCAGCACTTCTGTTTTGCAAATACCCATGCTTAAAATTCAAAACCTCAATGCCTGGTATGACCGCAGCCACGTGGTGCAAGATGTTTGCCTGGAAGTGGGCGCGGGCGAGATCGTCACGCTCATGGGCCGCAACGGCGCAGGCAAAACCACCACACTGCGCACGGTGATGGGCCTGATTGCCAAATGCAGCGGCAGCGTGGTGTTTGATGGCACCGAACTCATTGGCCTGCCCGTGCACCAGCGCTTTCACCACGGCCTGGCTTATGTACCGGAAGACCGGCGCATTGTGGCGGGCCTGTCAGTCAGGGAAAACCTGGAGCTGGGCCTGATCGCCAGCAGCAAACGCAACCAGTCGGGTCTGGTCATGGATGAGGTCATGGACACCTTTCCCCGGCTCAAAGAGCGGCTGGCGCAAGACGGCACATCGCTGTCAGGCGGCGAACAGCAAATGCTGGCGATTGCCCGGGCCATGATGGCCGAGCCAAAAATGATTTTGCTCGATGAGCCTTCAGAGGGCATCATGCCCGTGCTGGTTGACGAAATGTTCGAGCTGTTCACGCGCATGAAGGCCAAAGGCATCACCATTTTGCTGGTCGAGCAAAACGTCGAACGCGCCCTGGGCATTTCAGACCGCGCCTATGTGCTGGACCAGGGTGTGGTCGTGCACCAGGCCGATGCCAAAACGCTGCTGGCCGACCAGGAAATTCAGGAACGCTACTGCGCTGTGTGAGGCGGCTGCGGCATCAGTGGTGTCAGTGGCGATGCTGGCGCAGCCATGGCCGCAACCTGCAGCTGGTAGCGCGCTGGCGCGTCTGTACCCTGCGGTACCAGCGTCCATTGCCAGTTGTGAAAAGCCGCCACACTGGGGCGATGCGCAATCGAGACCATGCCGCCATGCACAGCCTGGACATGCGCCTGCAGTTTTGAATACAGTGCTTGTTCAGCCGCATCATCAAGGGCGCTGGTGGCTTCATCGGCAAAAATCCACTGCGGTTTTTTCAGCAGTACGCGGGCAATCGCCAGGCGCTGCTGCTCGCCACCCGACAGCTTCTGGCTCCAGGCGTCCGGCTCATCCAGGCGGCTGGCCAGTTGTGGCAACAGGGCATCTTGCAGCGCCTGCTTCAGTGCCTCGTCGCTGTACTGCGTGGCGGGTTGCGGGTAAGCCAGCGCGTCGCGCAACGACCCATCGGGGAAATACGGGCGCTGGGGAATGAACATGGCCCCTTGCGGCAGATGCGTCGCGCCCTTGGAGAACGGCCAGATACCCGCAAACGCCCTGAACAGCGTTGATTTGCCACTGCCCGATGGCCCTTTGAACAGCACGCTGTCACCGGCATAGGCGCTCAGGCTCAAGCCACTGAGCAGCACCTGACCTGCGGGCAGACTCAAGCTCAGGCCGCTGGTGGCCAGCGTGGTTGGCTCCGCCGCAGCTAATTTGTCATCTGCTTCTGAATTAATAGCTGCTTGCGCCCGTATTTGCTGCCCTGCAGCCGTTATTGCATCTTCAAAGCTGGTCAGGCGGTCGGTCGTGGCGCGCCACGCGGCCAGGCTGCTGTAGTTGTCCACCAGCCAGCTCAGTGAGTCTTGCACCCGCCCAAAGGCGGACGATATCTGCATCAGCTCACCGAGCTGGATTGCACCGCTGAAAAAGCGCGGCGCTGCCACAATGAACGGAAACACCACCGCCGCCTGGCCAAAAAAGTTGGTGAACCAGACCAGGTTTTTCTGCTTTTTTATCAAGGTCAGGTAGTTGGCCAGCACGCTGGAAAAACGCAAATCCAGCTGCGTGCGCTCAACGGCCTCGCCTTTGTCGAGTGCAATCGACTCGCTGTATTCCCGCACCCGCACCATGTGGTGCCTGAAGTTGGCCTCATAGCGCTGCTGCTCGAAGTTCAGTTTGATCTGCGGGCGGCCAATGTAGTGCGTGATCACGCTGCCCACCACGCAGTACAGCACCGCCATCCAGACCATGAAGCCCGGTATGTTGTAACTGGTGCCACCCAGGGTGAACGAGAACGCACCTGAAAGTGACCACAAAATACCTATAAAACTCAGCAAGGTCACCACCGCATTGAGCAGGCCCATGCTCAGTGACACGCTGTAAGTGGTGAACAGGTTGATGTCTTCCTGAATCCGCTGGTCGGGGTTGTCACTTAGCGCTTTGTCGCCTGTGGCTTTGTTGTTGGAAAAGCGTGCCAGCTCCAGCGTGTAAAAAGCGTGGTCGGCCAGCCAGCGTTGCAGGTAGTGCGCGGTCATCCAGGCACGCCAGCGCACTTCCAGAAGCTGCGTCAGGTAAAACTTGTACACCGCAATGATGATGAAGGCAAAAGCCAGGTAGGTAAAGCGCACCAGCTGGGTCCAGAACACCGGCTGGTCCTTGTTTTGCAGAGCGTCATAAAACACCCGGTTCCAGTCATTGAGCAGCACCAGCATGTACACCGCTGCCAGGTTGAGCACCACAATGGCTGCCAGCAGGCCGCGCGCACGCCACTTGTCTTCAGACCTGAAATAAGGCGCTGACAGCGCCCAGACGCGGCGGGTGAAGTGCTGGAAAGCGCTGAGCTTGGTCTTGATACCTGAGAGCATGGTCATACGGGGATTTTCTTGTTAACCGTTGTATAGGATTCAGGACAGCTGATTGGACACACCACTGGCAACATGCCCTGCAGGCACATGCTGGGCGGCTGAATTGACGTGGCCGGTCTGGTCGTCAAAGAAAAAGTCGGGCTCGAACTCGCGCAGGAACTCGCCTTTGGCGAGACCCCCCAGAAACATCGCTTCATCAACCTCGATGTTCCAGTTCATCAGGGTGCGAATGGCGCGTTCGTGCGCCGGGGCGCTTCGGGCCGTGACCAGCGCGGTGCGCAGCCGCATCGTCGGTGTGCCCGCCTGCTGCAGGCGTTGCAGGGCGAGCAACAGCGGCTTGAACGGCCCGTCTGGCAGCGGCAGCACGGCCTTGTCGCGTTCATGCTGCTGGAAGGCAGGCAGCCCACCCTTCTGAAACACCTGCTCGGCCTCGTCTGAAAACAGCACTGCGTCACCGTCAAACGCAATCCGGACTTCGTTCGGGTAGTTGTCACGGGCGCGTACCGAATGTGTGGCCACCGTGGCTGCCGGAAAGCCCCTGAGCAGCGCGGCTTTCACGTCCTCGGGGTTGGCTGACAAAAACAGGTTGGCCTGCAGCGGCGACAAATAGCGCCACGGCTCGCGCCCCCGCGTGAACACGCCGCGCGCCACGCTCAAGGCATGGCTTTGCACCGAGCGGAACACCCGCAGCCCCGAAACCGGGTCGTTGCGCGACAAAATCACCACCTCGACCCGCCGGCTGTCCGGGCTGTCCGGACTGTTGAAAGCCAGCAGTTTTTTAACCAGCGAGAAAGCCACGCCTGGCTTGGCGGATTCGTCCAGTCGCGCCAGCTGCAGCTTCATGTACTCGCGGTCGTCTGACTGCTCGAACACGCGGTTTTCTTCCTCCAGGTCAAACAGCGCACGCGAGGAAATCGCTACAACGAGTTGCCCGTCAAGATTGGTGGCCATGGTGTTCTTTGTGTTGCGGGTGGAAGGTCGAGTTTGCACCATTGTCCATAGGCCGGTGCGGCTATGGGCCACTGGTCTGCCCGCTGTAATAGACGCTGGCCGCTGGCAATCAGCTCCACCGCCCGAATCACGCCTGCATGGGTGATCCACAGCGTGTCTGCGGTGCGCGGCAGGGCGTCGAAAGCAGCTGCGACCCGCGCCATGAAGGTGTTGACGCTTTCACCGCTGCCGCCAGGCTGGTAATTGGCAAAGTCATCGGTCCAGGCCTGGAGCTCGGCGCGGGCAATGGCAGCCCAGCGCTGGCCCTCCCAGGCGCCAAAGTTCATTTCCTGCAGCCGGGTGTCTGTATTTATAGTCAAATCGGGCGCTAGCCCGCGTAACGCCTGCGCCAGCTGCTCACATCTTTGTAGCGGGGAGACCGCCACGGTAATGCCAGGTGGCAAGAGGTTGACCAGGGCTTGTGCGCAGGCCAGGGTGGCGCTGGCATCGGCTGGCATGTCCAGCTGGCCGTAGCAAATACCTGCATCGATCAGCGGCTGGGCATGCCTGGCCATCCAGAGCGTCACAGCGCCACGGCCATGCCGAGATAAAACGCAATCTCGCACACCTGCTGCGCGGCACCCAGGCAGTCGCCTGTAAAACCCTGCAGGCGGCGTTTGAACCAGCGGCCCATCCACAGCAGCGCCAGCACGGCAAAACTGCAGGATACTATTAAATTAGTAGCATCTAAGGCAGTAAATACAAGGGCCAGAGCCATAAACAACCATATAAGTGCCATCAGCAGGCTGCGCGGGGCGATCTGGTCGGCCAGGGGTTTGGATTTGGACGTGGCGGTGTCGCCCACATGCGGCAGCCAGGCAATCAGCAGCAACGGCAGCGCGCGTGAAACGGCATGCCCGGCCACCAGGGCGGCGCACACGTACCAGGTGCTCAGCGGGGCCTCGTCCCAGCCGGTCGGCACGCCTTCCACCGAGCCCAACAGGGCCAGCACCAGCGCCATGGCCCCAAAAGCGCCCACGCGCGAGTCTTTCATGATGTCCAGCGCCCGCTCCCGGTCATAGCTGCCGCCCAGGCCATCGGCGACATCAGCCAGACCATCTTCGTGGAAGCCGCCGGTCAGCAGCACCGAGACGATGGTTGACAGCACAGCCGCCACCAGCGGCGTGAAGTGGGTGTCCGGCAGCATCGCGTTGACGAAGGCATAGCTGGCAGCTGCCGCCACGCCGACCAGCAGCCCCACCCCCGGAAAATGCCCGGCGCTGGCGCGTAGCAGTTCAGGGCTGAACCCGACCCAGTCCGCCAGACGGCCCACGATGGGAATGCGGGTGAAAAACTGCACGGCGAGCAAAAACTCCCGCACCAGCTGAAGCACTGAATTCATAACGGACGCATCACGGCTTCAAGCCTGTTCCTTGCCACTGACACCCGCCGACTCGAAACTTGCCATCTCGCCCAGCAAGCAGGCACTGGACTGCAGCAGCGGCCAGGCCAGCAGCGCGCCCGTGCCTTCACCCAGGCGCATACCGAGGTCTAGCAGCGGCTTTACTTGCAGATACTCCAGCAGCAGGCGGTGGCCGCGCTCAGCCGAGCGGTGGCAAAACACCATGTAGTCTTTGGCCTGCGGCACCAGCGCCGTGGCCACCAGTGCCGCACTGCCCGCAATAAAGCCATCGACCAGAATCACGCGCCGCTCAGCTGCTGCTTGCAGCATGGCCCCAACCATCATGGCAATCTCAAAACCACCGAACGCTGCCAGCGCCTGCAGCGGCTCCACCGCATTCGGGTGCTGTGCCGCAGCGCGGGCCAGCACGCGCTGCTTGTGCAGCAGTTGCGGATCGCTCAGCCCGGTGCCACGGCCTGTGGCATCTTCCATACTGACACCTGCCAGCCGGTGCAGCAGCAGTGTGGCCGCAGAGGTGTTGGCAATGCCCATTTCGCCAAACGCGATGACATTGCCGGGCAGGTCTTTAACCACATCGCTGCCTGCTTGCAGCGCCGCGTCACACTGCGCCGCCTGCATGGCCGGGCCGAGGCAGATGTTTTGCGTGCCATGGGCCATTTTGCGTTTGACCAGACCGGGGTGGTCGGCCATGTCGCTGGCAACGCCTGCATCGACCACCTGCAAGGCAAAGCCGTGTTGCCGGGCCAGCACATTGATCGCCGCACCACCAGCGAGCATATTGCCCACCATCTGCAGCGTCACCGCCTGGGGAAAAGCCGACACGCCTTCAGCCGCAATCCCGTGGTCAGCAGCAAACACCACCATCTGCGGGGCGTGTAGCTGGATGGCTTCACTGCGCTGGATCAGCCCCAGTTGCAATGCCAGGTCTTCAAGCTGGCCGAGTGCGCCCAGCGGCTTGGTCTTGTGGTCAATTTTGTGGCGCAGGCGGGCGGCAAGGGCGGTATCAAAGATGGGGTCAATCTGTGGCAGGGTAAAGGTCATGGCGGGCAGCATTGTTGTCGATGAGTTGTTGAAGGCAGGCCGGGCACAGGCAGCTGGCTTGCCGGGTGCTGTCTGCGGGCGGAACCGCCACAACGTGCGGCATTGAAAAACACCAGCAGGTGGCGTCCCCTGAGACCATACCGCAACGCAAGCCTGAGCCGCAGCCAGGACATACCGATGAATTGGCGACAGTCATACAGGCGAATCAGCTTTGCAGAAACAGCCGGTAAACCGGGTTGTCGGTTTCTTCCACATGCGGGTAGCCGATGGTGTCCAAAAACGCCTTGAAGGCCTTGTCGTCAGCCTTGGGCACCTGCAAACCGACCAGAATGCGCCCGTAGTCAGCGCCCTGGTTGCGGTAGTGGAACAAAGAGATGTTCCAGCCCGGCTGCATGCTGGATAAAAACTTCATCAAGGCCCCAGGCCGCTCGGGGAACACAAAGCGCAGCAGGCGCTCATCTTTTGAGAGCGCACTGTGCCCGCCCACCATGTGGCGGATGTGTTCTTTGGCCAGCTCGTCGTGCGTCAGGTCCAGCGCCTTGAAGCCGTGGCGTGAAAACTTGGTGGCGATTTTCGTGCTTTCGCCTTTGGCAGAAGTAGTCAAGCCGACAAACACATGGGCCTGGGCGGCATCGTTGATGCGGTAATTGAACTCTGTGACGCTGCGCGGCCCCCCTGGCAACGCGCCAATCAGCTCGCAAAACCGTTTGAAGCTGCCGCGTTCTTCAGGAATCGTCACGGCAAACAGCGCTTCGCGTTCTTCGCCGACTTCAGCGCGCTCGGCGACAAAGCGCAGGCGGTCAAAGTTCATGTTGGCACCGCACAAAATGGCGGCGTAGGTCTCGCCGCGCTTTTTGTGAAGCGCCACGTATTTCTTGATAGCCGCCACCGCCAGCGCGCCAGCGGGCTCGACGATGCTGCGGGTGTCCACAAACACGTCCTTGATCGCCGCACAGACCGAGTCGGTGTCAACGGTCATGAACTCATCGACCAGTGCCCGGCTGATGCGGAAATTTTCTTCGCCCACCAGCTTGACAGCGGTGCCGTCTGAAAACAGGCCCACGTCAGGCAGGGTGACGCGCTTTTTGGCGCTGACCGACTGGATCATCGCGTCAGAGTCGTTCATCTGCACGCCAATCACCTTGATCTCAGGCCGCACCGCCTTGATGTAGTTCGCCACGCCCGAAATCAGCCCGCCGCCGCCAATGGCTACAAACACGGCATCGAGCCGGTTGGAGCCGAGCGTCT
>JBBRMH010000021.1:0-33022 GCA_038230935.1 Burkholderiales bacterium | reverse complement strand
CCGCAAGCCGCTGCCGGACGCCGCCCTGCGCAACTCGGCGCAAAAACTGGTGCATCGAGGGCCGGACGACGAAGGCATCTGGCACCAGCCGCAGCGCGGCGTGGGCATTGGCAACCGGCGCCTCTCCATTATTGACATTGGGGGTGGCCATCAGCCTTTTGTGAGTGATGACGGCCAGATTGCCGTGGTACAAAACGGCGAGATCTTCAACTACATCGAGCTGGCGGCGGAGTTGCGCCAGCAGGGTGTGCAGCTCAAAACCGCGTCAGACACCGAGGTGATTTTGCGGCTGTACGAGCGCGAAGGCATCGCCTGTATCCAAAAACTCAATGGCATGTTTGCCATTGCGATTGACGATGCGCGTGAAGACGCGATGTACTTGGTGCGGGACCGTATTGGTGTCAAGCCTTTGTATGTGCTGGACGATGGCGAACAGGTGCTGTTTGCCTCAGAAATCAAGGCAATTATGCCTCTGGCCCAATCAAACAGTGCGCCACCAGCTATAGATTTAATAGCAATTCATCATTACCTCACGTTTAACTACATTCCCGCACCATGGACGATTTACCAGGGCGTGCAGCATGTCATGCCCGGCACCTGGATGCGGTTTAGCCGCAAACCCGGTGCGATGGGGGTGCAAACGCAGCGCTGGTGGTCTCTGGCTGACCAGCGCGAGCGGAATTTTGATCTTGGCGAATGGTCAGAGCAGTTCATGGCTATTTTGGACGACGCCACCCGCATCCGCCTGCGGGCTGATGTGCCGTTTGGCGCTTTTCTGTCGGGCGGGGTCGATTCCAGCACCATCGTCGGCCTGATGGCACGGCACGTCAGCCGGCCGGTCAAGACCTTTTGTATCGGGTTTGAAGACCCCCGCTACGACGAGTCTGCCTTTGCCTTGCAGGCAGCGCAGCGCTTTGGCTGCGACCACACCATGGAGGTGGCCGAACTCAACATGCTGGCGCAATGGCCCAAAGTGCTCTGGCACCTCGACCAGCCGCATGGGGACGCATCCTTCATGCCCACCTTGCGCGTGAGCGAGCTGGCAGCCAAGCATGTCAAGGTGGTGCTCACAGGCGATGGCGGGGACGAGCTGTTTGCGGGTTATGACAAATACGCGGCGTTTTTTGCCCGGCCTGACGTGCAAACCCTGCCCGACGCGGCTTTTCAAAGGCAATACTTTGATTCGATCTCGCTGTTTTCGCCAACGGACAAGCTGGCGCTGTACCAGCCCAAGGTACGCGACCAGCTCGCTGGCATCGACAGTTTTGAACAAGCCGCCCAGCCCTGGTTTGACGAAGCCGGGCACTTTGACCGCGTCAACCAGGCGCTGTACCTGGACATGCAGTTGCTGCTGAGCGGCAACAACCTGGTCAAACCCGACCGCATGGGCATGGCGGTGAGCATCGAGGCGCGCACGCCGTTTCTGGACTACCGCATGATGGAATTCGCCTTTTCTTCGCGCGGCACGACCAAGCTGTCTGCCGAAGGCGACAAAAAGCACTGGTTCAAAAAAGCCGCTGCACCACTGATTGGTGAGGCGTTGGCGCACCGCAAAAAGCAGATGTTCACCGTACCTGTGGGCGACTGGTTCAAAGGTACGAGCTACCCCTGGCTCAAAGAAACGCTACAAAAAAGTGAGCTGCTGGCGCAGGTGTTTACTGCGCCAGGCATTGATTTGATGCTTGAATCTCATCGCAGTGGGGCTGCCAACTTTACGCGTGAGCTGCGTGCGCTGGCGGCGCTGGCGCTGTGGGCTGAAGGCTCAGGCGGTGAACTGCAGTGACGTTAAAAACGGTGCTTTTTGTAGCTTATGGCAGCGGGCATATCAAGATGCTGATTCCAGTCGCCCAGGCCCTGACAGCCAGCGGCCTGGCGCGGCCCGTGGTGCTGGCGCTCACCACGGCAGCTCCGGCAGCGCGGGCGACGGGGCTGGAGGTGGTGCAGTTCAAGGACTTTGTGGAGACGGGCGATGCACCTGCCCTGGCGCAGGGCCGTCGCCTGATGGCCGTACTGGGTGCGCCGGTTGCTGATGCGGAGGAAACCACGGCTTATCTGGGCTTGTCTTTTGCAGACCTGGTGGCCGAGGTGGGGCTGCAAGAGGCCGGGTCACGCTACCTTGAGAATGGCAGGCAGGCGTTTTTACCCATCGCTACCTTGAGGCGCATTCTCAAAAAAATCAGGCCGGACCTGGTGGTGGCCACCAATTCACCACGCGCCGAGCGGGCAGCCATCGTCGCGGCGCGGCAATTGGGCATCCCATCGGTGTGCGTGGTGGATTTGTTTGCCATTGACGAGGTCAAGTGGATTGGAGATGCCCACTACGCCGACCGGGTGTGTGTGCTCAACGAGTCCGTGCGGCAGTTTTTAATCGCAGCGGGGCGGGGCGCAAAGCAAGTCGTGGTCACGGGCAACCCCGGGTTTGATGCGCTCAACACTGCAACGGCGATGGCGCAGGGCCAGCAGCTGCGCCTGGCCCAGGGTTGGGCTGGCAAGCGGGTCATTGTCTGGCCAAATCAGGTCGAGCCTGCGGTCCATCCCTTTGACGGACGCGCAGGCAACCCCGACCTGCCAGCCAGAGCGCTGGCGCAGGTGATGGCCTGGGTTTTGTCACGTCACGATGTGGTGCTGTGTATTCGGGCCAGGGCGGGTGAGCCAGCCCCGGTCATTGCAGACGACGCGCGCATGGTGCTGACCGGGCAAGACTGGCCGCTGGCCCCGCTGCTGCACGCGGTCGATCTGGTCGTGACGCTGAGTTCCACGGTGGGGCTGGAAGGGCATCTGGCAGGTTGCCGGCTGGTGCAGGTGCTGGGTTCGGTGTTTGATAGCGCGATGCCGCTGGCGCGCTACGGCATCGCAGACGAGGCGGTTGGGGTGGCTGAAATTCCTCAAGCGCTGAACCGCTGGATCAACGCGCCGCGCCGCGCCGTGCAGCACCTGCAACCGGCGACTGCGCAAGTGCTGGATGTGGTGGTCGGGCTTCTATAATTCATACCGTTGGTCGTCATGTCGCCTGCAGGCGGTCCATGCCTTTTTCCCATCCGTTTTTTAGTTACTTTCCGGGCTGTATGGCACTCATTCCCAATCCTTCCCCTGTTGATTTGTCGGCCTTTGAGGCCAGCGACGACGAAGCCCGTGTTATGTACGGCCTGCCGCGCTACGTTCACTTCTGTAAAAAGTGCGTGATCTCCAACCAGCGGCCCAATTCAGCGGTGGAATACCAGCACACCAAGGCCAGCAAAAAAGCCACGATTGCCTTTGACGCGGAAGGCGTGTGTGATGCGTGCCGCTTTGCCGAGCAAAAGCACGGGACCAGCACGGTTGCCGAGGGCCAGAAAAGCAGTGCGATCGACTGGAAAGACCGTGAAGACCAGCTGGCCGTGCTGTGCGACAGGTTTCGCAGTTCATCAGGCTACGACTGCCTGCTGCCGGGCTCGGGCGGCAAGGACAGTTTTTACGCCTCGCATGTGCTGAAAACCCGGTTCAACATGCACCCGCTCACCGTGACCTGGGCACCCCACATCCACACTGACTGGGGCTTTAAAAACTTCCAGTCGTGGCTGCATGCAGGCTTTGACAATTATTTGATGACACCCAATGGCCGGGTGCACCGGCTGCTCACGCGGCTGGCGGTGGACAACCTGTTCCATCCGTTTCAGGCCTTCATGTTCGGGCAAAAGTCGCTCGCTCCGCGCATGGCGCTGTTGCACGATATTCCGTTTGTGGTCTATGGTGAGAACGAGGCCGAATACGGTAACCCGATTGGTGACACCACCAGCGCGCAGCGTGACTGGTCTTATTTCACAGCGTCGAACAAGTCTGAGATTTATCTGGGTGGCACGTCGGTGCAAAGCCTGTACGACGACTACGGCCTGGAAGAGCAGGACCTGCTGCCCTACCTGCCCGCCGACCCGGTGCAAATCCAGCGCAAGCAGGTCGAGGTGCATTACCTCGGCTACTACCTGAAGTGGCACCCGCAAAGCTGCTACTACTACGCGGTAGAGCACGGCGGTTTTGAAGCCTCACCTGAGCGCACGCCGGGCACGTACAGCAAGTACAACAGCATTGACGACCGTATTGACGACTTTCACTACTACACCACGTTCACCAAATTTGGCATTGGGCGCGCGACTTACGATGCCGCGCAGGAAATCCGCTCGGGCGACATCACGCGGGATGAAGGTGTGGCGCTGGTGCGTCGCTACGATGGCGAGTTTCCGGGGCGCTTTGCGGAGGAAATATTTCGCTACCTGAGTATTGAGGCCAAAGAGTTCCCCAAAGCCAGCAAGATGTTTGAAAGCCCGGTGATGGACCGCGACTACTTCATGCGGCTGGCTGACAACTTTCGCTCGCCGCACCTCTGGAAGCGTGAAGCGGACCAGTGGAAGCTGCGCCATACCGTGTTCGGCGGCTAGAACCCTCGCATGGCAGGCTTGCGCATCATTCCTCGGCTCGACATCAAGGGCCCGAACCTGATCAAGGGCATCCGGCTGGAGGGCCTGCGTGTGGTGGGTGACCCGCACACGTTTGCGCTGCGCTACTACGAAGCAGGTGCTGACGAGCTGGTGTTCATGGACATTGTGGCCAGCTTGTACCAGCGTAATTCGCTGTCCGAGATCATTGCCCGTGCGGCAGACCAGATCTACATCCCCATCACCGTGGGCGGTGGCATTCGCACGCTGGTGGATGTACACAACATGCTGCGCTCAGGCGCTGACAAGGTGGCGATCAACACCGCTGCCATTGCCCGGCCAGAACTCATCACCGAGGTGGCACAACGCTTTGGTGCGCAGTGCATGGTGCTGTCGGTGGAAGCCAAACGCACTGGTCCCGGTCGCTGGGAGGCCTATACCGACAACGGCCGCGAACACACCGGGCGTGACGTGCTGGACTGGATAGACGAGGCCGTGGGGCGCGGCGCGGGCGAGGTCTTGCTCACAGCGGTGGACCAGGAGGGCACGCGCAAGGGCCTGGACATCGAGTTGCTTGCGGCGGTGAACCGGCGCGTCAATGTGCCTGTCATCATCAGCGGCGGTTTTGGCGATGCGCAGGACCTCAAGCGTGCCAGCGACGTGGGCGCATCCGGCATTGCCATAGCGGACGCGCTGCACTGGGAGCGCACCACGCTGGCGCAGATCAAGCAACAGGCCCATGCGCAGGGCCTGGAGGTGCGGCTGTGAGGGTAAGCAGCACAACCCGGGTCACGGTGCTTGACTACGGCATTGGCAACCTGCTCAACGTGGTGCGTGCGCTGGAGCATTGCGGTGCCACAGTGCGCGTGGCGGCTCAGGCCAGCGACGTCATCGAAGGGGGCGACATGCCTGACCGCATGGTGTTGCCGGGCGTGGGCGCATTTGGCGACGCCATGGACGAGCTGCGCTTGCGTGGCTTTGATGATCTGGTCAAGCGTTATGCGGCTACCGAACGACCTTTCATGGGTATTTGTGTCGGGGCGCAGTTGCTGTTTGATGTGGGCGAAGAGCATAGCAGCCAGGGTGAACATATGGGGCTGGGCCTGATTCCGGGGCGCGTGCAGCCAGTGCCTGCAACCACGCCAGAGGGCCAGTCACTGCGAATTCCGCATATCGGGTGGAGCGGTCTGCAGTTGCCGCCTGCCCGGGCGGGTTGGCAAGGCACGCCACTGGCTGGTGTGGCCCCCGGTGAGCCCGTGTATTTTGTGCATTCTTTTGCGCCGGTTCCGACGCATGAAAAGCATCGGCTGGCAGACACCAGCTACCACGGCGTTCGCATTTGTGCGGCTGTGGCACGCGGCCCTATCTACGGTTGCCAGTTCCACCCCGAGCGCAGTGCGGCGGCGGGCCTGGGCATTTTGCGGCAATTTCTGGCCTTATGACCTGCAGCGACTTACCTGGTTACCCAGCGTGACCACAGGACAAACCATTGCCACCATCTGCGCCCGTGGCGGTAGCAAAGGCCTGCCGGGCAAGAACATTCGCCTGTTTGCGGGCAAGCCACTGATCGTTCACACCATCGAGCAGGCTTTGGCTTGCACATTGCTGGACGCGGTATTTGTATCTACCGATGACGTGGCCATTGCAGACATTGCGCGGGCTGCAGGTGCCACCGTGCCATATCTGCGGCCTGCCGAACTGGCCAGTGACACGGCGGCCAAGCTGCCGGTGATCGAACATCTGGTGCGACATCTGGAGCAGTGTATGGAAAAGGACAGCCAGCGCATTGCCCGCATTGTGGATTTGCAGCCCACATCACCCCTGCGCGATTCGCAAGATATCACGCAGGCCTTGAATGCCTGCCCGGACATGCCGCTCACGGTCAGTGTGCGCCAGGCGCAAGACAACCCGTATTTCAATATGGTCGAGCGCGGTGCAGATGGTCGCATGGCGCTGTGCAAGGGCCATGGCGGCATCCGACGGCAGGATTCGCCTGCGGTGTATGCGCTCAACGGTTCAATTTATGTCTGGCAGCGGGCAGCCCTTGCACAGGCGGCGGTCGATGGGCTGTGGAGTGTCCAGCTGGGCGTGGTGGAGATGCCGCACTGGAAATCCGTGGATATTGACGACCTGGACGATTTTGAATACGCCGAGTGGCTCTACCACCGGCACAAGGCCCTCACACTATGACCCCAGCAGACCAGCGCGTTTTCATCATTGCCGAAGCGGGTGTGAACCACAACGGCGACATGGCGCTGGCGCTGCGTCTGTGCGATGCCGCGCGGGCCTCGGGCGCTGATGCCGTGAAATTTCAAACCTTTCGGGCGCAGGACCTGGTAGTGCCCGGCGCACCCACGGCCGAATACCAGTCGCGCCAGACCGGTGACCAGGACCAGTTTGCGATGCTGGAACGGCTGGAGCTGACCGAGGCGCAGCACCGGCAGATCAAGGCCCACTGCGATGCCATTGGTATTGAATTTTTCTCCACACCGTTTTCGCTGGAGGCGGTGGACCTGCTGCTGCGTCTGGGCGTGAAGCGCTTCAAGCTGTCATCGGGCGAGATCACGCACCGGGCGCTGGTGACGTATGCGGCTGCCACGCAATTGCCTTTGCTGATGTCCACCGGTATGGCGACGATGTCCGAGATTGTCGAGGCACTGGCATGGGTCAAGGAGGCGCGTGGCAATCTTGATGGCGTGGTGGTGCTGCATTGCACATCAGCGTACCCGGCACCGGACGACACCCTGAACCTCACCGCGATGCGCCAGATGGCCGGGCAGCTGGGCGTGGCGATTGGCTATTCAGACCACAGCCTGGGCATTGAAGCACCGCTGGCCGCCGTCGCACTGGGTGCAACAGTGATTGAAAAACACATCACACTCGATTGCGCGCTGCCGGGGCCGGACCACAGCGCATCGCTGGAGCCCGAGGCCTTTGCGCGCATGGTGCAAGGCATTCGCCGGGTCAGCGCCATGCGGGGAGATGGCGTGAAGGCGCCGCGCCCTGATGAGTTGGACACCGCCCGAGTGGCGCGGCGCAGCGTGGTGGCGCAAATAGATATTGCGGCCAATGTAGCGTTGACCCCAGCCATGCTGGCCTGCCGTCGTCCGGGTACGGGCATTGCACCGCGCAACTTGCCCGATCTGACAGGTCGCCATTTGGTAGTGGATGTCGCTGCTGGTACGGTATTACAGTGGCATCACTTTGCGCCGCCGACCCTGCCCGTTGAGCGGGACAGTCCCAGGCCATGATGGCCCCGCGCCACATCATCTACCTGAGCGGCTCACGGGCTGATTTCGGCTTGATGCGTTCGACCCTGTTGCAGGCGGCAAGCAGTCCCGCTTTGCGTGTGCAAGTGGCTGTGACGGGCATGCACCTGAGCACAGCCCACGGCCACACGGTGGACGACATTCGTGCCGCCGGGCTGGCGGTGTGTGGCGAGGTACCGGTAGATGTGACAACGCGCACGGGTGCCAGTATGGCAGCTGGCATAGGCGGGTGCCTGCAGGGCATAACGCAGTTGCTCGAAGCCCAACGCCCCGATTTTTTGCTGCTGCTCGGTGACCGCGGTGAAATGCTGGCGGGTGCCATAGCGGCCCTGCACCTGGGCATTGCCAGCGTGCATATTCATGGTGGCGAGCGCTCCGGCACGGTTGATGAGCCCGTGCGGCATGCGATCAGCAAATTGTGTACCTGGCACATGGTGGCGACCAATACGTCGCGGGAGCGCTTGCTTCACATGGGTGAAATACCGGGTCATGTATTTGTGACAGGCGCGCCGGGGCTGGATGGCCTGGTGGCGCTGGCCAGTAGTTCGCGGGAAGAGGTGTTGCTGGCGCTGCAGATGCCGCCAGACAAACCTTTTGTGCTGGCCTTGTTTCACCCGGTGGTGCAGCAGTCTGGCAGTGCCCATAGCCAGACAATGGCCCTGCTGACTGCACTGGCACACCTGGGCTTGCCTGTACTGTGGCTTGAGCCCAATGCCGATGCCGGATCGCTGGAGGTATTGAGGGCGCTCGACGAGGTGGTACTCCCCGAGGGCTCTCGCCGTGTTCAGCACCTGAGCCGGGAGGTTTTCGCAAGCGCCATGCGGCACTGTGCGGTGATGGTGGGCAATTCTTCCGCAGGCATCATTGAGGCGGCCACGTTTGGCACGCCGGTGGTCAATGTCGGTGACCGGCAGCGTCTGCGTGAGCGCAATGCCTGTGTGGTGGATGTGACGCCCAGCGTGGAGGCCATCACACAGGTATTGCTTGCAGCTGTTTTGCAAGGGCGCAGGCCGTGTGAAAATCTGTATGGTGATGGATGTGCCGGTGAGCGCATTGTTCAACACCTGGCCAGTCTGCCCATGGACTCCTCGCTTCTTGAAAAATTCAATGCTTATTGAGCCTCTGCCTGACCACACACGGGATGTTTTACCAAAGCCCAGCCTGCTGTTGTTTGGGGCCGGTGGCCATGCACGCGTGGTGGCTGATGCTGTCCTGTGCTCCGGGCAATGGGGTACTGTACTGGCTTCTGATCGTAACCCTGAAGTTTGCACGGGTGAGTTGTTGCCCGGTGTGGCGATGCTCAGGTTGACTGACTTGTCCAGTGTCAAAGGGTTAGCAGGCGCTTTGCATGTGTCGATTGGAAGCAATCTGTCGCGTCAGCGCGAGGCGATGGTTTTGGGCCTGGAACGGCTGGCGACGGTGGTTCACCCCAAAGCCAGTGTGTCGCCCCATGCAGATATAGCGGCAGGCTGTTTTCTGGCCGCCCAGTGTGTCGTGGCACCGGGCGCGCAGCTGGGCACGGGCGTCATCATCAACCATTCAGCGGTGGTTGACCATGATGCGCGTGTCGGTGATTTTTCTCACATGGCCCCCGGTGCCGTGCTGGGCGGGGCGGCGCAGATTGGCGCACGGGTTCTGATTGGTGCGGGTGCTGTCGTGCTGCCCGGCGTGTGCGTATGTGACGATGCCGTGATAGGCGCTGGTGCGGTTGTCCGTGCCGACGTGAGCGTGGCAGGTACCTGGGCCGGTGTGCCTGCAAGGAGATTGAAATGAATCGTCAGGAATTTGAGGCTCTGTGCATCGGCTCCGACTGCACGTTGCGGCAAGCGCTGGAGCGGCTGGACGCGACGGCACGCGGCGTATTACTGGTGCAAGGCGATGGCGGCGTTTTACTGAGAACTGTCACCGACGGGGATCTGCGCCGCGCACGCCTGCAGCAAATGGGCGATGAGACGCCGGTGGCCAGCTTGCCCGCACAAACGCCCATCACGGTCAATGAGGCAGCGGGGGCCAGTGCCGTACTGGCTGTGATGGACAAACATCAGATTGACCATGTCCCGGTACTCAATGCTTCCGGTTGCGTGGTGGACGCGGTATTTCGCCGAGAGCTGTCGCAGCGCGTCTGGCTGTCATCACCGCATCTGGGTGACGAAGAAGTTGCCTTTGTAGATGAAGCTTTTAAAACCAACTGGATTGCCCCGCTTGGGCCGAACGTGGATGGCTTTGAGCGTGAGCTGGCCGCGCACGTGGGTATTGGCCATGCGGCTGCGCTGAGTTCGGGCACGGCAGGGCTGCATCTGGGTCTGGTGCTGCTGGGCGTCAAAGCGGGTGACACGGTGTTTTGTTCGTCGCTGACCTTTGTGGCCAGTTGCAATCCGATTTTGTATTGCGGTGCCACGCCGGTTTTTATCGACGCAGAACCCGAGACCTGGAACATGTCGCCCGCTGCGCTGGAACGCGCCTTTGAGGCTGCACACCGCGACGGGCGTTTGCCGCGCTGTGTGATCATTGTCAATCTGTATGGCCAGAGCGCCGACATGGCTGCCCTGCTGCCCATCTGTGACCGCTATGGTGTGCCCGTGCTTGAAGACGCCGCCGAATCGCTGGGCGGTCATTACAAAGGCCGCAGCAGTGGCACTTTTGGCCGGATCGGTGTGTACTCGTTCAACGGCAATAAGATCATCACCACCTCGGGTGGTGGCATGCTGGTGGCCGATGATGCCGACCTGGTCGCGCGTGCGCGCAAGTTGTCAACCCAGGCGCGCGACCCGGCACCGCACTACCAGCATTCTGAAATCGGTTTTAACTACCGCATGAGCAATGTGCTGGCAGGTATTGGCCGCGGCCAGCTGCGTGTACTGGATCAACGCGTGGCGCAGCGCCGACGCGTGTTTGAGCGCTACCAGCAGGCCTTAACGGACTTGCCCGAAATTCAGTGGATGCCCGAACCCGAAGGTTTTCATTCAACGCGCTGGCTGACCTGCTTGAGACTCTCAGGGCCAGCGGCAGGGCAGCGCTGTGCCGCCGTCATCCAGTATCTGGAGCGCCACTGTATTGAAGCGCGACCTGTGTGGAAACCCATGCATCTTCAGCCGCTGTTTGCCGGTGCTGCTTACTTCAGCCATGCACCTGGGCAGGATGTGTCTGGCGGGCTGTTCCATCACGGCTTGTGTCTGCCGTCAGGCTCTAACACCAGCGAAGAGCAGCAAGACCGCGTTATCACCCATCTGCGCCGTGCATTGGCGCAATCGGAGAGTCTGCGTGCAATTGCGTAGGCACACGCTGCCGCTTTTGCTGATTGATTTGTTGCTGGTGGGGCTGGCGTGGTGGGTGGCGTTCTGGCTGCGTTTTAATCTGGACATTCCAGCCGGGTTTGCAGGGCTGGCGTTTGAAAGTACGCCCTGGGTACTGGCTGCGTTTGCAGTCGGGCTTTTGTCAACCGGTGTGTACCGGCAGGTATGGCGTTTCATTGGGATGCATGAGCTGCGCCAGCTCACCATTGGTGTAGCGCTTGGCAGCGTGCTGGCTACCGCTGCCATTTTGATGCTGCGTCTGCCCAATTTCCCGCGCACTGTATTTTTACTGCAACCGTTACTGGTGTTACTGCTGCTGGGCGCTGCGCGTGCATCCTGGCGCTTGCTCAATGAGCGCTCTTCCCTGCCTCAATTCGCCCGGCCCTTGCTCATCGTGGGCTCACTCCAGGAAGCAACTGATGCACTGCGCGCCCTCAAAGGGTCTGCACAGTGGTCGCCTGTCGGTATTGTGTCGCCTCACACAGCAGAACGGGGGCATTCACTGCAGGGTGTACGCGTCCTGGGCGCTATTGATTCAATAGCGCATATTGCAGAAAACACGGGGGCCAAGACCATATTGATTGCCAGTCCTGCAGGGTCGTTTGAGCGCCGCGAGGTACTCAGGCATGGCATGGGTCTGACACTCTTGACGATGCCGCGACCAGGTGACTGGCTGAAAGCCGATGGTGTGATGCCGCGCAAGGTCGAACTGGAAGATCTGTTGGGCCGTGCCGCTGTGCAACTGGATGTGCACGGTCTGGCAGATTTGTTTTCTGGGCAGACTGTACTCATAACAGGTGCTGGTGGCTCGATTGGGTCCGAGCTGTGCCGACAAATTGCCCGCTTCGGGGTGGGGCGCATGGTCTGCGTTGATGTCTCGGAAATTGCCATTTATCAGCTGGAACAAGAGCTGCGCGAGGCACATCCCATGATGCAGGGGCTTTACTACACCGCTAACGTGCGGGAGTTTGACCGTCTGCTGGCGATTGCGCAGACGCACCGGCCAAGCGTCGTATTCCATGCGGCGGCTTACAAGCATGTGCCTCTCATGGAAGACCTCAATGAGATCGAGGCGGTTCGCACCAATGTGCTGGGCACGCTGAACGCAGCGCGGGTCGCAGGGCTATGCAGTGCGCGGCGGTTTGTATTGATCTCGACCGACAAGGCGGTGAACCCGACCAACATCATGGGTGCCAGCAAACGCCTGGCTGAGTTGATGGTGCAGGATGTGGCTACAGAGTTTGAGGACACGCAGTATGTGTCAGTGCGTTTTGGCAATGTGCTGGGCTCCAGCGGCTCCGTGGTGCCGCTTTTTACCGCCCAGATCGCGCGTGGTGGCCCTGTTACTGTGACGCATCCGGATGTGGTGCGGTATTTCATGACCATTCCCGAAGCTGCCCAACTGGTGATGCAGGCAGGTCTGATGGGCGGTTCTGGTCAGATATTTGTCCTCGACATGGGCGAGCCCATGAAAATTGTTGATCTGGCGAGTATGTTGATCCGCCTGAGCGGCAAGACTGAACATGACATCAAGATTATTTATACCGGCTTGCGGCCTGGAGAAAAACTCTTTGAAGAGTTGCTCGCAAATGATGAGACCACATTGCCTACCCCACACCCAAAGCTCCGTGTAGCCAAAACTTCTGGCCAGCAGGCTGCCAATGTGGATGCTGTAGTTCAGTGGGTGGCGCAAGCTGGTGCTGCACCATCGAGTCAGCTACTGCGTGCCTGGCTACGTGAGCAGGTGCCGGAATACATCAGAAAGTAGAGCGCTTTCTTGTTACAGGCGTCAGCGTGAAATACCTGTGCGCTCCAGAATGTCGCTGATCAATTCAAGCCTGAGCAGCGGGTTGTCCAGTTCCATCAAACGCTGTTTCAGCTCTGGTGGCATGGGCAACAACTCACACCAGCGGTTGGCAACCCAGCCACAGTCGTCAAGCCTGAAAGGTGCTGTCAAAGGCATCTGTTCAGGTGACACATCACCGCGTTCCTGAAGCGTCCTGATCAGCTTTCCCAGCGCGTCAGCTGTGCCTTGCAGATCATCCGGGATCTGGACGGTCTGGTCGTCCTCCAGGTAAGTGACATTGGCTATCCACAGGCCGTGCTTGAGCTTTTCGCGCTTTGAAATTTCAAACCGTTTGCTTCCTTCACACCGAATCACCATCAAACCCGGTTGCGGGACTGAAAACTCGGCGATGGTTGCCAGCGTACCCACTGCGTTGAAGTTTTCGTTGGCAAACCCGTCACCTGTCGGCGCCTTGGTGTCGGGTTTTCGTACTTCAGAGCCCTCGGTGAGAGCCACCACACCAAATGGTGCACCTGTCTTGTGGCATTTTCCAATCATGTCCAGATAGCGGACCTCAAAAATCCTGAGATTGAGTAGTCCTCCGGGGTAAAGGACAGTGCCCAGGGGAAAAAGAGGAAGTGAAAAAAGGGTAAGCGCGTCAGACATTTCTGCATGCCTCAAATAAACATACCGATATCATCCCACGATCAGTGGTGACTCTGTGCTGCCGTTGGTTTTGCCTGAGTCTGAATGTCAGAAAGACACAAAAAACCCCGCCAGATTGCGGGTTTTTTTGGAGTGCGTAGGTGTGTTCTTGAGGGTTGCTTATTTTTTGACAGCACTTGCAGCAAGGCTGGCGGCATCTGCTTTGACATCATTTTTGGCCGCAGGTTTGGCTACTTTTTCTGCATCCGCTTTGGCTTTTGCCTCGTCAGCTTTTTTCTTCTTCTCTTCAGCTTTGGCTTTTTCATCAGCTGCTTTTTTAGCTTTTTCTTCGTCAGCCTTGGCTTTTGCTTCAGCCTTAGGGTCTTTTTTCACTTCTTTTGCAGCTGATGCTGGTGCAGCAGGTGCAGTTACAGCAGCAGGCTTGGCCTCTGGCTTTTTCTCTTCAGCTTTTGCAGTTGGCGCAGCTGCAGCAGCACCTTTGAAACCTGCACCACCAACTGTCAGGCCTTCAGCAGAGAACTTGGCAGCATTGCCTTCGCCGATGCCTTTGACGCGCTCAATGAAATCATTCCAGTCCTTGAAGTTGCCTTTTTTACGTTCATCAACAATCTTGCCGGAGATAGCAGGGCCAATGCCTTTGATACCATCGAGTTCGGCAGCATTAGCCTTGTTGACATCAACAGCAGCAAAAGATACGGCCATGTACATGGCAGCGAAAAACGCCAGCAATTTCTTGAACATGTGAAAACTCCTCGAAGATTGGTTTGGTTTGGTAAACAGGAACCAGCCTCGCTATTGAAGTGGTCCTTCTAACTAACGGCCAAGCGTCATTAGGGTTGACCGCGAGCCGATACTTTTCGACGGGGAAACCCTGATTTCAGCCTATTTTTTTGACTTGCTTAGCCACTGCATATAAGCCTTCACGCCAGTTTGGACATCGGCAAAGGCGTGTTCGCAGCCCGCCGCTCGCAGGGCACCCAGATCTGCCTGGGTATAACTCTGGTATTTCCCCACCAGTGCGGCAGGAAAACCTGTGTAGTCAATCAATCCGCCACGAGCGGCTTCATCGCGGCTGAGCACCTCATCGTTTTGACCCTCGCGCAGCGTATTGATGACAGCCATGGCAACATCATTGAACGGTTGCGCCCGGCCCGTGCCAAGGTTGAAAATACCAGATTTTTCGGGGTGGTCAAAGAACCAGAGGTTGACGGCGACAACGTCATCGACATAAATGAAATCACGCATCTGACCGCCGGCACCATAGCCACCGTACTCGCCGAAGAGTTTGACCTTGCCTTCGGCTTGATACTGGTTGAACTGGTGAAAGGCCACACTCGCCATACGGCCCTTGTGTTGTTCGCGCGGCCCGTACACATTGAAATACCGAAAGCCTGCGACCTGGACGGAAGCCTTTTCAAACCGCCTGCCAATTTCGCGCCTCAGACGCTGGTCAAACAGAAGCTTGGAGTAGCCGTAAACATTCAGTGGCTTTTCGAATTCGGGGGACTCGCTGAAGGTGTCAGAGCCGCCGTAAGTGGCTGCCGATGAGGCATACAACAGGCGCGTGCCTTGTTGCTGGCAGGACTGAAAAAGCTCGCATGACAGCGTGTAGTTGTTGTCCATCATGTACTTGCCGTCAAGCTCCATGGTGTCGCTGCACGCGCCTTCATGAAAGACAGCTTCTATTTGCCCGAAAGCACCTTCTGCAAACAGGTCGTAAAAGTCATCGGCATCGACATAATCGGCAATTTGCAAATCTGCGAGGTTGCGAAACTTGTCGCCTTCGGTCAGATCGTCCACCGCGATGATGTCGTCGATACCTCTGGCGTTGAGTCCCTTGACAATATTGCTGCCAATAAAGCCGGCTGCTCCGGTCACAACTATTTTCATGGAGTATTCCTTTTTTAGAGCGCGCTAAAAAGCTCGCTGTAGTTCACAGTGGCGGTACCAAATTTGCCCACCACAATCCCACCGGCACGGTTGGCAATCGGTACAGCATCACGCAGACGCATACCTGCAGCAGCCATCGTGGCCAGAGTGGCGATCACGGTGTCTCCTGCACCCGTGACATCAAACACTTCACGTGCAACCGCTGGCACATGCAATTGGCCCTGATCGTCAAACAGCGTCATGCCCGCTTCACTGCGCGTGAGCAGCAAGGCCTGAAGATTGAGTGCACGGCGAAGGTTGTGCGCCTTGACTTCAAGGTCTGCATCATCACGCCAGGTGCCAATCACCTGTTCAAGTTCTGCGCGGTTGGGCGTGATCACGGTAGCGTTTTTGTAACGGGTGTAGTCTGAACCCTTGGGGTCCACCAGGACAACTTTGCCAGCGGCGCGGGCCTGGTCAATCATCAGCATGATGTGCGCCAGGCCACCTTTGCCATAGTCTGAAAACAGCACCGCATCATGCACTGGAAAAAGTTTTTCGAACGCTGCAGACTGCGAGGCGAGAACTTCGTTTTCAGGCGTGTTCTCGAAATCAAGCCGAATCAGCTGCTGCTGGCGACCAATGACGCGCAGCTTGACAGTGGTTTTCAGCCGTGCGTCCCGGCCAAAATACGGCGTGATACCAGTTTTGGCGACCAGTGCTTCCAGCTGGTGACTGGCTTCGTCTTCGCCGACCACGGTGAGCAGCGAGGCCTGAGCACCCAGAGTGACAATGTTGTAGGCCACATTGGCCGCTGCACCAATGCGCTCTTCTGTATGTGTGACGCGAACCACCGGAACCGGAGCCTCCGGCGAAATACGGTCCACCGCACCGTACCAATAGCGGTCCAGCATGACATCACCGACGACCAGCACGCGGGCTTGCGAGATTTTTTCAGCTGAAGGAATAAAACCTGCTGTCATAACGTTAACTTCTTATTCAAGCAGCCGCCATGGAACCGGCTTTGTCAGGCCACAGGTTGCTGCCCCCTGCAAGTGCGGAAGAGGCAGAGCCTTTTTGGGGGTGTACAACAATCCTTCGGGGGGGGGGGCTCATAACTCTTCCACGCGTCGTGCCGGGTAGCTGTCCCAGGCCTGGCAGCCAGGGCACTGCCAGAAGTGCTGGGTCGCTTCAAAGCCGCAAGCCGCACAACGGTAACGCATCAATGGTTTTACAGCTTGATCCAAGGCGCGCTGCACGAGTTCCTGGCTTTGTACCGCACCGAATTTTTCACCTGCAATCCATCGGGCTGCCGCTACAAGAGAGGGCTCACGCTCCAAATGCTGCAGGTACCAGTGGCGAGCCACGACGGGGTCTTTTTCCAGACAGACGATAGCTTCCATCACATCGAGTGACGGACTGCGTGCATGGTGTGTTTTCAACAGCTCAATGACGGGCACAGACAGGTGATTATTCTGTGCAATATTTACCAGCAGACCGGCGGCCAGGCTCAGTGCTTGCGGTGCCGCTTTTTCCAGCTCAAGCAGGGTGTCATACGCTTTTGGATATTGACTACGCTGGCTGTACAACTTTGCCAGATCAATCAATGGCCGGGCTGAAGTTGGAGCAAGTCTGCACGCTGCCTGCAATGCAGCAAAGGCTTTATCGGCGTCACCGGCTGCCAGAAATGCACTGGCCTGCTCACACAGGTAATGCGCTTGGCGTCCACTGAAACTGCCGTGGCCAAGACGGCTCAATTTGCTTGCAATGTCGCTGGCGTGCGCCCAATCGCGCGAGCGTTCGTAAATTGCCAGCAAGGCCAACCGGGCTTCTTCTTCATAGGGCGTGCCTTCAAGTTTTCGCAGTGCTGCTTCTGCACGGTCCAGCAGACCCGCTTTCAGGAAGTCCAGCGCCAGCGCATGCTGGGCCCGATCCCGCTCGGGTTGTGCCAGGTCTCCCCGCGACATCAGGTGCTCGTGTACCCGTACCGCACGCTCGTACTCGCCACGCCTGCGAAAAAGGTTTCCCAGCGCAAAGTGCAGTTCAGACGTGTCAGGATCGTTTTGTACGGCCTCAATGAACGCATCAATGGCCTGGTCCTGCTGCTCATTGAGCAAAAAGTTCAAACCCCGAAAGTAAGCTTTTGGAGCCTGACGATTTTCAATTCGCAACTGCCTGAGATCGATACGGGATGCCAGCCAGCCCAATGTGAATACGAGTGGTAAACCCAGCAAAACCCAGGCGAAGTCAAAGTCCATGGCGGGGCGCAGCGGAGCTGTCAGCAGACGAGCCAATCTTTCCTGATATTTCTGGCACCGTTTTTTGCAGCGCCAAGTCTCTGCGGTGCGCCTTGCTTTTTCTCCACCAGCGCGGCGTCATGACCAAAACACCAAGTGACAAGCCGCACGCAAATGCCGCAAGCACAACCAGTACCAAAGGGGCTTTCCAAAGCGTGCCAAAAAAGAAGTGGACAGCCACAGTCTGCTGGTTGTTCAGCGCAAAAGCAAACAGTGTAAAAAAAATGGCTGCTTTAAGCAGCCACATCAGGTATTTCACTTGAATTTGTCTCCTCGGATAGCCCCGGATAATCGCAGTCAGCACCTTGACAGGGTGATTTATTTTGAAATGTCTGAAGCTTGTGCCGTCAGCAATTCTTCGGTGCGGGCATCTACCGCCTCACGCAGGGCTTTGCCTGGCTTGAAGTGGGGAACGCGCTTTTCTGAAATAGCGACACTTTCACCGGAACGCGGGTTTCTACCCATACGTGGTGGGCGACGGTTAACCGAAAAGCTTCCAAAACCACGAATCTCGACCCTGTGTCCACGCACCAGAGACTCACTCAATGCATCAAGGATGGTCTTGACAGCATATTTAGCGTCACGATGCGTTAGTTGGCTAAATCGTACCGCCAATTTTTCTACAAGATCGCTTCTGGTCATAAAAAAGAGGGACAGTGAAATGGCGTGCAGAAGGTGTACGTAAATACAACCTGTGCACGCCATTTTGCGGGAGGTCCGTTTATTTCTCGGTGTTTTCCATCTTGGCGCGCAGCAATGCACCCAGGTTTGTCAATCCAGAACTTTCACGGACTGACTGCTGGCTCAAAGAGGCCATGGCTTCCTGCTGGTCAGCATTGTCCTTGGCCTTGACCGACAACTGGATGTTGCGGGTCTTGCGATCCACGTTCACCACGACGGCAGAGATTTCGTCGCCTTCCTTGAGCACGTTACGCGCGTCTTCAACGCGGTCACGGCTGATTTCGCTGGCGCGCAAGTAGCCCATGATGTCTTCGCCCAGATCGATTTCAGCGCCTTTGGCGTCAACCGTCTTGACCTTGCCGGTCACAATCGCACCCTTGTCGTTGATCGACACAAACGTGGTGAACGGGTCGGAATCAAGCTGCTTGATACCCAGGGAAATACGCTCGCGATCCACGTCAACTGCCAACACAATGGCTTCGACTTCCTGGCCTTTTTTATAGTTGCGAACAGCGGCTTCGCCAGTTTCGTTCCACGACAGGTCAGACAAGTGAACCAGACCATCGATACCGGCGGCCAGGCCAACAAACACACCAAAGTCAGTGATCGATTTGATTGGACCCTTGACGCGGTCACCACGCTTGGTGTCTTGTGCAAACTCTTGCCATGGGTTGGCCTTGCACTGCTTCATGCCCAGGCTGATACGGCGCTTGTCTTCGTCGATCTCAAGGACCATGACTTCGACTTCATCGCCCAGTGCCACCAGTTTGCTTGGTGCCACGTTCTTGTTGGTCCAGTCCATTTCGGACACGTGGACCAGACCCTCGATGCCTGGCTCAAGTTCCACAAACGCGCCGTAGTCGGCGATGTTGGTGATCTTGCCAAACAGACGGGTGCCTTGCGGATAGCGGCGGTTCACGCCCATCCATGGATCGTCGCCCATTTGTTTCAGACCCAGAGAAACACGGTTCTTTTCGGTATCAAATTTCAGGATTTTGGCAACGATTTCCTGGCCAGCTGTCACCACTTCGCTTGGGTGACGGACGCGGCGCCATGCCATGTCGGTGATGTGCAACAAGCCGTCGATACCGCCCAAGTCAACGAAGGCACCGTATTCGGTGATGTTCTTGACGATGCCCTTGACGGATGAGCCTTCTTTGAGGGTTTCCATCAGCTTGGCGCGTTCTTCGCCCATCGACGCTTCGACAACCGCGCGGCGTGAAAGCACGACGTTGTTACGTTTGCGATCAAGCTTGATGACCTTGAATTCCATGGTCTTGTTCTCGTACGGAGACAAGTCTTTGATAGGGCGGGTGTCGATGAGCGATCCGGGCAGGAAAGCGCGGATGCCATTGACCAGGACGGTGAGGCCGCCCTTGACCTTGCCGCTGGTCTGACCCGTGACAAATTCGCCGGATTCCAGCGCTTTTTCCAGGCTCATCCACGATGCGAGGCGCTTGGCCTTGTCGCGTGACAGCAGGGTGTCGCCATAGCCGTTTTCTACAGAGTCAATGGCAACGGATACAAAGTCGCCAACCTGCACTTCAAGTTCGCCCTGGTCGTTTTTAAATTCTTCGAGGGGGACATAAGCCTCGGATTTGAGTCCAGCGTTGACAACAACATGGTTGTGGTCAATACGGATAACTTCAGCGGTGATGACTTCACCGGTACGCATTTCAGAGCGCTGGAGCGATTCGTTAAACAGATCAGCAAAAGATTCAGACATTGATTTTCCTAGTCCGCAACACAGGGTTCAATTAGCGACATTGCTAAAAGTTTGGTTTCTGTTTGCGGCTTGTTGTGCAGTCAGTCAAGACCGCAGGTTGGGTTCAGTTTTCCTGCTGATCAATGCACCCATGAGGACGCGACAGGGATCAGAAGGGCCGGGTGCCTTGCCACCAGTCAATCACCTGGGATACCGACTTTTCAATCGATAAATCAGTGTTGTCAAGCAACAGGGCGTTATCAGCAGGCTTCAAAGGTGCGACTTGACGTGACATGTCGCGTGCGTCCCTGTCCTCCAAATCTTGCTGAATATCTTTGAGTGTAGCTGAATTTCCCTTTGAAATCAACTGCTTATGACGCCTTTCGGCCCGATGAAGAGCGCTGGCTGTGAGATAAATTTTAAGTGGTGCATCAGGAAAAATGACACTTCCCATGTCTCTGCCATCGGCTACCAGGCCCGGTAGCCGGCGAAAACTGTGTTGAAGTGCCAGCAACGCGATACGCACCTCGGCATGGGTCGATACTTTCGACGCAGCCATACCTGCCTCTTCTGTGCGAATAGCGTCTGATACATCGTCAAGCCCCAGGTAAATCCTGTCGCCTTTGAATCTGACGGTGAGGTTACGCGCGACATGGGCTACGCCGACAGCATCATCGAGCTCCACGCCAGCGCGAGTGGCGGCAAATGCACTGAGGCGGTAAAGTGCCCCTGAGTCCAGGTAGTGGTAGCCCAGCTGATGTGCCACCTGCGCTGCCAGCGTACCCTTGCCCGAGGCCGTTGGGCCGTCAATGCAGATGACGGGAATCTGACTGGTTTCGGCCTCGGTCACCGCGAACAAGGCTTCAAAATAGTCGGGAAAAGTTTTGGCAACGCATTTCGGGTCCAGAATTCGAATCGGTAATTTGGCAGGATTGAAAGCTGCCAGTGAAAAACACATTGCGACACGATGGTCGTCATAAGTGTGGATAGGCGCTGTTTTCCACTCCAGAGGTGTTGCCGGAGGAGTGATCTTGAGGTAGTCCGTGCCTTCCTCAACCGTTGCACCGAGCTTTCGCAGCTCACAGGCCATGGCGGCGATACGGTCTGTTTCCTTGACGCGCCAGCTCGCGATATTGCGCAGCACAGTGGTGCCCTCGGCATAAAGCGCCATGATGGCCAATGTCATGGCTGCATCGGGAATGTGGTTGCAGTCCAGATCAATCGCCTTGAGTGGCCATTGGCCGCGTGAGATGTGCAGCGAGTTGGGTGTACTGCTGATCTGCGCACCCATCATTCTGGCGGCTTCCACAAAACGGATATCGCCCTGAATGGATTGAGTTCCAACACCCTTTATTTCAATGCCATTTTGACCTGCGCTGCAGTCTGCGATTGCGCCAAGTGCTATGAAATAGCTAGCAGATGACGCGTCACCTTCGACATGGATATGCCCTGGTGACTGGTATCGACTGCCTGCGGGAATCGTAAAACGCTGCCAGCCTTCACGCCTGACCTGGATGCCGAATCTGGCCAGAAGATTGAGTGTGATTTCTATATAAGGTCTGGAAATCAACTCGCCGACGACCTCAATACACAACTCTTCATGGGCTACCAGGGGCAATGCCATGAGCAAAGCGGTTAAAAACTGACTTGAAACATCACCCCGGATGCAAATTGGCGCATTCAGCCGGAGAGCCCCTGGATACAAGCGCAGCGGTGGAAAGCCAGCGGTTCCCAGATAGTCAATGCCGCAACCGAGCTGCCGCAGTGCGTCAACCAGGTCTCCAATCGGACGCTCGTGCATGCGCGCAACGCCGGACAACTCGAACTCTCCTCCCAACATTGCAAGCGCGGCCGTCAGAGGGCGCATGGCGGTGCCTGCATTGCCCATGAAAAGGCTGGCTTTTCTGGTGCGCAACTGACCACCCAGCCCACCGATGGTGACTGTGTCGTCATTTTTCTGCACGGAACAACCCAGTTGCTCCAGCGCTGTGAGCATCACGGCGGTGTCGTCAGATGCCAGCACGTCATGCACGGTGGTCGTACCGTGACTCAAAGCTGCCAGCAGCAGAACCCGGTTGGAAATACTCTTGGAGCCTGGTAGGCGAACAGTGCCACCTGCCGTTGTTAACGGCGGGATATCGAGATACGCAACATCGAACATGAGACTGGCTTATTTAGGAGGTTTTTGCGAGGCTATTCGCCAATCGGCACGCGTTTGGCTGGCTTGCTGGATACGGGTTTCAAGTGCGTCGCCGTCCCCGCTGCTGATCAGGTTTTCAAGAGATACCAATGTCTGTTGAAAGACTTTTGACTGCGCCAGCAACTCCTCTTTGTTGGCAAGCAAAATATCACGCCACATTTTCGGATCGCTGGCTGCAATCCGGGTGAAGTCCCGAAAACCCGGACCTGCCATTGACAAATAGTCCATACCGTAAGCCTGGCCCTCAATGCTGTTCATGAGCGCAAAAGCGAGCAGGTGCGGCAGGTGGCTGACGGCGGCATACGCTGCGTCATGGGACTGGGGTGACATCTGCACGACATCACAACCAAGTGCTGTCCAGACATCAACTGCTTTTTTCAACTGAATGGTGAAGGTACGCTCAATAGGCGTCAGAATCACCTGCCTGCCGCTGTATAGATTGGCATCAGCATGTTCAACGCCAGAGACCTCTTTGCCGGCAATCGGATGGGCGGGAACAAAACAGCCGACGTTGTCGCGCAAAACGCGGCGCGCTGCTTCCACCACGTCCTGTTTTGTGGAGCCTACATCCATGACCAGCGTATTGGGCGTTATCAGGTGGCGAATGGCCTTGAGGGTTGCCTCTGTCGCAGAAACTGGTACAGCCAGCAACACAATGTCGGCACCCGACACAGCAAGCAGCGCCGAGGGTGCTTCCACATCTATCACGCCAAGCTGACGTGCGCGTTCTGTGGTCGTGGGGGACTTGCTGTAACCAACCACCCGCTTGACAAGGCCGGCACGCTTGAGCGCCAGCGCAAATGAGCCGCCCATAAGCCCGCAACCGATGAGTCCGAGTTGTTCAAACATTGGATAGAACCATTTTTCTTTTTGTAAATGCGCGTCCTGGTAACCCTGCTTCCTGCTTATTCGCTGGAAGGATAAGTTCCCAATACTTTATAAAACGCACACAGCTGCTGCAACTCCGCCAGAGCGGCTTTGACGGGCTCTTGTGATGGGTGTCCCTGAAGGTCAATGTAAAAATAATATTCCCATTGGCCCGACCGCGCTGGTCGCGATTCAAAACGCGTCATGGATACGCCGTTGTCTTTCAGAGGAACAAGAATGTCATGTACCGCTCCGGGCCGATTGGCCACTGAAACAACAAGACTGATGCAATCTTTGCCGGACGCCGGCGGTGACGGCAGTGTCTGCGGCAAACACACCACCGCAAAACGGGTACGGTTAAAGGCATCGTCCTGAATTCCATGTGCAGGGGCGTGCAAGCCAAACTGGGCACCCGCACGCTCGCTGGCTATTCCCGCCCAGGCAGGATTGGTAGACGCCAGCCGGGCACCCTCCGCGTTGCTGGACGCCACGTGTCGTTCTGCATGGGGAAGGTGTGTCGTCAGCCAGCCTTGACATTGCGCCAGCGCTTGAGGGTGTGCGTACACCGCTTCAATGCCCTCAATGGAGTCAACCAGTCGCAGCAGATTGTGTCTGACCAGCAAGCTCGTTTCTCCCACAATGTGCAGGGGCGAGTTGAGGAACAAATCAAGAGACCGTGAAACCACACCTTCACTGGAGTTTTCAACAGGCACGACACCGAAGCCTGCGCTGCCCGACGCGGTGGCCCGAAACACCTCGTCAATACTCACGCAGGGGACATGCTCAATGCTGGAACCAAAAAATTGCAGGGCTGCCTGCTCGCTGAAGGTGCCTGCAGGCCCAAGATAGGCCACACGTACAGGAGATTCAAGCGCCAGGCATGCCGACATGATTTCCCGCCAGACGGCTGCAACATGTTCGTTTTTTAGCGGTCCCTTGTTGGCGTGCTGGATTTTCTCAATCACTTTGGCGACGCGGTCTGGCCTGAAAAAAGGCGACCCTTCATGTTTTTTAACTTCACCAACCTGCTCTGCCACCTGCGCACGGCGGTTAAGCAAGGTCAATAATTCCTGGTCAATAGCGTCGATTTGAACGCGTAAATCCGTTAGATTCAGTGTCATGTCAAGCATGTTTAATCTCAAAACTCCGCATGTAGTTCACGAGAGCCTGCACACCTTCCAGGGGCATGGCGTTATACAGGCTGGCCCGCATGCCGCCTAAGGTTTTATAACCCTTCAGTTGCAGCAACTGATGCGCTTTGGCACCTGCAAGAAACACATCATTGAGTTTGTCGTCGCGCAGAAAAAAAGGCACATTCATGCGTGAACGGCATTGTCCTGCTACGTAACTCGTGTAGAAATCCGATCCGTCAATGAAGTCATAAAGCAGTTGGGCTTTGGCTATATTGCGTTGCTCAATAACAGACATTCCGCCCTGCTTTTTAAGCCACTTGAAAGTCAGCCCGGCAATGTAGATGGCGTAGGTGGGCGGGGTGTTGTACATCGACTGGTGGCTTGAGACCACCTGATAGTCAAATGCTGTCGGGCAGTGCGGCAAAGCGTGGCCGAGCAGGTCTTTGCGCACAAACACCAATGTCAAACCCGCAGGCCCCACATTTTTCTGGGCACCGCCATAGGCCAGGCCGACCCGGGACCAGTCAACCGTGCGGGACGCCATATGGGACGAGAAATCAATGACCAGCGGTGCCGTGCTGCCCAGTGCCTTCAAATCAGGCAGTTCATGCATTTCAATGCCATGCACGGTTTCGTTGGTACACATGTGGACGTAGCGCGCATCCGGGCTCAGTTGCCAGCTCGCTGGAACGGGCAAGTCAATATGTCCGCCTGCTTCGTTGCTGGCTGCTATGTTGACCTGACAGTATTTACGGGCCTCTTTTTGTGACTTGTCGCTCCAGTTGCCTGTGACCACATAGTCTGCGCTCTGGCCTTGTGACAGGTTGAGCGGAACAATCGCATTTTCTGCAATACCGCCGCCCTGCATGAAAAGAATGCTGAATTCCTGCGGTACTGCAAGCAGCTCACGAACATCGCGTTCTGCTTCTTCATAAATAGACACAAACTCTTTGCCGCGATGGCTCATCTCCATCACGCTCATGCCAGTGCCATGCCAATCCAGCATCTCGGCAGCCGCTTGTTGCAGCACCTCCTCAGGAAGCATAGCCGGGCCTGCTGAAAAATTGAAAGGTCTGCTCATTTTTTGGCCGCAGGCTTGCCGTTGCCCGATGGCGCAGGTGCTGCACTTGTACCCATAATTTTGGCGGCAGTGTCGTCAAACTGCGTAGCGCGGGCTGACACATCGGTGCGTGCAGCCTCTATCAGTCGCTGGATAAACACAGCTCCCAACTCTGGCGCTAAGGCCTGGTATTTTTTAATCGCTGGAGACTCGAAAAAGACAGCAATTTGCTGCAGTTCTTCAAGTGTGAACTTTTCTATGTAAGCGGGTACCAACGCATCGGCACTGACTTTTCCCACTTTGCTGCCGATAAGCTGTGCCACCTCGTTCGAGTATTTTTTCAGCTCAGTATTGAGCTCTTCAGTGACCTGCCGCTGCCTGGCCTTGGGGACACTGGCCTGAAGTTTTGGCCCCCATTTTTGCAAGAGATCCTGGGCTGTGCTGTTGGCCAATTGATCGACCAGACGGTTCAGTTCCGGGCCTTGCTGAAGTGCGACAACCTTTGTGGCCCACTCCAGTTTTGGGTCAACGATTTGAGCCTGACTGACCGTTGACACAGCGAGGCTGGAAATACTCGCGATGATTGCAATGGTCAAAGCAGACAGTACATTTTTCATTCTTTATTTTCCGGATTAGGTGCGATTGGATCAGAAGGTATAGCTGGGCTGGCTCCATCACCTTCGCTGCTATTCATGCTCTCATGAAGAGCAGCGTCGTTTTCAACGATTCGCTGCACTCCGATTAATTGTGAGCCCTCGTCCAGGCCTATGAGTGTCACGCCCTGGGTTGCTCTCCCCATTTCGCGTATTTCGCTCACCCGGGTACGAACCAGAACGCCCTTGTCGGTAATCAGCATGATTTCATCGTCTGCATGAACCAGCGTAGCGGCAACAACTTTGCCATTACGCTCGCTTTGCTGAATGGCAATCATGCCTTTGGTGCCACGCCCGTGCCGGGTGTACTCGGTAATCGACGTACGTTTGCCGTAGCCGTTCTGGGTGGCTGTCAGTACGCTTTGCTGCTCATCTTCTGCAACCAGCATGGCAATGACACTTTGCCCGGATTCCAGCGACATGCCACGTACGCCCCTTGCGTTGCGGCCCAGCGGACGAACGTCGTCCTCATCAAAACGAACGGCCTTGCCGCCATCACTGAACAGCATGACATCGTGTTGGCCATCGGTGAGCGCAGCACCGATCAGGTAGTCGCCATCGTCCAGATTGACGGCAATGATGCCGCCTTTGCGTGGATTGTTGAATTCATCCAGCGCTGTCTTTTTGACTGTACCCATGGATGTGGACATGAACACATACTGATCTGCAGGAAAAGTGCGTTTAGCGCCCGTCAAAGGCAGTACAACAGTGACTTTCTCGCCTTCCTGCAACGGGAACATGTTGACAATAGGTCTGCCGCGTGAGCCGCGTGAGCCCGCTGGCACTTCCCAGACTTTTAACCAATACAGCCGCCCACGGTTGGAAAAGCACAAAATGTAGTCGTGTGTATTGGCAATAAACAGCTGGTCAACCCAGTCATCTTCTTTCGTAGCTGTTGCCTGTTTGCCGCGACCGCCTCGTTTTTGAGCCCGGTATTCTGAAAGGGGCTGGCTTTTGATATAGCCTGTATGCGAGAGCGTCACGACCATGTCTGTTGGCGTGATCAGGTCTTCTGTGCTCAGGTCAAACGAGCTGTATTCAATCAGGCTGCGGCGCGCACCAGGCTTGGTCTGGCCGAACTCTTGACGAATGGCTGTCAGTTCCTCACTGATGATGATGGACACCCGTTCTGGCCGCGCCAGAACGTCCAGCAGATCGTCAATCTCTACCATGACCTCTTTGTATTCAGCCACAATTTTGTCTTGCTCCAGTCCCGTCAGGCGCTGCAGTCTCATTTGCAGAATTTCCTGGGCTTGGGTTTCTGACAGACGGTACAGGCCATCGCTGCCGATGCCATAAGCTTTGTCGAGGCTATCAGGGCGGTAGTCGTTGGGGTTGACTACGCCACCGGCTGCACGCGGACGCGTCAGCATGTCGTTGACCAGTTTGCTGCCCCAGGCTCGCAGCATTGACTCTGATTTAGCCACGAGCGGTGTTGGCGCGCTACGGATGATGGCAATAAAGCCGTCAATATTGACCAATGCGACGGCCAGACCTTCGAGCAGGTGAGCGCGTTCACGCGCCTTGCGTAGCGTATAAACAGTGCGGCGGGTCACCACTTCGCGCCGGTGGGACAAAAAGACCTGAATCAAGTCTTTTAAATTACACAGCTTTGGTTGCCCATTGATGAGTGCCACCATGTTGATGCCGAAGGTGTCCTGCAACTGAGTCTGTTTGTACAGATTGTTCAGGACCACTTCAGGCACTTCCCCGCGTTTGAGTTCAATCACCAGCCGCATGCCGGACTTGTCACTTTCATCCTGAATGTGACTGATACCTTCGATTTTTTTCTCGTGAACCAGTTCGGCCATGCGCTCTTGCAGGGTTTTTTTATTGACCTGGTACGGTAACTCGTCAACGATGATGGACTGCCGCTGGCCTTTGTCGATGTCTTCAAAATGGCATTTGGCGCGCATGACCACTTTTCCGCGCCCAGTGCGATAGCCATCCTTGACGCCATTGATGCCGTAAATAATGCCCGCTGTTGGAAAGTCCGGTGCTGGAATGATTTCCATCAGCTCATCAATCGAGGCTTCGGGGTTTTTAAGCAGGTGCAGGCAGGCATCGATTGACTCATTGAGATTGTGCGGCGGAATATTGGTGGCCATGCCCACAGCAATACCGGATGAGCCATTGACCAGCAGGTTCGGGAACCTTGCGGGCATGACCAGGGGTTCATGCTCGCTGCCATCGTAATTCGGGCCGAAATCCACCGTTTCCTTGTCAAGGTCGGCAAGAAGCTCGTGCGCAATCTTGGACATGCGAATTTCGGTGTAGCGCATGGCCGCCGCATTGTCACCGTCCACCGAGCCAAAGTTTCCCTGGCCGTCAACCAGCATATGGCGAAGGGAAAAATCCTGTGCCATGCGGACAATGGTTTCATACACTGCACTGTCACCATGCGGGTGGTACTTGCCGATCACATCGCCCACAATACGTGCAGACTTCTTATAAGGGCGATTCCAGTCGTTGTTGAGTTCATGCATCGCAAACAACACACGTCTGTGCACGGGTTTAAGCCCATCTCTAGCGTCCGGCAGAGCGCGACCGACGATGACGCTCATGGCGTAATCCAGGTAACTTCGCCGCATTTCCTCTTCAAGACTGATGGGCAGGGTTTCTTTTGCAAACTGGGTCATGAAAGGTCTGACTAAAAATATCGCGATCTGCGACGGAAGTATTGCTAAATTTTAAAGCCTGAGTTTAAAGGGCGGCGGTCGACACTGAGGTTGTGGCACTCTAGCAACAAAGGTCAAAGATTCTCACGTCGTTGCAAGACCGGAACCATGACAGGCTTGTACCAACAAATGGCTGTGGCACAATATCTGTAACGTTTTGAGTGATGGTCATTCACAGCGTGTAATTTATCAATCGCAGCCAGTCTGCGGCTTTTCTCTAGAGGAGAACCATGAAGAAACTCAACAAAGTGGCAATGTTGTTTGCTTCCGCAGCGCTTGTTACCGCCGCTGGTGCACAAACAATCGACAACTGGAAAAACGGAAACGGCGAACTGGTCTGGAAAAACGGCACCAATGAACTGTGCTGGCGCGATGCCTACTGGACACCAGCCACTGCTGCTCCTGGTTGCGACGGTGCCATCAAACCAGTTGTAGCTGATGCACCAGCACCAGCGTCAGCGCCAGCCGTTGTGGCTCCTGCACCAGCGCCAGCTGCTGCACCAGCTCCCGTAGTTGTCGCTCCTCCAGCAGCTACCAAAGTCACTTATGCCGCTGATGCGTTTTTTGACTTCGATAAATCTGTTATCAAGCCAGAAGGCAAAGCCAAGCTTGACGATCTGATTGGCAAGATCAAGGACATCAACCTGGAAGTCATCATTGCTGTCGGCCATACTGACTCTGTCGGCAGTGATGCCTACAACCAGAAGCTGTCAGTAAGACGTTCTGAAGCAGTCAAGGCTTATCTGGTCTCTAAAGGCATTGAGAAAAACCGCGTTTATACCGAAGGCAAAGGCGAAAAACAGCCAGTTGCTGATAATAAGACCGCTGAAGGCCGTGCAAAGAATCGTCGGGTAGAAATCGAAGTCGTTGGTACTCGCGCCAACAAGTAGTCCCTACAGATTGCTTCAAAAAAACCGTGCTCAAGCGCGGTTTTTTTTCGTCTCAACGATAATTGAAACATGCATACAACCGACAACTTTGATCCTGCTGAACTGGCCAAATTCTCAGACCTTGCTCACCGCTGGTGGGATCTTGAGAGCGAATTTCGTCCCCTGCACCAGATAAACCCCCTTAGACTGTCTTGGATTGAAGGTCTGACACCTCTCCAGGGCCGGCGCGTTCTTGACATAGGGTGCGGCGGTGGTATTTTGGCCGATGCCATGGCTCGCAAAGGCGCTGATGTGCTGGGTATTGACCTGTCAACCAAAGCACTGAAGGTTGCACAACTGCATGCCCTGGAAGCGCAAACTGAAGGTGTTCAATACAGAGAAATCAGTGCCGAGGCTCTGGCGACCCAGCAACCTGGCAGCTTTGATGTTGTCACCTGCATGGAAATGCTAGAGCATGTGCCAGATCCCTCTGCTATCGTCAAAGCCTGCGCGACATTGGTAAAGCCCGGTGGACATGTATTTTTTTCCACCATCAACCGCAATGCAAAAGCCTTCCTGTTTGCCATTGTTGGTGCCGAGTATGTGCTCAATCTTTTGCCACGTGGCACACATGAATACGCCAAACTCATCAAACCAAGCGAGCTGGCTGGTTATTGCCGCGAAGCCGGTCTGGATTTACAGCAAACCAAAGGTTTGCAATACAACCCTTTGAGTCGCCATTACTGGCTTGATGCCAACACCAGTGTCAATTACATGTTTGCCACCACCAAGGGATAGGTTTTTTGGTATTTTCCAATGAAACGCAGTTTTGATGCCAATATCAACATGTTTAAAAATATAGACGCTGTACTGTTTGACCTCGACGGCACCTTGATTGACAGTGCACCTGACCTGGGTGCTGCTGCAGACAAGATGCGCACTGATCGTGGCCTGACTTCGTTGCCTCTAGCTCAATACCGTCCCATGGCAGGCGCAGGTGCGCGCGGCATGATTGGCGTGGCTTTTGGTGTGACGCCTCAGGATAGAGACTTTGAGGGCCTCAAAGAAGAATTTTTTACCAATTACGAGTCATGCATGACCGGGCTCACCCATGAATTCGAAGGCGTGTCTGAACTGATTGCGAAAATCAACCAGGCTGGCCTCAAGTGGGGGGTGGTCACCAATAAAGCTGCGCGTTTTACTCTACCACTTACGCAGACCATGCCCTTGTTCGATACTGCCCTGACTATTGTGAGTGGCGACACCACACCGCATGCCAAGCCACATCCGGCGCCACTGCTTGAGGCGGCCCGGCAAATTGGAGTCATTCCATCGCGATGTATTTATGTCGGTGACGATGAGCGCGATATCATTGCTGGCCGAGCTGCAGGCATGCCTACCGTAGCTGCGTCATACGGTTACCTGGGCGCAACGCTCGGTATTTCAGGCTGGAAAGCTGACGCTACCATCATTTCGCCTGCAGCTCTCTTGCAATTGCTGCAAATAGCTTAAACTATGCTCCTGGGGCTGCATTGGTTTCGACGCGGGTTCGGACGCGGTGTGGTGCATGTCGAGCTGAGTGTGCTCGTAAAACTGATTCAAAAAAACTAACTGCAAACGACGAACGTTTCGCACTCGCAGCTTAATTGCCTGTGAGCTTTACAACAGCAGGCCGATAGGCTGGGCAAGGGGTCTTTAACGCAAGTTAAGGGTTCCAGGCTGTAAAGATAATTTTATCGGCTGGCTCCAGGCTGGGTACCTTAGCCCGGGGCAAGACAATAGGGTACTGGCGTTCTGCGTAGCGTGCGACTGCGCGACACAGGTGGCAAGACTCAAATCAGACCGCTAAACATGTAGATCTGCCCGAAAAAGGCTTGCGGACGGGGGTTCAAATCCCCCCAGCTCCACCAAACAAAGCTAAGTCATTGATTTGACTTAGCTTTTTTCCTCGACTTGGCGGTTTTCCACGCACGTGTGCCACTTTGGTGTGCCACATACGGAGAAAACTGTGCCAATTCGCGTCGCCACCCGCCCATACCGTAACAGGCATGGGACGTTTTATTTCCGTTTCATTATTCCCTGCAATCTGCGGCTCACCATGGGCCGTAGCGAGGTCCGGCTAACTTTGGCATCGGAGAGTGGCGCCTGAAGGTGCTCGAAAGCGCAAAATTACGCGTGCAGCAAAGACTCCTGAATTTGGGTGGGCGCCAACGAAGAGCTTTCAGAGCCAAGGCTTCCAATATCACATTGTCATGACCTTGAGCCCCAAAACCCAGCAAAAGCAATTGCGCTGGCCCTTGATGCCGCTTTTTTCCAGGCTGCCAGCAAAAAGCTCTTACAGGGCCAGTTGCTCCCACTGTTCGCCCATCACACGCGCCTGCTGCAACACCAGGTCAACCGCAGCATCTTGCAAGTCTGGAGGGTACCTGTATTTGCGCAGAATACGCTTGACCATCAACCGCAGCTTGGCGCGCACACTCTCACGCTTGGCCCAGTCAACCGTTAGGTTCTGTCGCAGGTTCTCTGTCAGCTCATGGGCTATCTTTTTAAGCGTCTCATCGGTCAACTCCCGCACTGCTGATTCATTGGTAGCCAGTGCATCGTAAAACCGCAGCTCGTCATCGCTCAAGCCCAGCGTTTGCCCGCGTGAAGCGGCCTCGCGGAACTTTTTGGCCATCTCGATCAGCTCTTCCATCACCTGAGCGGTTTCAATGGATCGGTTCTGGTAACGGGCAATCACCGCAGCCAGCATCTCGCTGAACTTTCTGTCTTGCACCACGTTGGTCGAAAACTTGGCCTTGATCTCACCCTCCAGCAGCCGCTCCAGCAATTCAACGGCCAGGTTCCGCTCCGGCAGATTTCTTACCTGCGCCAGAAACTCATCGTCCAGCAGGCCGATATTGGGTTTTTCCAGGCCCACCGCATCAAAGATGTCCACCACGCTGTCTGACACCACCGCCTGGCTGATGATCTGCCGGATCGCCAGTTCGCGCTGCTCGTCCGTGCGTCTGCTCGCCGTAGCCTCCTTTTTGGTCAGCAGCACCTTGACGCCTTGCAGGAAGGCCACCTCTTCGCGCACCGCCTTGGCCTCGTCCAGGGTGCAGCACAGCGTGAAAGCCTTGCTCATGGCCAGCGCCACATCGGCAAAGCGCTTTTTACCCTCCTTGATGCCCAGCACGTGGTTGGCAGCACCTGCCAGGCATTTGTGGCCACCCCTCAAGAAGCCGCTGTAGTCAAAGCCATGCAGCATGGCCCGCAGCACGTCCACCTTTTCCATTAGTACGCTGTAGGCTTCGTTGGCGTCAACAGTCGGTCTGCCCCGGCCCTTTGAGTTGGTGTATTCCTTCATTGCAGCCTTCAGCTCGCTGCCAATGCCGATGTAGTCCACCACCAAGCCACCCTGCTTGTCCTTGAACACCCGGTTGACCCGTGCGATGGCCTGCATCAGGTTGTGGCCTTTCATTGGCTTGTCCACGTACAGGGTATGAACACAGGGCGCATCAAAGCCGGTGAGCCACATGTCCCGCACAATCACCAGTCTGAGCGGGTCGGCTGGGTCTTTGAAGCGTTTTTCCAGCCGTTTCTTG